>NZ_NTGZ01000233.1 GCF_002551245.1 Streptomyces sp. rh34
AGATGTGTATAAGAGACAGCCGTACCACTCCCGCCGCCCCGGACCCGCGCGGCCCAGGGTGCGTACGCCGGGCATCAGCAATCGGGCCGGCACGTCGCACAGCGCGGCCCAGACCGGGCTGCGGGCGAGCGGCGCCGGTACGGCGGACAGCAGCAGGCCGAGGACCGAGCGGCGTCCTGCCCGCAGCCGCAGACGCAGCGGCCCCGCCTCGACGAGCCAGGTGTCGCCGGTGACGGTGACGGTCACGGGCACCACCTCGATCCGGTCGAAGCGGTAGGTGGCGGCCACGAAGTCCGCGATCCGCCGGGACGGGGCCAGCAGGACCCGTTCGCCGTCGGGACGCTCAAGCATGACGTCGCTGAACGCCCCGAAAGGCGAACGCGGCCAGTGGCCGACCACCAGCCGGGTACCCGAGACGGTCCCCACACCGGCGATCCAGCCGTCGAACCGAAGTCGCTCACCTGTCACGCCCGCCAGTCTCCCCCGTCATGGGCGGCGGGGCAGGACCGGTGGCCGGCGCGGCGGGCTCCGCCGCCGTACGGGCTACTCGAAGCGGGACGTGTCCCCGGCTCCGCGGCGTACGATCTCGGGCTCGTCGCCGGAGAAGTCGATCACCGTGGTCAGCTCGGTGCCGCAGTCGCCCGAGTCGATGACGGCGTCCACCTCGTGTTCGAGCCGCTCCTTGATCTCCCAGCCCTGCGTCAGCGGCTCCTCCTCGTCCGGCAGCAGCAGGGTGCTGGAGAGCAACGGCTCGCCGAGCTCGGCGACCAGCGCCTGGGTCACGACGTGGTCGGGGATGCGCACGCCGACCGTCTTCTTCTTCGGGTGCAGCAGCTGGCGGGGAACCTCCTTCGTCCCCGGGAGGATGAAGGTGTAGCTGCCGGGCGTCGCCGCCTTGATCGCCCGGAACACGTCGTTGTCCACGCGGACGAACTGCGACAGCTGCGCGAAGTCGTGGCACACCAACGTGAAGTGGTGCTTGTCGTCGAGATTCCGGATCGACCGGATCCGGCCGAGGGCGTCACGGTTGCCCAACTGGCAGCCCAGTGCGTAGCACGAGTCGGTCGGGTACGCGACGAGCGCACCGGACCGGATGCTGTCGACCACCGTGCTGATGGTGCGGGGCTGGGGATTTGCGGGGTGCACGTCGAAGTACTTGGCCATTCGCCGAGCTTACGCGCTCGGGCCGGACCGGTGGAGCCCTCCGCCGGGAAGCGTGAGAGGCGGCCCGTCGTGCGACGGGCCGCCTCTTCTTCCGCTTCGCGCGGTGGTGTTCACCGCCGGGCCGGTCAGAGCGCGGCGGCCCCCACCAACTCGTCCAGTACGTCCTCCATGGTCACGAAGCCGATGACCGTGCCCTTGTCCCCGGCGACCGCCGCGAGATGCGTACCGGCGGCACGCATCGCGGTGAGGGTGTCGTCGAGCGGGGTGTCGATCTCGACCCGGATGACAGGGTGGAGGGCGCTCGTGGGCAGCGCCTTGGTGCGCTCCGCGACGCCGAGGGCGTCCTTGATGTGGAAGTAGCCCAGCAGCCCGTCGTCGGGTCCGGTGACCGGCAGCCGGGAGAAGCCCGAGGCGACGGCGGCCCGCTCCAGCCCCTGCGGGGTGATGCCCAGGTCGACGGTGACGGTCCGGTTCAGCTGGACCATCACCTCGCCGACCGGCCGGGTCCCGAGCTCCAGTGCGTCCCGCAGGCGCTCCCCGTCGGCCGGGGCCAGCAGCCCGGCGTCGCTGGAGTCCTTGACCAGCCGCACGAGCTCGTCGTCGGTGAACACCGAGGCGACCTCGTCCTTGGGGTCGACCTTGAGCAGCCGCAGCAGCATGTTGGCGAAGGCGTTGATGCCGAAGATGACCGGCCGCAGCGCCCGGGTCAGGCCCACCAGGGGCGGCCCCAGCGCCAGCGCCGTGGCGACGGGGGCGGCCAGCGCGATGTTCTTGGGGATCATCTCGCCGATGAGCATGTGCAGATACGTCGCCAGCGTCAGCGCGATCACGAAGGCGATCGGGTGGACCAGCGCCTCCGGCACGCCCACCGCGTCGAACGGCGGCTCCAGCAGATGGGCGATGGCGGGTTCCGCGACGGCACCCAGCACCAGGGAGGAGATGGTGATGCCGAGCTGTGCGGTGGCCATGGCGGCCGACAGGTGTTCGAGGCCCCACAGGGCGCTCTTCGCGCGTCGGCTGCCCCGCATGGCCTGCGGTTCGATCTGACTGCGGCGGACCGAGATGAGGGCGAACTCCGCGCCCACGAAGAACGCGTTGGTGAGAAGGGTGAGCGCGCCGATGGCGAGCTGGATGGCGGTCATCGGGCGTCCTCCTCCACGAGGGCCGGCGCCGGTGCGGGCGCGCTGATCCGGACCCGGTCGGCCCGGTGGTGCTCGATGTCGAGCACGTCGAACTGCCAGCCGCCGACCTCCACCCGGTCCGTTCGGACCGGGATGCGGGCCAGTTGGTTGGCGAGCAGGCCGGCGAGCGTCTCGTAGGGGCCCTCCGGCGCGGCGAAGCCGATCCGGTCGAGCTGGTCCAGCCGGATGCTGCCCTCGGCTTCCCAGACCGGGCGCCCGTCGCCGAGCGGTTCCACCGGTGCCAGGTCGGGGCGCTCATGGGGGTCGTGCTCGTCGCGGACCTCGCCGACGACCTCCTCGACGATGTCCTCGACGGTGGCGACGCCCGCCGTACCGCCGTACTCGTCGATCACCACCGCCATCGTCCGGTGCTTGCGCAACTGCGCGAGCAGCCGGTCCACGGGCAGCGAGTCGGGTACGAGGAGCGGCTCGGTCGCCAGGGCGGTGACGGGGGTCCGGGCCCGCTCGGACTCGTCCAGAGCGAGCACATCGCGGATGTGGACCGTGCCGATGACCTCGTCCAGGCTGTCCCGGTAGACCGGGAAGCGGGACAGGCCGGTGGCCAGCGTGAGGTTGGCGGCGTCGGCGGCGGTGGCGTGCGCCTCCAGCGCCCGGACGTCGACGCGCGGCGTCATCACGTTCTCGGCGGACAGCTCCGCCAGGTGCAGGGTGCGGACGAACAGCTCGGCCGAGTCCTGCTCGATGGCGCCCGCGCGGGCGGAGTGCTGGGCGAGCGCGATCAGTTCCTGCGGCGTACGGGCGGAGGCCAGCTCCTCGGCCGGCTCCAGACCGAGGCGACGCACGAAACGGTTCGCGGTGTTGTTGAGGTGCCGGATCAGCGGAGCGAAGCAGGCGGTGAAGGCCCGCTGCGGGGTCGAGACGACCTTGGCCACCGTGAGCGGGCTGGAGATCGCCCAGTTCTTCGGGACCAGCTCACCGACGACCATGAGGACCACGGTGGAGACGGCCACGCCGAGGAGGGTGGCGACCGTGGACACGGCGCCGGCCGGAAGCCCGGCGCCCTCCAGCGGGCCGCGCAGCAGCACCGCGAGGGACGGCTCGGCCAGCATGCCGATGACCAGGGAGGTCACGGTGATGCCGAGCTGCGCGCCGGAGAGCTGGAAGGTGAGCCGCTTGGCTGCCTTGAGCGCGCTCTCGGCACCACGCTCCCCGGCCTTCACCGCGCGTTCGAGCTCGCTGCGCTCGATGGTCGTGAGCGAGAACTCGGCCGCGACGAATACCGCACAGGCCAGTGTCAGCGCGAGGGCGAGGAGGAGAAGGGCCACTTCGCTCACCGTGTCACCTCCGTCCCCTGGTGCGTGGGGTCAGGGATGACACGGTTCGTACTGGGAGGCTCACCCATTGCGGTGCGCAGCTCCTTCTCTGTTCGGGTCGTCGGGATCGACGGTGGAAGACGGGTGTGAACCCGCCCCATAGATAGTAAAGGGAACGCAAAGCAATGGGGAGTGGCGGGTGTCACACGGAGTGCCGCGCCCGGGTGGCACGTCATCCGCGATCTTGACGGCCGGAACCGGGGCCCGCTCGGAGACGGTGGCCTCAGCCGGAGGGCCGGTCGGCCACGTTCGGAGCCAGCCGGTCGGCGAGAGCGGCCAGATCCGGGACGAACCAGATGTCCCGGCCCCGATTGGCCTCGCGGACGAGGTCGGGGAGGGCCGAACTGGCCGACAGATGATGGCCGATGTCCCCGACGACGACGAGGCGGAGCCGGTAGTTCGCGAACTTCTGCAGGATGGCTCCGGCGAGTCCGGTGCTCAGGTCGAAGAAGCGGTCGTCCAGCCGTGTGGAGGGCACCGCGACCACCTCCGCACACGCGAACGCCGCACCGATCAGATGGTCGAGTGCGTCCTGGACGTCGGTGATGGCGACTCCGGCGGCGTCGCACACGAGGACCGGAATGCCGTGGTACTCGACGACGTCAGGCACGGTCCGTCCCCTGTGTCGGCGTGGAGGCGGATGTGAACAGGCCGCTCTCCGGGTCCAGCAGGCCGTCGATCATATGCAGCAGATCGGCGGTGGCGGCAGCGCCGCCGAGTATGACGATCTTCATCCGGGTTCGCTCCTTGTCGTAGACCGTCTGGATGCGCACGGGGTCCGACGTGTCCCGCGCGGACTGCGCGCCCGCCGTGACGAACGTAGTCAGCCGGTGCGCGGCGTCCGGGTCGAGCGCGTCGATCTGCAGGATGCTGGACACCTCGACGGGCCCCGGCGTGCATGTCGGTTCCGGGACCGTGGCGTCGGCCGGCCGGCCGGTGAGGGCAGCCAGATCCTCCTTGCTGATCCGGTACTGCTTGCCGATCCGGACGGCCTTGAGCCGGCCGTCGCGTACGTAGTTCCGGACGGTCCGCACATGCAGCCCCAGTAGCTCGGCGACCTCGCCGACCGAGTAGAGCTCCCGCTCGTCATTCCCCATGCTCCCGCATCTTACGCTTAACAACCCTGGATTGAGGCCGATGCATGAGTATGGGGTTGTTTAGGGAATATAGCGGCTGGTGGCTACTCGCCCCGGGTGTACTCGGCGCGTGCGGTGAAGCGCCGGGTAGCAAGGTGGAAGGCGGCAGCACGGCAGGAAACGAACGGCCGCCCCACGGACAAGGAATCCCATGAACCCCGAATCCCGGCCGCCCGATCCGCGGCACAAGCGACCCGAAGGCGTGACCGGCGCGACCGTCGAGGCCCTCGGGGCCCTTTCGAAGGCGCTGGAAACCGCCGAGCGTGCCCGCGGCTCCCTCTACGACTTCCATCAGCTCACCGGGAGCGCCGACCTCGCGCTCGACGACGCCGTACGACTGCTCCGCGCCGCGGGGCACGGACAGCACGCCGAGCGGGTCGAGCGGGAGATCCTCGGCCGCAACGTGATCCCCGGGCACTGGACGTTCCAGATCGTCGAGGAGTACAACGCCACCTACTACGACGTCTTCCGGACGATCGAACGGCAGATCAGACAGGAGCTCGCCGAGGGCCGCGACCACCTGTACGAGGCGGAGATGAAGGAGGCCCGGCGGACCGAGGGGCATCCGGACCACACCGCCGAGTGACGGGCGCGTCCCTCCCGTTCCGGCGGGCGGACCGGACGCCCGTGACCAGCGTCGCCCCCGCCCGCGCGGTCCGCCGTCGGCACGGGCACGCTGGTGCCCGCGACGCCGGTCACGACGGATTGCCGGTCGCCGTCCCCCGGGAACCCGTACCCCCGCCGTCACCGAACGTAGCCGCACGAGATGCGGACCGCTCCGTCTCCGGTGACGCTGGGGCTCCAGTCGCGCACGCAACGCTGGTTGCGACGGAGGACCGATGACGGAGGACGTCCCATGAACCTGTACGACACCCCGGTGGAGCGAGCCCGCCGCACCCGTGAACGCGCCGAGGAACTGGGCCGAGCCGCGGACCGGGCCACCGACCCCGAGCACCGGCAGCGGCTGCGGGAGAAGGCGCTGCGGCTGCTGCGCGAGGACCCGGCGGCCGACTCCCGTCCGTCCTAGCCGACGTCTCGCCGGTGTGCGGGGAATGTCGATTGCCGGGCGATCCTCGCCCGGGTAGCGTCACGCGCCGTGACCCCGACTCTGCGCACCGAGAGGCTCCTGCTGGAGCCGTACGTCCCCGAGGACGAAGAGGACTTCGTCGCCCTGTTCCAGGACACCGAGGTGTCCCGCTGGATGGGCGACGGCCCTTCCTCCGAAGCGGAGGACCGGGCCCTGTTCGGGCGGGTCTTCACCAAGGTCTACGCCCAGGACCTGTTCGCCGTCTGGGCCGTCCGCCGCGACGGACTCCTCGTCGGGCACGCCGAGATCAAGCGGACCGACGCCGCCGACGGCCACGAGATCATCTACGCCCTGGCGCCCACGGTCCGGGGGGCCGGTCTCGGGACCGAGCTGGCACAGGCCGTCGTCGCCCACGGCTTCGGCGCCCTCGGGCTGACCGAGGTCCATGCCACGGTCGCCGCCGCGAACGAGGCCTCGCTGACCCTGCTGCGCAGAATCGGCTTCGCGCACATGAGGGACATCGAGGAGGGCGACGGCAGCATCACGCATGTGCTGACCCGCCGCCGCTGAGGCGAAGCGCGCGCCCTTCACCCGGTCGGCCGCTGAGCCGCCTGACGGCCGTCCCCGACGAACCCGACGTCGGCTTCCCCGTCGGCACGTCCTCAAACGATGATCGTCCGGAGGGTGTTCAGCCCGCGGGCGCCACGATCGCACCCTCGACTCCATGACGCTTCAGGGCGTCGGCGACGAAACCGTCCGCTTTCATCTCCTCCACGAACGACGCCAGCAACTCCTGCGCCGCCGTCCCGCGCCCGGCGGGCACCCCCATGGCCTGCCGGATCACCATGAACCGCCCCGGCAGCACCCGTACGCCCCCGGCCCGCGCGGCCTCGGCCTCCAGCAACTGCCGGATTCCGGCTGCCACCTCGACCTCGCCCGCCCGCAGGGCCGCGAGCGCACGAGGGGCGCCCTCCAGCCGGACGACCTCGGCCCGGCGGATCTCGCGGGTGAGGAAGAGGTCGTACGCGGAACCGGCCCCGACGGAGATCCGGGTGCCCTCGCGGTCCACCTGGCCGTTCCCGGAGATCGGGGACGCTTCCGGCACCAGATACGCGCCCTCGATGAGGACGTACGAGGCGGTGAACCGCAGCCCTTCGCCCCGGGCGGGATCGACCGCGAAGAACCCGACGTCCGCCCGCCCGTCCCGCACCGCCTCGACGGACAGGGCGGCCCGCTCGAAGGCCACCAGCTCGACGGGCACCCCGAGCCGCCGCCCGAACTCCCGCGCGAGGTCGACGGATACCCCGGCCGGCTCGCCGCTCGCCGGATCCCGGTGGGCCAGGATCGGATTGCCGAGGTTGATCGAGGCACGCAGGGTGCCGCCGGGCGCGAACGTGGGGGCGTGGGTGGGAGACGCCGACTGCTGAGTCATGGCGCCGAGTCTACGAGCGCGTCCGCCGCGGTCGAAGGGCGTACGGCACGGCCGCCCCTCGACCGCGGCGGACCCGGGGGGTGCGGGGGCGCGGGTCCGTCCGCCCTTCGCGGTCTCAGGCACCCACCGTGCCGTCCACCCCTTCCCGCAGCAGGTCCGCGTGACCGTTGTGGCGGCCGTACTCCAACAGGACGTGCACCATGACCATCCGCAGCGAGACCTCCTTCTCCCAGCGCGGCTGACGCCCCACCAGATCCAGCGAGGCGGCCTCCCTCTCGATCCGGCGCGAGGCCTCCACCTCCGCCTCCCAGGCGGCGAACGCCTCGGCCCGGGTCGAGGCGCTCGCGTCGTACGCCGCCTGGAAGTCGAAGGCCTTCTCCGACCACACCATCGGGGCCGCCTCGTCCTCGAACACCCGCCGGAACCATGCGCGTTCCACTTCGGCCAGATGCCGCACCAGAGCCAGCAGCGACAAAGTGGACGGCGGCATCGAGCGCTCGCGCAACTCCTCGTCGCCCAGCCCCGCGCACTTCATGGCGAGGGTCTCCCGCTGGTAGTCGAGAAAGGCCCGCAGCGTCTCGCGCTCGCTCCCCAGCAGGGGAGGCCCGACCCGGTCGTCGTTCGTCATGATGATGTTCCCCAGTCCGTGTTCCGGCCGACAGTATGACCGGCCCGTACCCGCCCGGCCCGATCCGAACGAAGCCGCACAGTGCCGAGGCATGGGCGAGACGGAACGGCTGCGACGCTCCGACGGACCGGTGACCCGGGCCCGGAGCCGGGACGGCGCGGCCGGACTCGGCCTCCCCGCCGACGCGGTTCAGGACAGCCGTACTCTGACCGTCTGCGTCGCCCCGCGCGTCCCCGAGAGGTCGCCGAAAGCGAGGCGCAGCGACGAACCCGTGGTCGCCGATGTCACCGTCGCCGGCTTCGACACGACCGAGGCGACGGCCCGGTTCCACGTGAGGGTCAGGCGCGTCCGCATCCGCATGGGGTCGCTCACGCATACCGTCGCCGTCCCGTCGGCGTGCTCGGTGACCAGCACCGAGCACGGGGCGTCCGCCACCAGCGGCCCGACGCCGCCACCGAACCAGAAGTTGACCGCGGTCAGCCCGAGCGAGTCCACCGCCACCCCCTGCTGATCGTCCGTGTTGGCGAGCACCCGCAGCCAGCCGCGGTCCGCCGCCCGTGCCGCCGTACGCTGCTCGGACGCGCCGGGCAGGAGCTGGTACGCGTACGCGGCGTCCGACGGGTCCTGACCGTGGTCGAACCAGAGGGTGAGGTACTTTCGGGAGACCGGATCCGTGGAGCCCGCCGTGTTGATGTCGCGCCAGCGGCCCGTCCGGTTCTCCCGCAGCGCCTTTACGGTGGCCCCGCCCGGGAAGACGTAGCCGCCGTGCCCGGCGAGATGCGCCCAGGACGTGCCGGTCAGGGTCGCCGACCAGGGGAACGTGAGGGGTTTCACCGAGCCGTCGACGGTGAACGGGGCGTTGCCCGTAGGCCCGAGATTGCGGTTGTCGACGGTGGTCTCCACGGCCGCGCCGTCGCGGCTGTGGATGCCCGCGCCCAGGCACACGACGGTGTCGTCGAGGAAGAACCATGACTTCTTCGCCATCAGCGTGCTGGACAGTCCCTTGAGGTACTGCCCCACGGCGGCCCGCTTCCTGTCCGTGACCCCGCCGACCCAGTTCACATCGGGGAGCGAGGTGCCCCAGTCGCCGCCCGCCCCGTCGGCGAGCACCGTGCGCGAGGCCGTGGTGCCGGGCAGCCGGTACGGGTCGACGGTCGGCCAGAAGGCGTCGCTGTACTGGCCGTTGGCGAAGGTGTCGCCCCACCAATAGAGCATCCCCGACCCGGTGTGCCAGCCGCGCGGATTCTCGCCGTTGCCGGTCTCGTAGTAGGTGATCCGCCGGTCGGCCATACTCAGCGACGCCGCCCAGCCCGGACGGCGGTGGGTGGCCCGCGCCATGTCGGGGAACAGCCGGTGGCCCTCCGGCTCGGGGACCGGCGTGAGAGTGGTGTCGTCCAGGACGTCCTTGATCCGGGCCAGCGCGGTGAGCCCGAGCGAGGGGTTGCTCAGCGGTGGGCTGTAGTAGTCGCGCTGCGCCCAGCCCTTGACGAGCCCCCGCCACCGTGCGTTCTCGACGGCCGACGCGCCCCGGCCCAGCAGCACGATGGAGGCGAGGATCGAGTGTCCGCGCCGGTGGTCGTCGACCTCGCCCCGGCTGACGGCACGCCCCGCGACTGCGTCCATGACAAGGCCGTTGAAGAGGAACGGGGCCCAGGCGTTCTCCACCGCGTCGAACACCACCTGCCGCTTCGGGTCGGCGACCTCCCAGATCGTCCCCTTCAGCAGCGCGAACAGCAGGCCGAGTCCGCCGAGCATCACCGATCCGTAGCTGCCGGTGTACGGCACGGTGGTGTGCTGGATGAACGAGCCGTCGGCGTACAGGCCGTCGCCCTTGGTCACCAGCGGGAAGACGGGGGAGAGGGCGTCCCGGGCCAGCGCGATCTTCGCCGCGCTCCCGCCGACGACGCCGCGCAGGGCCAGGACCCGGCAGAGGTCGACCCGGTTCGCCCCGGTGCTGGTCCCGGTGTACGAGGCGACGGCGGAGTCCGGCACGAAATGGTCGACGGCGGCGCAGTAGCGCGCGAGCCGCTCCGGGGGGATGGCGTCGTACATCAGCACGCACACGTCCAGCAGGGCCTGCGGCGCGCCGATCTGCCAGCTGTACCAGTTCCCGTACCGGGCCTGGCCGTCGTTGTAGACCTGGGTGTTGAGGTGTTCCAGGCCGGCGAGCACCGCATCGCGCAGTCCGGTGTTCCCGGTGAGACCGGTGCCCTGCTGGCGGTACGCCTGGGCCATGGTGTTCAGACGGACGAAGCTGTCGGCCATCCGGCCCGAGAAGACGTACGACTCGGCGTCCGTGTCCGGGTCCGGGTCCGCGAACACCGCGTCGGGCCAGAGTGAGCCCTCCGCCGGGGCCATGGTCTCCAGCCATCGCGAGGCCTTCGCGCCGAGATCGGCCAGCCTGCTCCTGAAGGGTTCGGCGGTCGGGCTGAAGCCCTCACCGAGGATCAGCGCGCTCCAGGTGGTGCGGAGCGCGGCGTACGGATCGTCCTCGGGGGCGGCGGAGGCGGCGCCGGGCACGGCGAGCATCAGCGCGCCGCCGCTCGCGGCGGTGACCACCGCGGAGGCGGCCAGAAAGGTACGGCGGGACCAGGCAGAAGTCATGGGGGAGCTCCGGGTCGGTGACGTGTCTCCGCCGGGAACCCGGCGCGCGGGGCGCTGACCTGTTCCCGGGATCCGACTGTTCTGAGCGGGCGGGCACTTTCTAGCAGCCGTCAGACGACTCGCTCAATGACTTCGGCCGAATTGATCGTGTCGATCGTTTCTCGGGGCGTGTGTGCCTCTCCCGGTCGCGAACCGGCGTGCGCCCGTCGCGCCGGGGCAAAACCGTGCTCGGATCGTTTCGAGCGGATGTGATCGATATGGTTGGTGCGTGCCGGACGGGTCCCGTTGGCAGCCGCGCGGGCACAGGAGTCCGAGTGGTTCCGTCGCCCGGGCGGCGGCCGGTCGGCCGCCGGAACACCGCCAGGCCAGAACCCAGCCGTATCCGAGTCCAGGGGGATCCATGCGACTGCACGTCGACCAGCGCCACGAGCGGGTGCTCGAGCTCGTCCGCGAGCGCGGCAGCCTGCGCGTCGCCGAACTCGCCGATGAACTCGGCATGTCCGCCGTCACCCTGCGCCGGGACGTTGAGGCGCTGGCCGCCCAGGGCCTCGTGGAGCGGCTGCACGGCGCGGTGGTGTGGCCCACCGGACAGTCCCGGCCCGCCCCCGCCGCGGCGCTTCCCGCCGAAGGACTGGTGGTGGGCATGGTGGTGCCGACCACCGAGTACTACTACGCGGACGTCGTGCGCGGCGCCCGGCAGACCGTCGAGGCCGCGGGCGCCCGGCTGACGATCGGCCTCTCCCGCTACCTCCCCGACGAGGACGCCGCCCAGGCCCGCCGTCTGCTGTCCACCGGCGCCGACGGACTCCTGCTGACGCCGAGCTGGGAGCGCGGCTGCCCGGAGCAGGGCGAGGGGCTGTGGACGGTGG
>NZ_NTGZ01000234.1 GCF_002551245.1 Streptomyces sp. rh34
GAGCCGGCCCCCGCCGCCCCGCCCGCGGGCGGCCACGACGCGCTGCTGCGGCGGCTGCGGGAGCTGGGCGAGCTGCACCGGGCCGGGGTGCTCACCGACGAGGAGTTCAGCACCGCGAAACAGGCCGTCCTGCGCAGCATGTGAGGCGATCAGGCCGCATTCCAGGCACTATCTGCCCGATTTCGGGCAGATTTCTTGCATAAGCACGCCCCGGCACGCAATATCGACGGGTGCTTGAACGCCGCTCGTCGCACGACGACCTCATCGACCACCTCGTACGCTCCACCGCGCTCCAGCGCGGCGAGGCGGCCCGGGTGATCCTCGACGTGCTGGCGTACTTCGACGAGAGCACCGACGACTTCGTCCGGCGCCGCCACCGCGAACTGCAGTCCGGCGGCCTGGTCAACGCGGAGATCTTCGAGCGGATCGCGGCCGAGCTGCCGCACCGCGCCGTGGCGCCGCCGGAGCTCTCGCTCCGCCAGCTGCGCCGCATCGTCTACGGCTGACCCGCGGGTCGGCCGGGCGCCCGTGCGGGGCGCCGAACGGGAATGCGTGTACGTCGATGGAGGGGCAGAGAACACATGTGCGGGATCGTCGGATACATCGGAAGGCGTGACGTCGCTCCGCTGCTGCTGGAAGGCCTGCAGCGGCTGGAGTACCGGGGGTACGACTCCGCGGGCATCGTCATCACCGGCAAGGCGGCGGCGGGCAAGCCGGGCGCGCTGAAGATGGTCAAGGCCAAGGGGCGGGTCCGCGAGCTGGAGGCCAAGGTCCCCAAGCGCTTCGCCGGCACCACCGGCATCGCCCACACCCGCTGGGCCACGCACGGCGCGCCGAGCGACGAGAACGCCCACCCGCACATGGACGCGGAGAACAAGGTCGCCGTCGTCCACAACGGGATCATCGACAACGCCTCCGAGCTGCGCGCCAAGCTCACCGCCGACGGCATCGTCTTCCTCTCCGAGACCGACACCGAGGTGCTGGTCCACCTGATCGCCCGCGCCCAGGCCGACACCCTGGAGGAGAAGGTCCGCGAGGCGCTGCGCTCGGTCGAGGGCACCTACGGCATCGCCGTGCTGCACGCCGACTTCAACGACCGCATCGTGGTCGCCCGCAACGGCTCCCCGGTCGTCCTCGGCATCGGCGAGAAGGAGATGTTCGTCGCCTCCGACGTCGCCGCCCTGGTCGCCCACACCCGCCAGGTCGTCACGCTGGACGACGGCGAGATGGCCACCCTGAAGGCCGACGACTTCCGTACGTACACCACGGAGGGCTCGACCACGACGGCCACGCCGACCACCGTGGAGTGGGAGGCCGAGTCGTACGACATGGGCGGCCACGACACGTACATGCACAAGGAGATCTCGGAGCAGGCCGACGCCGTGGACCGCGTCCTGCGCGGCCGGATCGACGACCGGTTCTCCACCGTGCACCTGGGCGGGCTCAACCTCGACGCCCGCGAGGCGCGCGGGGTGCGTCGGATCAAGATCCTCGGCTGCGGCACCTCGTACCACGCGGGCCAGATCGGCGCCCAGCTGATCGAGGAGCTGGCCCGCATCCCCGCCGACGCCGAGCCGGCCTCCGAGTTCCGCTACCGCAACCCGGTCGTGGACCCCGACACCCTGTACATCGCGGTCTCCCAGTCGGGTGAGACGTACGACGTGCTGGCCGCCGTCCAGGAGCTGAAGCGCAAGGGCGCCCGCGTCCTCGGCGTGGTCAACGTGGTCGGCTCCGCCATCGCCCGTGAGGCCGACGGCGGTACGTACGTCCACGCGGGCCCGGAGGTCTGCGTCGTCTCGACCAAGTGCTTCACCAACACCGTGGTCGCCTTCGCGCTGCTCGCCCTGCACCTGGGCCGGATCCGTGACCTGTCGGTCGCGGACGGCAAGCGGATCATCGACGGGCTGCGCCGGCTGCCGGAGCAGATCAGCGAGATCCTGGCGAACGAGGACGAGATCAAGCGGCTCGCGGCGGAGTACGCGGACGCCAAGTCGATGATGTTCATCGGCCGGGTGCGCGGCTACCCGGTGGCCCGCGAGGCCTCCCTGAAGCTGAAGGAGGTCTCGTACATCCACGCCGAGGCCTACCCGGCCTCCGAGCTGAAGCACGGCCCGCTCGCGCTGATCGAGCCCGCGATGCCGACCGTGGCGATCGTGCCGGACGACGACCTGCTGGAGAAGAACCGCGCCGCGATGGAGGAGATCAAGGCCCGCAGCGGCCGCATCCTCGCCGTCGCCCACCAGGTGCAGGAGAAGGCCGACCACACCATCGTCGTGCCGAAGAACGAGAACGAGCTGGACCCGATCCTCATGGGCATCCCGCTCCAGCTCTTCGCGTACCACACGGCCCTCGCGATGGGCCGCGACATCGACAAGCCGCGCAACCTGGCGAAGTCCGTCACGGTCGAGTAGACGGCCGCGCGCAGACCTGGGGCCCCGTACCGTCGCGAAGGCGGTACGGGGCCCAACGCGTGCCGCTACAGGGCTTTCTGGCGGCCCCTCAGGAAGCTCGGACCGCCCGGCTCGCTCACGCCGCTCCGGTCGCTCGGGTGTTTCCGCGGCCCGGAGCCCTTCAGGGAATGACGATGACGGGGCGTTGCGCGCGGCGGGCGAGGCGGCCGGCCACGGACCCGAAGATCCGGCCCACGATGCCGTGCGTGGAGCCCACGACGATGGCGTCGGCGGCGTACTCCCGGCCGACCTCCTCCAGTTCGTGGCAGATGTCGCCACCGCGCTCGACGAGCACCCAGGGCACCTCGGAGAGGTAGTCCGCGCAGGCCAGCTCCAGGCCGAGGACCTCGGTGCGGTGATCGGGGACGTCGACGAAGACGGGGGGCTCGCAGCCCGCCCAGACCGTGGTCGGCAGCCGGTTGGCGACATGGACGATGATCAGCCCGGAGTCCGAGCGGCCGGCCATGCCGATGGCGTAGGCGAGAGCCCGCTCACTGGACGTGGAGCCGTCGAAACCGACCACGACACCGTGCCGGAAGGCGGGATCGCACGCATGGCGTGCTTCTTCGACCGTCCGCGGCTCCGACCCTGGGTCGGCTACCGGCTTGCGGTCTTTGGGTTCAGGGATTTCGTGACCGGCCATCGGTATCTCGGCGAAGAGTGTCCTCGTGAGGAGGGAACGGTTTCGAGAGGTGCATCAGCTGGTGGTGAAGCTCTGTCCGGGAATCATCTTCCCAACCCCATACCCCCAAGGGTACGGGCTCACTCCTCCACCGCCCAGACCCCCGCAAAAGCGTGCGCGACGCTGGAGGGAGCATGCCCGAGCCTGCCCGGGATGGCAATGCCGGTTGTGTCGTACACGGGCCTCGGAGGGGGCGAACAGGGTCGGCCGTCCTGTTTTTCGCGACGCCCGGCGGCCACTCCGCGCACGCGGCGGTGAGGTCCTCACCCGGTCCCTGTTGGCCACGCCGCCGCCGGTTCATCACCCCGGGGCGTGGCGCCGCGACGGGCTCGGCGCGATCCTCGTTCGAGCCGAGCCCGGCGACAGCCCCCGCCGCGGCGGACGACGAGGTCCGCCGGGCCGCCCCCGGCCGGCCCCCGATGCCTGCGATTCTCGTGCCCCACGGCCCATCGGTCGGTAATCCGGCCCTGCGGGACCTCGCCCCCGTCCCCGTCGCGACGGCCCGCCGAATCCACCCGCGGCGATCCGAACACGCCATGGTTCACGGCGACGAGGGAGCGCACCGGCGTGGCCGTCAGGCGCCGGTTGTGCGCCCGGCGTGACCGGATACAGCACACACAACCGATGGTTTTCAGCCAACTTCACCTGGGTGCCGAACCCTTCGCGCGATGGCCGGACACCCCACCGCCCACCAGGCAGGAACGGACCGCGCGGTACGCTTTCACCCGACGCGGACGGGCCACGTTGCCGAAGGACACTTCCCTGTGCGCTTCGCGGGTGGAACGCTTCGTGATCGAACGCTTCACGCCACGTTTCCTTATCGACATTGAGCTGGTGGGGGAAGGTGTCACGGCGGGACCACGCGACGCAGTAGATTCGATCTTGGAAATCGGAGACTGGGGACACGTGCGACACCGAGGGGAAACGTGCAGGAGCGACAGGCCCGTAAGGACCAGGGAGACGCGAACACCGAGGGGGGCTTAGCGTCATGAGCCAGGACTCCGCCGCCGCGACGGAGGCCGCACGCAAGCTGACCGGGCGGCGACGCCGGGAAGTCGTTGCCGTGCTGCTGTTCAGCGGCGGCCCTATCTTCGAGAGCTCCATCCCGCTCTCCGTTTTCGGAATCGACCGGCAGGACGCGGGAGTTCCCCGCTACCGCCTGCTGGTCTGCGGCGGCGAGGAAGGACCGCTGCGCACCACCGGTGGGCTCGAACTCACCGCGCCGTACGGCCTGGAGGCGATCAGCAGGGCCGGCACCGTGGTGGTGCCCGCCTGGCGGTCGATCACCTCGCCGCCGCCCGCCGAGGCACTGGACGCGCTGCGGCGCGCCCACGAGGAGGGCGCCCGCATCGTCGGTCTGTGCACGGGAGCCTTCGTGCTCGCGGCCGCCGGCCTGCTGGACGGACGGCCGGCCACCACACACTGGATGTACGCGCCGACGCTGGCCAAGCGCTATCCGTCGGTGCACGTCGATCCGCGCGAGCTGTTCGTGGACGACGGCGATGTGCTCACCTCCGCCGGCACCGCCGCCGGGATCGATCTCTGCCTCCATATAGTCCGCACCGACCACGGCACGGAAGCCGCGGGGGCACTCGCCCGCCGGCTCGTCGTGCCGCCGCGGCGCAGTGGCGGGCAGGAGCGCTACCTGGACAGGTCTTTACCGGAGGAGATCGGCTCCGACCCGCTCGCCGAGGTCGTGGCCTGGGCCCTGGAGCATCTGCACGAGCAGTTCGACGTGGAGACGCTCGCCGCGCGCGCCTATATGAGCAGACGCACCTTCGACCGCAGGTTCCGTTCGCTCACCGGCAGCGCGCCGTTGCAGTGGCTGATCACCCAGCGGGTGCTGCAGGCGCAGCGGCTGCTGGAGACCTCCGACTATTCGGTCGACGAGGTCGCCGGCCGCTGCGGCTTCCGCTCCCCGGTCGCGCTGCGCGGGCACTTCCGCCGCCAGCTCGGCTCCTCCCCCGCCGCGTACCGGGCCGCTTTCCGGGCCCGCCGTCCGCAGGGGGTGGCGGAGAGCGCCGCGACGGTGGTCGAGACGATGGTGCCCAGCCAGGGGCCACCGTCCGGACGCCGGGGCTCGTCCCTGTCCTCCGCGGCCGTCCCCGTGGCGGCGTCGGTGGGGTCCGGGGAGCTGTCCCTGCCGGGACCTGACGCGTACGTTCCCGGACGCCCGGCGCTGCCGGGACAGCGGAGTGCCCCGTAGGGTGGGGCGCATGAACGACCGCATGGTGTGGATCGACTGCGAGATGACCGGGCTCTCGTTGACGGACGACGCACTCATCGAGGTGGCCGCCCTGGTCACCGACTCGGAGCTGAACGTGCTCGGCGAAGGGGTGGACATCGTGATCCGCCCGCCGGACGCGGCCCTGGAGACCATGCCCGAGGTGGTGCGGCAGATGCACACCGCCTCGGGCCTCCTCGACGAGCTGGCCGGGGGCACCACCCTGGCGGACGCCGAGGAGCAGGTCCTGGCCTACGTCCGTGAGCAGGTGAAGGAGCCCGGCAAGGCCCCGCTCTGCGGAAACTCGGTCGGTACCGACCGCGGGTTCCTGGCGCGGGACATGCGGGAGCTGGAGGGCTACCTCCACTACCGGATCGTGGACGTGTCCTCGGTCAAGGAGCTGGCCCGGCGCTGGTACCCCCGGGCGTATTTCAACAGCCCGGCCAAGAACGGCAACCACCGGGCGCTGGCGGACATCCGTGACTCCATCACGGAGCTCCGCTACTACCGGGAGGCGGTCTTCGTGCCGCAGCCCGGCCCGGACTCCGAGCACGCCAAGGAGATCGCGGCGCGCTTGTCGGCCCCGGCCGCACCGTAGGAACCCGCTGGTCACGGGCGCGCGAGCGCCCGTGGACCGGCCCCGGGAAACGGGGGCGCGAGCACCCTCCCGGACCCTGTACACTTTTTCTCGGCCGGTCGGAAACGCCCGGGCGACATGGTGGGTATAGCTCAGCTGGCAGAGCACCTGGTTGTGGTCCAGGATGTCGCGGGTTCAAGTCCCGTTACTCACCCTGAAGGAAGGGCCCCGGTCATGCGACCGGGGCCCTTCTTCATGGAGTGCCGTTCTTCACGGTGTACGCACGGTGTGCTGCACGGGTTGCTCCATGGAGTACCGCTCAGAACGTGACGTCGGAGCAGGCGTAGAAGGCGTTGCCGGTGTCCGCGATGGTCCAGACGCCGAGGATCAGGTGCTTGCCCGACTTCTGCGGCAGGTTGCCCGCGTGCGTGACCGTCGACCCCGGCTGCCGGCCGCCGAACGGCGCGGTGAGGAACGGCTGCGGGTCCAGGTCGGCCCGGGTCAGGGGCTTCGCCGGGTCGTAGCCGTCCTTGAAAGCGCGCGGATGGCCGCCACGCCCCGCACCGGCCGCCCCGGCGGTCAGGACGAGTCGCGGACCACCAGCTCCGTGGGCAGCACCACCGAAGGGCGCTCGCCGTCCGGGTCCCGGCCCGCGATCTCGTCCAGGAGGAGCTGGGTCATCCGGCGGCCCATCTCCTCGATGGGCTGGCGGACGCTGGTGAGGGCCGGGTGCATGTGGCGGGCGACCGCCGAGTCGTCGAAGCCGACCAGGGCCACGTCCTCGGGGATGCGGCGGTCCGCCTCGCGCAGGACCTGGCGGGCGCCGGCGGCCATCACGTCGGAGGCGACGAACACCGCGTCGAGGCCGGGGCGGCGCGCGAGGAGGTCGCGCATGGCCCTCGCTCCGCCCTCCTCGGTGAAGTCGGCGGGGGCGATGAGGCGCTCGTCGGGGGCCAGACCGGCGGCGGAGACCGCCGCGCGGTAGCCGTCCAGGCGGCGCTGGGCGCCGTAGACCTCCAGGCGGCCGGTGATCGTGGCGACCTGGCGGCGCCCCCGGGCGACCAGGTGCTCGACGGCGGCCCGCGCGCCCTCGAAGTTGTCGGAGTCGACCGAGGGCAGCGTCTCGGCCGCGTCCCGGGCGCCGCTGATCACGCACGGCATGCCCAGCTGCTCCAGGAGCTCCGGCAGCGGGTCGTCGGCGTGCACGGCGACCAGGAGGACCCCGTCGACGCGGTGGGCGGTGAGGTACTGGGCGAGCCGACGGCGCTCGCGGTCGTTGCCCACGAGGGTGAGGAGCAGCTGCATCTCGGTGTCCGCCAGGGCCGCGCCGACACCGCGCACGATCGCGGAGAAGTACGGCTCGGCGAAGAAGCGGGTCTCCGGCTCGGGCACCACCAGCGCGATGGCGTCGGTGCGGTTGCCCGCCAGGGCGCGGGCGGCGCGGTTGGGGACGTACCCCAGCTCGGCCACGGCCGCCTCGACCGCCTGCCGAGTCGTGTCGCTGACCCGGGGCGAGCCGTTGATGACCCGTGAGGCGGTGCCCCGGCCGACCCCGGCCCGTGCCGCCACCTCTTCGAGCGTGGGCCGCCCGCCGCTCCGTACTCGCGCTGCCGCCATGGCCGCCTCCCCGTTCCCGGTCAATTTCTCACAGCCGTACAGTCAATCCAAGTCCTGGGCCGATCACCCCGACGAGCGTACGGACAGTGTATTGGGAGCGCTCCCAAGCTTGGCCGGAAAACAAGCGTGAACGGAAAAGCGGTGGGCCCGGTCGGGGACGACCGGGCCCACCACCGCTCTCACCAGGTCAGGCGTCCGGGCCGGTGGCCGGGGGCAGCGCGTGGCGGGCGATCACGTCGCCGTACCAGTGGGCGCTGGACTTCGGTGTACGGCGCTGGGTCGCGTAGTCGATGTACACCGCGCCGAAGCGCTTCGCATAGCCGTAGCCCCACTCGAAGTTGTCCATCAGGGACCAGAGGAAGTAGCCCCGTACGTCGGCCCCGTCGGCCGCTGCCCGGCGTACCGCCTCCAGGTGGCCCCGCAGATAGGCGATCCGCTCGGGGTCGTGGACCCGGCCCTCCGCGTCCGGGGCGTCGTCGAAGGCCGCGCCGTTCTCGGTGACCATCAGCGGCAGGTCCGGGTGCTCGCGCGAGACGTCCATGAGGAGGTCGTACAGGCCCTCCGGCTTGACCGACCAGTTCATCGCGGTGACCGGCCGGCCCTCGGCGAGGTGGAAGGCGACGTGCTCCGAGCCGGGCCACGGGGAGTGCTCGCTGCTTCCGTGGCCGTCGTTGCGGGTGTCCCCGGCGCCGGTGGGCGAGGCGCTGACGATGGTGGGCGTGTAGTAGTTGACGCCGAGGACGTCGATCGGGGCGGCGATGGCGGCGAGGTCGCCCTCATGGATCAGCTCGGGCCAGTTCACGATGCGTTCGGTGTCGGCCAGCAGGTCCTCCGGGTACGCGCCCTTCAGCATCGGCCCGGTGAAGACGCGGTTGCCCACCGCGTCGATCCGGCGGGCCGCGTCCGCGTCGGCCTCGCTGCCGGTCAGCGGGCGCACCTGGTGGAGGTTGAGGGTGACCGAGGTCTGCGCGGCAGCGGGGAGGTTGGCGCGCAGCGCCTCGGCCGCCCGGCCGTGGGCGAGGTTGAGGTGGTGGGCGGCCCGCAGCGCGGCGGCCGGCTCGGTGCGGCCGGGGGCGTGGACCCCGGAGCCGTAACCGAGGAAGGCCGAGCACCAGGGTTCGTTCAGCGTGGTCCACAGGGAGACACGGTCGCCCAGGGCGCGGGCCATGATGGCCGCGTAGTCCGCGAACCGTTCGGCCGTCGCCCGCTCGGGCCAGCCGCCCGCGTCCTCCAACTCCTGTGGCAGGTCCCAGTGGTAGAGCGTGGCGACGGGCTTGATGCCGGCTGCCAGCAGTTCGTCGACGAGCGACCGGTAGAAGTCCAGGCCGCGTTCCACGGCGGGTCCCCGGCCGGTGGGCTGGACGCGGGACCAGGAGACCGAGAAGCGGTACGCCTGGAGTCCGAGGCGCTTCATCAGGGCGACGTCGTCGCGGTAGCGGTGGAAGTGGTCGGCCGCCACGTCCCCGGTGTCCCCGCCGAGGACCCGGCCGGGCGTGTGGCTGAAGGTGTCCCAGATGGAGGGGGTGCGGCCCATCTCGGCGGCCGCGCCCTCCACCTGGTACGCGGCGGTGGCCGCGCCCCAGAGGAAACCGGTCGGGAAGGGGGCCGTGGCGGCGGGGGCCTGCTGCGGGACCGTGTCAGGTCGGACGGCTGTCATGTGGGAGCGCTCCCTTGAGAAAGGTGAGGGTGAGAGGAGGAGGGAAGGAGGATGGGCAAGAGGCAGGAGGGCAGAGGGGGAAGGGGTCCGGCCCACCCTTCACCGCAGGGAAGGGTGGTCAGCCCTCACCGCGGCGAAGGGGGCGGTCGGCCCTCCACCGGGGTGAACGGGCGGTCAGCCCTTCACCGCGCCTGACATGATCCCGCCGACGATCTTCTTGCCGAAGACCACGAACACCACCAGCAGCGGCAGCGTGCTGATCAGCGCGCCCGCCATCACGATGGACTGGTCGGGGGTGTACGAGGCGCTGAGCTGGCCGAGGGCCACCTGAAGGGTCGGGTTCTGCTGGTTGAGGGCGAGGTAGGGCCAGAAGAAGTCGTTCCACGCCTGGACGAAGGTGAGCATCCCGAGCACCATCATCGCGGGGCGGGCCACCGGCAGCACCACGCTCACCACGATGCGGAGGTTGTTGGCGCCGTCGATCTTGGCCGCCTCGATCAGCTCGTACGGCAGCGCCTCGATCAGGTACTGGCGCATGAAGAACACGCCGAACGCGCTCACCAGTGTCGGGAAGATCACCGATTCGAGCTGCCCGCCCCAGCCGAGGCCGGACATCATCATGAACAGCGGGACGACGCTGAGCTGCGGCGGGATGGTGAGGGTGGCGATGACCGCGGTCATCAGCCAGCCGCGGCCCCGGAAGCGCATCTTGGCGAACGCGTATCCGGCGAGCGTGCAGAAGAAGAGCGTCGCGAGGGTGATGGAGGACGAGACGATGACGCTGTTGAGGATCGCCTTGCCGAGGTTGGCCTGTTCCCAGGCCGTCTGGACGTTCTCCAGCAGCTTGCCGCCCGGGAGGAACGGCGGGGTGGAGGCGAGGACTTCGTCCTGGGTGCGGGAGGCCGCGACCAGGGTCCAGTAGAGCGGCAGCAGCGAGCCGAAGCCGACGACGGCGAGCGCGATGTACGCGAACGGGCCGCCCTTCATCTGCTGGCCGGCGCCCATCCGGAAGCGGCTCGGTCGCTGCGGGGCACCGCCCTTCGGGGCCGGCGCGAGCTTCACGGGGGCGGTGTGCGTGGGGCTGGTCATGGTCATGGAGGCGCTCCCGGTCAGACCGCGGACTTGCGGACGAATCGGCCGATGAACCAGTTGGCCGCGGCGATGAGGAGGAGGAGGGCGAGCATCGCCCAGGCGACGGCGGCGGCCGGACCGAGATGTCCGAGGTTCCAGCCGTAGTTGTAGAGGTAGATGCTGAGCGTCTCGTACTGGTTCTCGTTGCCGCCGGTGGCGCCCAGCGCGCCGCCCTCCAGCAGCAGCGGCTCGCCGAAGAGCTGCATGGAGCCGATGGTGGAGATGACGATGGTGAACAGGATCGTCGGCCGCAGCGAGGGGATGGTGACCTTGCGGAACTGCTGCCAGCGTGAGGCGCCGTCCAACGAGGCTGCTTCGTAGAGGTCGTTGGGGACGGCCTGCATCGCGGCGAGGTAGATCAGCGCGTTGTAGCCGGTCCAGCGCCAGATCACGATGATGGAGATGGCGAGCTTCGAGGTCCAGTGCCCGTTGGCCCAGTTGACCGGGTCGAAGCCGACGAGGCCGAGCGTCCAGTTCAGCAGTCCGCCGTCGGCCCGGAACACCAGGGCGAAGACGAGGGCGGCCGAGGCGACCGAGGTCGCGTACGGGGTGAGGATGATCGTGCGCCAGAACGTGCTGGCCCGCAGCTTGTAGTTGAGGAGGTGAGCCAGGCCGAGGGCGACCAGGAGCTGCGGGACGGTGGAGATGACGCCGATCAGGAACGTGTTGCTGACCGAGGTCCAGAACTCGGGGTCGTGCAGGATCTTGTCGAAGTTCTCCCAGCCCACCCACTCCATCGAGTCCAGGCCGGTCATCTCCACCCGGTGCAGGGCGATCCAGCCGGTGTAGAGGAGGGGGTAGAGCCCGAAGGCCCCGAAGACGAGGAAGAACGGGGCGATGTACGCGTACGGGGACGCCTTGTCGTCGAACCGCCACAGCCGGCTGCGCCACAACTGCCGCCGTTCGCTCGGCGGTTCCTTCTTCGGTTCACGGGGCGGGGTCGCGTACGCATCCCGGGTGGGGGTCGAGGTTGCCACGGGCGGGGAGTCCTTCCCTGGGTGCGCCGACGGACGGCCGGGGCGGCTGGCGGGGGTGGGGCGGCTGGCGGGTGG
>NZ_NTGZ01000235.1 GCF_002551245.1 Streptomyces sp. rh34
GGTCAGTACGGCTTCCGCCGCACGGGCGCGCCAGGGCCGGGAGGCGACGGCTCCGAGGGCGAGGCGCGCTTCGCGTACGCGGCCGTCCTCGATGTCGAGCGCCGCGGCGACGGAGCCGATGGCGAAGGCGTACGAGGCGCGTTCGCGCACCTTGCGGTAGCGGGAGTGGGCGGCGACGGGCGCGGCGGGCAGGCTGACGTGGGTGATCAGGGCGCCCGGCGGCAGGGTGGTCTCCCGGTGCGGGGTGTCTCCGACGGGAAGGTAGAAGTCGGTGATCGGCGTCTCGCCGGGCCCGTCGGCGCTCTCGTAGGAGACCACGGCGTCGAACGCCGTCAGCGCCACGCCCATGTCGGAGGGGTGGACGGCCACGCAGTGGCCGGAGGCGCCGAGGACGGCGTGGTTGTGGTGCTCGCCGGCGACGGCGGGGCAGCCGCTGCCCGGCACCCGCTTGTTGCAGGGCCCCGAGACGTCGGTGAAGTAGCCGCAGCGGGTGCGCTGAAGGAGGTTGCCGCCGACGGTGGCCATGTTGCGCAGTTGTCCGGAGGCGCCGGCCAGCACGGCGTGGGCCAACGCCGGGTAGTGGCGGCGGACTTCGGGGTGGGCGGCGAGATCGCTGTTGGTGACGGTCGCCCCGATGCGCAGGCCGCCTTCGGCCGTGGTCTCGATGCGGTCCAGGGGGAGTTCGCGGACGTCGACGAGGCGGGCGGGGCGCTCCACGCCGGCCTTCATCAGGTCGACGAGATTGGTGCCGCCGCCGAGGAACCGTGCCTGCGGGTCGGCGGCGAGGAGGGCGACCGCACCGGTGACGTCGTGGGCGCGCTGATAACCGAACTCCTTCATGCGGCGGCCTCCTTCGTGGCTGCCGTCCGGTCCTCGGCGTGTGCCTCGGCGGCGCGGGCGACGGCCTGGACGATCGAGACGTAGGCGCCGCAGCGGCACAGGTTGCCGCTCATGCGCTCGCGGATCTCGTCGGGCGTCAGTGGTGGCAGCCCCGCCTCGGGCCCCGGATCGTCGGTGACGGCGCTCGGCCGGCCGGCCGCGTGTTCCTCGATGACGGCGATGGCCGAGCAGATCTGGCCGGGTGTGCAGTAGCCGCACTGGTAGCCGTCGAGGTCGAGGAAGGCCTGCTGGACGGGGTGCAGCTCGTCGCCCTCGGCCACGCCTTCGATGGTGGTGATCTCACGCCCCTCGGCCGCGACCGCGAGGCTGAGGCAGGAGACGACGCGCCGCCGGTCGACCAGGACGGTGCAGGCGCCGCACTGTCCTTGGTCGCAGCCCTTCTTGGTGCCGGTGAGATCGAGGCGCTCGCGCAGCGCGTCGAGCAGGGTGGTGCGGTGGTCGATGGGCAGGTGGTGCTTCTCGCCGTTGACGTTCAGGGTGATCGCACTGGACGTCGACGTGGTCGCTGGGGCCATGATCAGCCTTCTCTGGTGTCTGGTGACGAGGAACCGGGTCGCCGACGGGCGACCGGTCGAACCGGCGACCGGCGAACGCGACCGGCGCTAAGGTAGCGCTAACCGGACCGTTGTCCGCTCACGGAAAAAACGTAACGGACAGCTGTCCGGTCAACAAGGACGGGTTTCGGCCACGAGCCCGCGAGGAGGATCCGTGTCGCAGCCGAAGAAGGACGCTCCCCTGCGTTCGGACGCGCAGCGCAACCGTGAGCGCATCCTGCGGGTGGCCATGGTCGAACTGACGCTGTGCGCGGACGCCCCGCTGAGCGCGATCGCCAAGAAGGCGGGCGTCGGGCAAGGCACGTTCTACCGGAACTTCCCGCACCGGGAGGCGCTCGTCCTGGAGGTCTACCGCTACGAGATGCAGCAGGTCGCCGACGCCGCGGGCGAGTTGCTCCAGACGCTCCCGCCCGAACGGGCCCTGCGCGAGTGGATGGACCGCCTCGCCCGCTTCGCCCTGACCAAGGCCGGTCTGGCGGACGCGATCCGGCTGGTCACCAGCGCGCCGGGTGGGCCCGCCAAGCCGGGGCCCACCCCGGTCATGGAGGCGGCCGGAACCCTGCTCCGCGCCTGCGAGGACGCCGGCGCCGTCCGCCCCGGGGTGACCCCGGACGACTTCTTCCTCGCCATCGCCGGTCTCTGGCAGATCGGTCCGCACGAGGACTGGGAGCCGAGGGCCGGCCGGCTCCTGGACTTCGTCATGGACGGACTGCGCGTCGGGGCGCCCGGCCGGTGACCGTACCGTCCGCCGCCGGGTGTCGGCGGACCGTGTGATGATGCCCCGTGCAGCGCTCGGACCTGGGGAGGGACCGAGCACAACACACGCGACGGGAGCGGTGCGTTGAGTAAGGGCGGGGCGTCCATACCGGACGAGGAGTGGGAGCGTTTCCTGAGGGAGGCCGAGGCCGGGGGCGCCGGTGCGCCCGAGGAGCCGTCGGCGCGGGCCCGGATGGTGGCACAGCGGCTCCAGGAAGAGCCCGGCCGGCCGGAGGGGTGGCGGACGTACACGCCGCCCCGGCGGCGCGGGGGCAAGGGCTGGGCGGCGCTCGGTCTGGCGGCCGCCGTCGCCGTGGTGGTCGTGGCCGTCGGCCCCTGGGGGGTCACCGACTGGTTCGACGGTGGCGACGGGACGGCCGCCACGCCCCTCGCCGCGGAGTCGGAGCGCCCGACCGGGCCGCCCGCGCTGGAGGCGGCGGACCGGCCGCCCACCCTCGACGAGCCATTCAGGGGGTCACCGGCCGCGCGCTGGAGCGACGGAACGGCGGGCATCCACCTGCCCGAGGCGCGGGCGACCGGCTGGATGAACAGGACGGAGGTCGCGGAAGCGCTCGCGAAGACCCGGGACTTCCTCGCCGCGTCCAGCCTCGACCCCGCCGTACTGCGCGGCGAACGGCCGGACAGGGCCATCGCGCTGATCAACCCGCACCAGTCGGACGTGCGCGACTTCCTCAAGAAGGCGTTCCGCGCACCCGACCGCGAGAACGACCCGCTCCTGCTGTTCAGCCGCTTCCGGTCCTCCGACGTGCGACCGGCCGGGGACGTGGTCAAGACCCGCGGCCGGGTCACCTTCCGGGAGGGCGAGCGCGGTGCGGTGGAGGTGTCCACCGACATCACCTACGTCTACCCGGTCGTGCGGGCCGCGAGGGGCAGCAGCGAGGTCGCGCGGACCATCGTGCGCCGCGAGGTGGTGATGAGCTGGGACGACCCGGCGAAGATCGTGACCGAGCCGGGGACGTTCTCCCTCGTCTCCTACAAGGTGGACACCACCAACGGCGGTTGCGACACCTACACCGGCTATCTGACCCCCGCCTTCCTCGCCGAGCGCACCACTGCCGACGCGGGTGACGGCGCCGAGGTCGACCCGTACGACCGGAGCACGTCGATGGAGGAGCGGATGCGCGCCGGCGACGACGAGGGCTGCGGAACCGCCACCCGCTCCTGAGGAGGGACGGTCCGCGCTCCGCGCGGGAGCGTTCACGGGGGCGCCGCGAAGCAGGCCCTGTTTCGCGGTGCTGCCCGGCGGAGTCCCGCGAAGCCGGCCTGTCCGTGGCGCCACCCCCCGACGGAGCCGGGAGTGCGCTCCGCGGTGCTCGGGGAATTGCCGTACCAGGCGGCGGCGACCAGCGTCGCCTGCTCGCGCGGCGTCATGTCCCGGGCGTACGGGATCGGGTCGACGAGCGGGGCGACGAGGCGGCGGTGCCGGGGTTTCGCCAGGTCGACGGGGTCTCCCAGCACCGAGCACGAGCCGGCGGTCAGGGTCCGGACCCCGCGCATCCTCGGTTACCTCGGCACGCCGCCGGTGGACGACCGGACCGAGGCCTCCCACAGCCCGGCGAACCGGTCGAGCAGCCCGGCCGCCGCCGCCACGTCGTCCGTCAGGGGCCGGTCGGCCGGTTCCGCGTCGAGCACCGAGGCCGCGAGTTCGTAGGCGCGGCCGACCGGCAGCTCCGGATCGAGCCGCAGCTCGCGCTGGCGCAACGCCCTGACGGCCGCGACGAGTTCACAGCCCACGACCAGCCGGAACGCCTCGCACGCCCGCAGGGTCTGCCGGGCCGCCAGCGACGCGAAGCTGGCCTGCTCCTCGACACCCCGCGAGAGCACCGCATGGCCGAGCGAGGCGGGCGCGGAGAAGGCCCGGAGATCACCGAGCGCCGCCCCGGCCGCGTACTCGAGGATCATCACGCCCGACGACGCCGGCTCGCCGTCCGCGAGGAACGGGCGCAGACGGGTGAAGCCCGGTTCGTTCAGCGTCGAGAGCCGGGAGGTGGAAAGGCGGGCCACCTGTGTCACCGCGAGCCTGAAGTGGTCGAGCGAAAGGGCGAGTTGGGCAAGGTAGAAGCCGCCGTGGTGGTAGGCCGCCATATCGTCGGCCGAGATCAGCGGGTTCTCGGCCGCCGCGTTGATCTCGACCGCGAGGACCTCTTCGAGCGCGTCCGCCGCATCGTGCGCGGGCCCGTGGATCTGCGGCACGCAGCGGAAGCCGTACGGGTCCTGGATCCGGCCGAGCGGCGGCGTGGGGCGGTCGGGGGCGCCGAGCAGCAGCCGCATCCGCTCCGCGACCGCGTACGAACCGGCGTGCCGCCGCGCCTCGTGCACGGGCAGCGCGTAGGCCTCGTAACTGCCGTCGATCGCCATCAGCGACAGGGCCGCCACCACCTGCGTGGCCGCGATCAGGGTGCGCAGCTCGTGCAGGGCGAGGGCGGACTGGCCGAGGGTGAGGGCGTTGCTGCTGATCAGGGCGAGGGCGTCGTTGTTGTCGAGGGGCTGCGGTGCGGGGGCGGTCCCGGCCCCCTGCCAGGGGTGTTCGCCGGCCAGCGCGAGGCCCATCTGCGCGAGTGCGGCGATGTCGCCGGTGCCGACCGAGCCGAACTCGTTGACCTTGGGGTGGGCGCCCGTCTCCAGGGCCTCGCAGAGTGCGGTGACGACGGTCGGGCGCAGTCCGGCGCCGCCGGCGAGGAGCTGGTTGGCGCGGACGGCGAGCATGGCGCGGACCTGCCGTGCGGGGAGTTCCTCGCCGATCGCTCCGGCATGGCTGCGCAGCAGCCGCAGACCGTGGTCGGAAGCAGCCTCCGTGGGCACGGTCTCGTTCCGGTTCGCGCCCACGCCGGTGGAACGGCCGTAGACGCGACCCCACGAAGCGATTTCCCGCGCGGCGTTCCAGGAGGCTTCCACGCGCTTCATGCCCTCGGTCGCAGGAACGGGCCGGGCGGTGGATTCGGCCAATCGTACGACATCTGCGACCATCATGCGGCGGCCGTCCAGGATGACGATCGCACCATCGCCGCCTACCACCCTGTCCGAGATATGAGACGACATCCGTAGCAATTCCCCTTCTGTCGGGCGCTCCGTCTTGCCCTGCGGCCACGGATATCCAGGGATTCACACCCGCACGGCGACGACCTATTGACAACCTATTCAGTCACCGAGAACTCTGCATGATGATATGCAGCCGGGCAAGGGACTCCTCATGATCCAATTCGACAAGGCCCACAAGCGCTTCCCGAACGGCACGACCGCGGTGCACAACCTCACGCTCGACCTGCCGGAAGGGGGCGTGACCGTCCTCGTCGGATCTTCCGGTTGTGGAAAGACGACCACGCTTCGCATGATCAACCGGATGGTCGAACCGACCTCCGGGACGATCAGGGTGGGCGGCAAGGACGTCCTGGAGCAGGACGCCGCCGAGCTGCGCCGCTCCATCGGCTACGTCATCCAGCAGTCCGGGCTCTTCCCGCACCGCACCGTCCTGGACAACATCGCGACCGTGCCGCTGCTGCTCGGCTGGGGCCGCAGGAAGGCGCGGGCCCGGGCGGCGGAACTCCTGGAGACGGTCGGCCTCGCCGCCGACGCACAGAAGCGCTACCCGCACCAGCTCTCCGGTGGCCAGCAGCAGCGGGTCGGGGTGGCCCGCGCGCTCGCGGCGGACCCGCCGGTCCTCCTGATGGACGAGCCCTTCGGCGCCGTCGACCCGGTGGTCCGCACCCAGCTGCAGGACGAACTGCTGCGTTTGCAAAGGGAGTTGAACAAGACGATCGTCTTCGTCACGCATGACATCGACGAGGCCGTACGGCTCGGGGACCGGATAGCCGTCTTCCGTACCGGAGGCCACCTCGTCCAGTGCGCCTCCCCCGCCGAACTCCTGGCCCGCCCCGCGGACGCGTTCGTCGCGGACTTCCTCGGCGCGGAGCGCGGCCTGAAGCTGCTGTCCCTGACGACGCTCGAAGAGGTCGCCCAGGGCCCCGCCCCCGAAGGCGGCCGCTGGCAGCTCGCGCTCGACGCGGCCCGCAAGCCGCTGGCCTGGCGCGACGAGGAGACGGACACGGAGATGCCGGTCCGGCCCCTGCGGGACGCCGACTCGCTCCTCTCCGCGCTCAACGAGTCGATCGCCGCGCCGAGCGGCCTGGTCGCCCGGGTCGACGCGGACGGCGTCCTCACCGGCGTGACGTCCCGCGAGGACATCCACGAGCGCGCGGGCCAGGTGCACAGCGCGGCGAGCACGGTGGCGGCGTGAGTGTCGACTGGTCGTGGATAGCCGACCACACCGACGATCTCACCACCCTGACGCTCTCCCACCTCCAGGCCGCCCTGACCGCCGTACTCCTCGGTCTGCTCGTCTCCCTCCCCCTGGCCGTGGTGGCCCACCGGGTGCGCAGGCTCCGCGGGCTGCTCCTCGGGCTGTCGAACGTCCTGTTCACGATCCCCTCCATCGCCGTGTTCGTCCTGCTCCTGCCGGTCAGCGGACTCACCCGCACCACCACCGTCATCGGCCTGACGATCTACACGCTCGTCGTGCTCCTGCGGAACACCGTCGAGGGCCTGGACTCCGTCCCCGCCCGGACGAAGGAAGCCGCGAAGGCGATGGGCTCCCGGCCGCTGCGCACGCTGCTCACCGTCGAACTGCCGCTCGCGCTCCCCGTGATCATGGCGGGTGTACGGATCGCGACGGTGATGGCGATCTCCCTGGTCTCCGTGGCCACGTACATCGGCGACGGCGGGCTCGGGCAGCTCTTCACCGACGGGTTCCAGCGCAACTTCCCCACCCCCGTCATCGTCGGCGTCGTCCTGACCCTGCTCCTCGCACTCGTCGCGGACGCCGTGCTCGTCACCCTCCAGTACGTCCTGACGCCGTGGGCCCGCCGGCAGAAGCAGGGGGCCTGACCTCATGTACGAACTCCTCAAGGGCCTCGGCGACTGGCTGGTCAGCGGTGAGCAGTGGACCGGCTCCGACGGCATCGGGCACCGCCTCGCCGAGCACCTCCAGTACTCCCTGCTCGCCACCCTCGTCGCCGCCGCCATCGCCCTGCCCGTCGGTCTGCTCATCGGCCACACCGGGCGCGGCGCCTTCATCGCCATCAACCTGTCGAGCTTCGGGCGGGCGCTGCCCACGGTCGGGCTCGTGGTCCTCGTCTTCCTCGCCAGCGGACTGTCGATGTGGCCGGTCTACATCGCCCTCGTCGCGCTCGCGGTCCCGTCCATCGTCACCAACACGTACGCCGGGATGACGGCGGTCGACCCCGAGGTGAGGGACGCGGCACGCGGCCAGGGCATGCGCTGGCACCAGGTCCTCCTCCAGGTCGAGCTGCCGCTCGCGCTGCCCCTGATCATGACCGGGCTCCGGCTCGCGCTCATCCAGGTCGTCGCGACGGCCACCATCGCCGCGTACGTCTCCTTCGGCGGGCTCGGCCGGTACGTCTTCGACGGGCTCGCCCAGCGCGACCTCGTGCAGGTGCTCGGCGGGGCCGTGCTCGTGGCGCTCGTCGCCGTCGTCCTCGATCTCGCGCTCTCCGCCCTCCAGCGCGTCCTTTTCCGCCACCGCCCCGCCCCGCGGGCCCAGGCCTAGGAGCCCTCCATGAACCGCAGAAATCTCCTCGGCGGACTCCTCGCCGTCGCCACCGTCCCCGCGCTCGCCTCGTGCGGCGGCGGCATCACCTCCCTCGACGGGGAGGGGTCCGGGGGCGGGGGCGGGGGCTCCAGCGAGGGCGGCGTCACCATCGGCACCGCCAACTTCACCGAGAACCAGGTCCTCGGATACCTCTACGCCGCGACGCTCGAAGCGTCCGGGGTGAAGACGAAGGTCCGCCCCAATCTGGGCACCCGCGAGATCCTCATCCCCGCTCTGAAGGGCGGCGACATCGATCTGCTGCCCGAGTACCAGGGCGCACTGCTGCACTACCTCGACGCGGAGGCCACGGCCACCGAGGAGGGCACGATGCAGAACGCCCTCGCGATGCTCCTGCCGCGCGGCCTGCAGATCCTCCCGTACGGCGAGGCGGAGAACGCCGACGCGTTCGCCGTGACGAGGGAGACCGCCGAGAAGTACGGTCTGAGGTCGCTGGCCGACCTCGCGAAGCACAACGGCAAGCTCGTCATCGGCGCGGCCCCCGAGGTCAAGAAGCGCACGGTGGGATCGGTGGGCCTCAAGGACGTGTACGGCGTGGAGTTCAAGGAGTTCAAGTCCCTCGACTCCTCGGGCCCGTTGGTCAAGGGAGCCCTCAAGAAGGGCGACGTGGACGTGGCGAACCTCTTCACCACCGACACCGACATCGTCGCCGAGGGCTGGGTCGTCCTCACCGACCCCAAGAACCTGATCCCCGGCCAGCACGTCGTTCCGCTCATCGCCGACCGCAAGGCCGACTCGGCGGTCCGCAAGGCGCTCGCACGCCTCGGGGCCGTACTGACGACCGAGGACCTCACCGAGCTCAACCGCCTGGTGGACAAGGACCGGAAGGACCCCGAGGACGTCGCGAACGACTGGGCGGCGGAGCACGGCATCACGAAGTAGCCGCGGCGGTCGCGGGAGGTCACTGCCTCCCGCGACCGGCCGTCACCTCCGGGGGCCGGGTCGGGGGCTACCTCCCGAGCAGCGCGGCGACGGTGATCAGCACCGGGGCGGAGAGCAGGGTGGACAGCAGGATCGACTCCCTGGCGAACCGCTCGGCGACCCCGTAGTGCGAGGCGTACGTGAAGAGGTTCTGGGCGGCCGGGAGAGCCGCGATCACGACGACGGCCAGCAGCGCCTCGCCCCGCAGCCCGAACAGCCCCGCGCCGACGGCCCAGGCGACGACCGGCTGGGCGACCGTCTTCAGCAGGGCGGACAGGTACAGCGCCCCCAGGTCCTCGCCCCGGCCCGGACGCTCGCCGCCGTACAGGGATATCCCGAAGGCGAGGAGGACCGCGGGGACCGACATGTTGCCGATGAGGACGAGCGGTTCCAGCAGGGGCCCGGGCAGGGTCCGGCCGGACGCGGCCACGGCGACACCCGCCAGCGATCCGATCGCCATCGGGTTGCGCAGCGGGGTGGTCAGCCGCCGGACGACCGGGACCGGCTCCCCCGGGCGGCTGAGGTCGAGGACGGTCAGGGCCAGCGGGGTCACCACGATCTGCTGGAGGAGCAGCACCGGGGCGACGAGCGAGGCGTCTGAGAGGACGTAGACGGCGATGGGGATGCCCAGATTCCCGGCGTTGACGTAACTGGAGCACAGGGCGCCGATGGTGACCCGTCCGGCGTCCCAGCGCAGGAAGAACCCGGCCGTCACGACGAAGACTCCGGCCGCGGCGGCCGCGGCCGTCGCCGTGACCAGCAGGCGTGTCGACAGGACGACGGACAGGTCCGCGCCCGCGAGCATGGTGAAGAGCAGGGCCGGGGTCGCCACGTTGAAGGCCAGCCGGGTCAGCACGGTGCGGCCGTCCTGTCCCAGATGTCCGCGGCGGCCTATGACGTACCCGACGGCGATGACGGTGGCGATCACCGTGAAGCCGGTGAGGACTCCCTGCATGTCTTCCTTGCGGGTGGATCAGTTCGGTGGGCGGGGCGGGTGGAACACCTGGTCAGGTGCCGGACAGCGTCTCAGACCACCGGTCGCGCCCCCGAGGCGGGGGGGGCGCGACCGGTGGGCCGCCTCCTGCCGGTTCAGCCCCGGACGGTTTCGCCCGAGCCGTCGCCGGGTCCGTGTGCCAGTGCGCCGACGAAGCGGGCGGTCAGGGCGGTGGGTGCGGTGATGGCGGTGCCGACCACGACGCTGTGGGCGCCGCGGGCGAGCGCCTCGGCGGCCTCCTCGGGGGTGCTGACGCGCCCTTCGGCGACGACGGGTACGGCGATCGCGGCCGACAGGGACGTCACGAGGTCCAGATCCGGTCCGGTCTGCTTCGGGGTTCCCGGCACATAGCCGGACAGGGTGGTGGAGACGAGGTCCGCCCCTTGTGCGGCGGCGGTGATCCCCTCGGCGAGGGTGGCGACGTCGGCCATGACGAGGGCCCCCGCGGCGTGCACGGCGGTGACGAGCTCGGCGAAGGTGGAGCCGTCCGGGCGCGGCCGGTCGGTGGCGTCGGCGGCGACCACGGCGGCGCCCGACGCGGCGACGGCCAGGGCGTGCCGGACGGTCGGCGTGATGTACACCCCGGTGTCGCCGTCCTTCCACAGGCCGATGACCGGCAGGTTTACCGCCGCCACGATCGCGGCGACGACCTCCGGTTCGTTGGCGCGGATCGCGGCGCCGCCGCCGGCGGCCGCCGAGAGCGCGAGGCGGACGAGGGTGGCGGTCTCGCGCATCGGGTCCCCGGGGGGCGCCTGGCAGGAGACGATCAGTCGGCCCCGGAGTGCGGCGGCCAGATCCTGTGCGTTCATCGGTGAGCTCCCGGACGGTGGAGGGGAAGGGTGGCGGTCAGGGCCGCCGCGCCCCGTACGGCGGCGTCCCCGCCGTGGAGCGGGGGTTCGGGGTGAAGTCCCCGCAGGGGCGGCATCAGCTCGGCGGCGAAGGCCGTGGCGAGCGCGGAGCGGTACAGCGCGCCGATGCGGGGGACCCCGCCGCCGACGACGACCCGGTCGGGGCCGAGGGCGTTGGCCAGGCCGCCGAGGACCCGACCGGCCGCGGTCGCACCGGTGGTGATGGCCCGTACGGCCGCCTGCTCGCCTCCGGCGGCCCGGGCGGCGACCGTTTCGAGCCGGTCCGGCCCGGTGCCGGTGAGCCGTGCGTAGTGGGCGGCGATGCCCGGGCCGGAGGCGATGACCTCCAGATGTCCGGTGGCACCGCAGGTGCAGGGCAGTCCGGCCGCCTCGGCGCTGGGCAGATGGCCGAGGTGGCCGGCGATTCCGGCGGCGCCGTGCAGCATTCGCCCGTCGACGGCGAGGGCGCCGCCGACCCCCGTGCCGACGGCCGCGTACAGCAGTGAACCGTGGCGGTCGGCCAGGGCGGCGAGTTCGGGTCCCGCCGTGGCGCGCACGTCGTTGTCGCAGGCCACCGGCAGGCCCGTACGGTCCGCGAGGCCCGCGCCGAGGGCGGTGCCGGCCCAGCCCCGGATGGAGTCGGTGGCGCTGGTGACCATGCCGCTGCGGGGGTCGACGACCCCGGCGGCGGCGATGCCGACCAGGGAGGCCAGGCCGTCCGGGTCGACCTCGGCCGCCGCCGCGG
>NZ_NTGZ01000236.1 GCF_002551245.1 Streptomyces sp. rh34
CTTGCCAGCCCGCTCAGAGATGTGTATAAGAGACAGACCGGTGTGGGGGCCGGGGCGGCGGGACGGGGTTGCGACGGAGTGCCAGGGGTGCCAGGGGTAGCTGGTGACTGTGGGGCGGGCGGGGCGGGCGAGGCCTGCTGCGGTTCGTCCACGGAGATGCCGAAGTCCGTCGCCAGGCCTTCGAGGCCGGTGCTGTAGCCCTGGCCGACCGCGCGGAACTTCCAGGCGCCCTGTCGCAGGTACAGCTCGCCGAGGATGAAGGCGGTCTCGACCGTGGCGTCCGTACTGTCGAAGCGGGCCAGCTCCGCCCCGCTCACCGCGTCGGTGACCCGCACGTACAGTCCGCTCACCCGGCCGAAGCTCCCGCCGTCCGCCGAGGCGGCGACAACGATGCGCTCGATCCCGGGCTCGACCTTGCCGAAGTCGACGACGAGGGTGTCGGTGACGTGGTCGGGAGCGGTCCGCTTGCCCTCGTGCCTGACCGCACCGGACGCGTGGGCCGGCTGGTTGTAGAAGACGAAGTCCGCGTCGCTGCGGACCTTGCCCGCCACCAGCAGGAGAGCGGAGGCGTCGACGTCCGGGGCGCCCGCCGCGGCGTGCCGGCCCAGTTCGACGCGCACCGTGCCGGCCGGCACCGCGACGTTGCTTCCCTTTTGCATGGTCATGCTCGCCCCCATCACGAATCAGGCTGCCCGCAGGCTTTCCCCCCACAACCTAACGGCCTGTGGCGGGAAAGCCTGCGGGCACCGGGACCGTGGCGGACGGGGGCGTGTCCGGCGGACCAGGGTCCCGGCGGTCCGCGCTAGCGGCCCTCGGTGCGCGGAGGGCCTTCACCGTCCGGAGCGGCGCCCGCGAGGGCGGCCTCGCGCGGTGTGTCGTCCGTCGCCGGGTCGGGGCCCTGGACGGCGCCGCTGTGTGTGCTCCACGCCTCCAGGGCGGTGCGGCAGGCGTGGTCCACGTGGCGGAGCCGTGAGAGGTCGAGCTCAACCGGCCGGTCCTTCGGCAGGGCCTCCAGGGTGTCGAGGATCAGCGGCAGGCGCAGGAAGGTGGCACTGCCGCTGAGGGAGACCGTGGTGCGGTCGTCCTGCTCGTCGATGTCGAGGCGGACGGCGGAGGTCTCCCAGGCCGTCTTGATCACGGCCAGCCCGATGCCGAGCAGCACGCCCATGAACATGTCCGTGAGGACGATCGCCAGCGCGGTCACCACCAGGACCACGGCCTCGCCCCGGTGTTCACGCCAGAGCGGGCGGATGGTCGCGACGGGGATGAGCTTCGCGCCGGCGTGGACGAGGATCCCGGCGAGGGCGGCCACGGGGATCAGGCCGAGCAGCGCGGGGAACAGGGCCGCGAACAGCAGCAGCCACACTCCGTGCAGGATCCGGGAGGCCTTGGTGCGCGCACCTGCCTGCACGTTGGCGGCACTGCGCACGATGACGGCGGTCATGGGCAGCGCGCCGACGAGGCCGCAGATGGTGTTGCCCGTCCCCTGGGCGATGAGTTCCTTGTTGTAGTGCGTGCGCGGGCCGTCGTGCATCCGGTCCACGGCGGCGGCGCTGAAGAGGGATTCGGCCGAGGCGATGAGCGTGAAAGCGAGGATGACGCCCAGGAGACTGACGTCTGCCAGGAGACCGAAGTCGTCCAGGCCCGTCAGCCGCAGGGAGTCGATCAGACCCTGGACCTCGATGGGAGCGACGGGCAGGTCGAACAGGGCCACCGCGGCGGTGGCCAGCCCCACGGCCACCAGCGGCCCGGGAAGCACCTGCGGCAGGCGTCCCGGGAGCCGCTTCCAGAGGATCAGTACGACGATGGTGCCGACGCCGATCGCGGTGGAGGAGATCGCCGTGGCTCCCGTGATCCGCGTGAACAGCTCCGGCAGCCCGGCCAGGTTGTCGAGACCGTTCCCCGGGGCACTGGCCCCGGCCATGGCGTAGAGCTGACTTCCGATCAGGACGAGACCGATCCCGGCGAGCATGCCGTGGACGACGGCGGTCGATATGGCGCGGAACCACCGGCCGAAGCCGATCAGGCCGAGCCCGACCTGGAGGAGTCCCGTGCACAGGACGAGGACGCCGAGCGCCGCGACGCCGTGGGTGGTGACGGCCTCGTACACCAGGACGGTGAGCCCGGCGGCCGGGCCGCTGACCTGGAGCGAGCTGCCCGGCATCGCGCCGGCGATCAGACCGCCGACGATGCCGGTGACCAGGCCCAGTTCGGCGGGGACACCGGAGGCGACCGCGATACCGACGCACAGGGGAACGGCGACGAGGAACACCACGATCGAGGCGAGGATGTCGCGGGACATGGCGTCCGGGCGTAACCGGAGTTGTGGAGACGACATGAGAGCTTCAGCTCCTAGAGGAGTGGGGGGAGACAGTGGGTGGCGGCGGGGGCAGCCCGCGTACTCACCGGTGGGTCGCTGTCACAGGGAGGAGAAGGTTCCGGTGGAGAGCCGGTGGGTCTGCACGGCGCCGGTGTGGACCTCGTAGTACCAGGCGTGCAGGCCGAGCCGGCCCTCGCGGACGGCCCGGCTCACGCACGGGTAGTCGCGCAGCGCGTCCAGTTGCGCCACCACATGGCGCTGTACCGGCTTTTCGCAGTCGGGGCCGAACTCGTCGGGATCCTGAGGACCGCCCGCTGGGGCGCATCTGCCGAGCCAGCCGCGTACCGCCGGCAGGGTCCGCAGATCATCGCCCCGTGCCAGGGCCCCGACGGCGCCGCAGTGGGAGTGCCCGCAGAGGATGATGTCGGACACCTCCAGCACGCTGACGGCGTACTCGATCGTCGCCATCTCGCTCGTGGGCGCGTCCGGATCGTAGGGCGGGACGATGTTGCCGGCCGTGCGCATCTCGAACAGTTCGCCGGGGCCGGAGTCGGTCAGCAGGGTGGGGACCACCCGGGAGTCGGAGCAGGTGATGAACATGGCGGAGGGCCGCTGGCCGTCCTCGAAGCTCTGGAGATCACGGCCCACTCCGCCACAGCGGGAACGGAAGGTGCGGGCGTGGTCGATGAGTCGTCGCACAGGAGTGTCCTCCATACGGAAGTGGCGTGGGGCTCGTCACGCGGGGCGGGCTCTCACCCCGCCCACAACCGGGCCTTCGTGGCACACGGGTGGCCGGGTACCACGGGGGATCAGGTGCGGGTGTTCGCGCCGCAGGGGCAGGCGGGGGGTCGCCTCGGTGCCTGCTGTCGGTGTGGCGACGGCGCCCTGTTCCCGGGCGGGGCCGCTGTGACCGTCTGCGCCGCTCACGGGCCTCGCGTCACCGATGACCCGTAAGGAGGAGTCTCGGGGCGGGCGATGAGCTGGCGGTGAGACAGCGGTGAGACCGTTCTCATCGGGTACGGCGGTGGGCGTCCGCCGCCGGGCGAAGGCGTCCCGACCCGGTGGTCAGGCCCGGAGCCGGTAGCCGACGCCCCGCACGGTCTGGACCCGGTCGGCGCCGATCTTGCGCCGCAGATAGCGGATGTAGACGTCGACGATGTTCGAACCGGGGTCGTAGTCGAACCCCCATACCTGGCTCAGCAGTTGTTCCCGGGACAGCACCCGGTCGGGGTTGCGCATGAGGATCTCGGCGAGGGCGAACTCCCGGGCGGACAGGTCGGAGACCCGCTCGCCCACCTGGGCCCGGCGGGTGCGGAGGTCGAGGATCAGATCGCCGACCCGCAGCAGGAAGTTCTCCGGCGGCTCCTCACGGCGCAGACGCAGTCGTACGCGGGCCAGTAACTCGTCGAAGGCGAAGGGTTTGACCATGTAGTCGTCTGCGCCGCTCTCCAGTCCGGCCACGATGTCGCTCACGCTGTCGCGTGCGGTGAGGATGACGACGGGCAGGGGGATGCGCGCCTTCCGCAGCTTGCGCAGCACCGTCAGCCCGTCGTCGCCGGGCAGGCCGAGGTCGAGGATCAGGAGGTCGAAGTCCCGGCCGCGGGCGTGCTCGTAGGCGGAGACACCGTCGGCGACGATCCGGGTGACGTACCCGCTACGGCGCAGGCCTTTTTCGACGAAGGCGGCGATTCTTTCCTCGTCCTCGGCTATCAAGATCCTGCTCACCATAGGTTCCTTCCGTCGTGGGGTGCAGTGCGGGAAGGTCGATGACGAATCTCGCGCCGCCCTCGGGGGCCTCCTCGACGCGGGCGACGCCGTCGTGTGCCTGGGCGATCTCGCGGACCAGCGCCAGGCCGAGCCCGATGCCGGGAGCGGCCCGGCCGGGGACCGCGGTGCCCCCCTGATAGAAGCACTGGAAGATCCGTTCGCGGTCCTCCGGGGCCACGCCGGGCCCGGTGTCCGACACCCACAGCAGCGCTCGGCCGCGCCACAGGCGTGACCCTATCTCGATGGTGTCCCCGTCCCCGGTGTGGCTGACCGCGTTGGCCGCGAACTGCATCAGCGCCTGGGTGACCCGCTGTTCGTCCAGGTGCACGCTGACGTCGGCGACCTCGGCCACCGTCCAGCGCCTGCGCCCCAGCGCCTGGGCCTTGGCCGCCGTGTCGACCACCAGGTCGGTCAGACTGGTCTGGCCGAGGGTGAGGAAGTCGGGGCGCTCGGCCCGGGCCAGGAGCAGCAGGTCCTCCACGATCCGCCGCATCCGGTCCAGTTCGTCGAAGAGCAGGGCGCGGGTCTGGCCGCGCCGGCTGTCGGGGTCCTCGTCCATCAGCTCCAGATGTCCGCGCAGGACCGTGATGGGGGTCCGCAGTTCGTGCGCCACCTCGTCCAGGAACTGGCGTTGCGCGGTGAAGGCGCCCGACAGGCGGTCGAGCATGTGGTTGAACGTCTCGGCCAGTTCCGCCACGTCGTCGTTGCCCCGCACCGGCAGCCGCTGGGTCAGGTCCGTCTCGCTTATCCGCTCGGCCGTCTGCCTGACCAGCCGGATCGGAGCCAGAACCCGGCCCGCGACCAGCCAGCTCGCCAGTCCCGCCACCACCAGGGCGAAGCTTCCCGAGGCCAGCAGCAGCCGCGCCATGTGGCGCTCCTGCCGCAGTTCCCGGTCCCGGAAGGCCACCAGGACGAGCCGGGTGTCGGTGTGGTCGCCCGCCATCTGTACCGGGACGACACCGTAGCGGACCTTGCCGGCCGTGGTGTCCAGCCATCGAATACGGGTGTCGGCCGTCCGCGCCATCAGGGCCACGACCTCCGGGTCCCGGTCCAGACGGGCCGGGACCGGGCCCGGGCTGCGACGGTCCGCCCGTCCGTTCACGACGCTGAAGAAGGCGGCGTTGTGCTCGGGCCGGTGGACCGCCATGAACGCCGTCAGCAGCGAGGCGCCCGTGGTGAAACGCTCACCGCTGTACGGGTCGCGCGAGGTGCGGGCGAAAGCGCGTAGCTTGTCGGCATCGGACAGCAGTTGCGCGTCGACCTGCCGGTCCAGCTCCTCCTGCCAGACGATCGTGATCCCGAAGGTGGGTACGGCCAGGGCAGCACTGAGAAGCAGGAGCATCCAGCCGACGATCCGGGACCGGGCGCTGGTCGAGCGCCTGAGCATCAGTCGTCCCACTCGTCGCCCGCATCCCTCCGATAGTCACGTGACGCCTCCTCGTCCTCGTCCTCTTCCTCGTGCTCATCCTCTTCGTCGCCCACGTCGCCCACGTCGCCCACGTCGCCCACGTCGCCCCTGGGAACGCGTGAGGCCTTCTCGTCGTCACCGGTGACCCGTGACACTCCGCCAACCCCGCCGCCGGAGACGCCAGGGGCGTCGGCGTTGTTGTCGTCGGACTCGGGCGGCGGCGGGGGCGGCACGGGCCGGCCGCCCGAGCAGGTGCCGGACGGGCTGGGCGGAGCGGGGGACGGTGTCGCAGTCACTGCGGGGCGGCCGGGTACGGGCGGGGTGGTGGCCGAGGGGGTGGGGCCGTGCAGGAACGGCACGACGACCACGGGCCCCATGGAGGGCGGCACATTCTGCCCGGGCCACATCGATACGACCAATAACACCAGTGCCCCTGCTCCACATCCTGCCAATACCGACCACCCACGCCACAGCATCGGACCAGTCTGCCTTCGCGGGGGCCCGGGAACAGACATGAGGAGAGCATTCTCATCTTCGGGGCCCGCTGCCGCGTCCGTCACCGGACCGACGCCTCCCGAACGGGCCGGGCCACCCGCTTCCATCAGGGGCTCTGCGGATGACGCGGTCGTGTGCGCGAGCCGGCGCCGACGCGCCGCACGTGGACCGGAATCACGCCAAACCGGGCCCACCGGGACTGCTTCTCATGGCTCGGCATTACTGTTCATTGACAGTTACTCAACCTCCCTTTTACATTCAGCGGGCAGGTCGAGGAGAAATCCAACCCCCCGTCGTCCTGCCTCAGGGAGTACCTTCCGCACTATCACCGGAGGACCTCATGGAACACCTGATCAAGAAGATGGCCCAGGACCACGTCTGGCAGAATTGGCTGGCCGCCAACTCGGCCCAGCAGGCCGCAAAGAACGGGTGTATCAGCTCCGCACCCAAGAGCGGATGCATCAGCGCCGCACCGAAGGCGGGCTGTATCTCCTGATCGGCCGCAGGGGCGCCGGGGAGAAGCGCTGCGAAAGCGTCCTCCCCCACCGCAGCATGTTCCCGGGCGCCCCGATCCCGACTCCCTCATAGCCCACATTTCTTCAGCTACGCGAAACATGAGAAGGAATTAATGAAGGGCCAGCCGACCAGCGAAGTCATCGAGCATATTCGCGACATACCGATCTATCAGGAGTCCCTGGCGAAGGGCCACTTCCCCCTGCTCGACAAGCCTGAGATCGCCCGCGGGTTCCCCGACAACTGGATGACGCCCCGGCTGGCGGCGGCGCTGGAGACCGGCGAGGCGGAGTTCGTCCTGTCCACCGGCACCAACCACGCCCGGATGCAGATCATCCGGCCTCCGTACTTCCTGCTCCGCTCCTACTACGAGTTGTGGCGGAACCACCCCGACATCGGCGGGACATGGGAGTCGGGCTGCCGCCGCGTCTCCCTGACCACGGTGCTCGCGACGGAGCACGTGGCCCGGGTCAACGCCGCCCGACGCGGCGTGGAGCCCGAGGCGACTCCCACCCTGGCCGACCGCTGGCTGGACGAGCGCACCTGCTACGTCAACCTGCGGCTGGACCCGGCGCGGTGGGACCGCGAGGACGTGGTGCGGATGCTGCGCGAGATCGACCGGGCGCGGAGCACGCACCCGCGGGGCCAGTACCACCTCGACTGCTCCGGCTACCACTTGGCGCACCTGGTACGGAAGGCGGAGGCCTGGGGCCTGCTGGACGCGTTCCCCGCGCCGGCCAGCATCATCCACGCCTACGAGTACACCCCGAGGAACGTCCGCCGGTTCCTGCGCCGGCACTTCGCCTGCCCGGTCATCGACCTGTTCGGCAGCACAGAGTTGGGCTACCTCTACTACAGCGACCGGGAGGGCCGGTACTGGCCGCACCTGGCCGGGATGAGTGTCGAGCTCCTGCCGGTGGCCGCCGGAAGCACGATCCACCAGCTCATCGTCACCAGTGTGCGCAATCCCTGCATGCCGCTCGTCCGCTACCGGTCGGGCGACTGTGTGCGCACCCTGGACGGCTCACCGGACCCCGCGGCGATCACCCAGTTCTGCGGCCGCCAGAAGGAATTGCTGAGCACACCGAACGGCCCGGTCGCCCAGGGCGACCTCGACCGGCATATCGCGAACGCTTCCCCCCGGATCTTCCTGCACCAACTCCGCCTCCGCGGCGACGCCGAGGCCACCCTGCTGTACACGACGTTCACCGGCGAACCTCTCGAAGCCGCGGAGGCCGCCGCGTTGCGAGAGGGCGTCGGCGAACTGACCGGACGGCACTGCCGGATCGAACACCGCACCCGAATCCCCATCGGCCGCTCCGGCAAGTACACCTGGCTTGCCACCGACGGCACCTGACGCACCATCACCTTTCCCTCGGAAATCGGAGTGCCATGACCACCGGACAGACACGCTCCGCCGACGACCTGAAGCGTCTTCTCGGGGACGCGCTGCACACCGAGGTGATGCGGCATTTCTGTGACAAGGCGCCGGACATCCCTCAGGACTTCGTGGGGCGCCAGGTCACCGAATGCCTGCGGTACCTCTATCTCGTCTCCCGGTACCGCGACCGGCTCAGTGGGCTTTTCCTTCCGGTCGAACAGGACATCGACGAGATATGGCACTACCTCATCCTGCAGACCCGCGAATACCGCGTGCTGTGCGAAGAGCGACTTCCCGGGCGTTTCTTCATCCACCATCGCAGCATCGCCTACGCGGACTACCAGGAGGAGCCGGGGCGCGAACAGGCGCTGGAAGAGGCATTGCGCTGGATCCCCTTGTACTGCCGGGAATTCGGGCCGTTCGACGAAGGCGCGCTGCCGCACTGGACCGTGGTGCGGTTCCTTCATGAGCAGATGGGAATTTCCCTCACGGACATCGCTGATCTGAAACCCGTGGCCGTTGCCTGAGCAGAACTCTCTTCGCTCGTACGAGGAGCGGAATCTCTCCCTTGTCGACGCCCCCACCCTGGGGGCGGTCGTCAGGCCCCTGCTGGTGACGCCGGCCGGCGAGGCCGCACACGCCTGGGGCGTGCCGCCTCTCGCCGGGCCCTTCGTGCCGGCGGCCGCGGCGTTCGCCGCCACCGCGGTCGTCCTCACCTGCCTGCTGCGGCCCGATCCGCTCCGGCTCGCCCGGGCGCCGGCCACCCCGGCTGCGGGCGCGGGCACCGGCGTGGAGTGACGCGGGTACGGACGGGCCTCGCGCCGGGGCAGCGGCGCCCACCGGACGTCACCACGTCGCGGTCGGCACCACCGTGACGATCCTGACCCAGGTCGTGATGATCGGGATCATGACGATGACACCGGTGCACATGCTGGCGCACAGTCATACCGCCCAGGCCGCGGGGCTCATGATCTCCCTGCACGTCGGGGCGATGTTCTGCCCTCCCCGCTCACCGGGCTGCTCGTCGACCGGATCGGCAGACGATGGGTCGCCTGCGCCTCCGGGCCTCTGCTGACGGCGGCAGGGGTCCTGGCCGCCCTGTTGGTCCTTCCGGTGGTGGCCGGCCGGCCCCCGCGCCGGGCACCGCGCACGGCCGGTCCCACCGGGCAGCACGGGTGAGAGCCATGCCGAAAGCCGTACGAGGACGGAGGCGGGGCCGGGGGAAGGCAGGGCCTTTCGGGCCGGCGGACGATCTCCGCGACGTCGAACCGTGCGCATCGCCCTTTGGCCAAACGCTATTCGCTTGCCTCCCGGATGCGTCGACGGCGTTCCCTTCACGGTCGGGAGCGCGGGCCGAAGCCATCGCCCACCAGCGGAAAGGTCCCTGCTGTTAACGAAAGCTTTAACGATGCTTTGGCGGGCCGGGCGCACAGAACCCGCGTAAAACGGATTACCCAAAGATTGGGGCTCCCCATACAGCACATCGTGGGCTTAACTTAGGTGGCATGACGTCCCCCCGCTCCACCTTCGGCGGCGGCTACTACGCCGCGTCGTTCCCCGACACTCCGATCTACGACTCCTTGGTCGCGGAGCGGGGAACCCCTCAGATCGCCCCCATCCGGGTGCCGGCCGCCTATGACACCGGCAACAGCTACCTGCCGGCCCTGCCGTCGGCGCTGCCCGCCCTGCCCGCGGCACCGTCGCAGCAGACCGGTTACGGCTACCCGCAGCAGCAGCCGATGCCGCAGTACCAGCAGGCTCCGGCGCAGCACGCGCCGACGCAGCACGCCCAGCTGCAGCACGCGCCCGCGCCGTACATCCCGCAGCAGCCGGCGGGGGTCCGCGGCTACCCGCAGCAGCCCCAGCCGCCGCGCCCCGCGCCCGCCACCGGGTACGAGTCGATGCGCCCGGCCTCGCCGCGGCCCGCGCCGGCGCAGTCGCCGTACGAGGACCCGTACAACCGGCCGTACCAGAGCCGGGGGTACTGAACCGCGACTCCGTGCGAGGAGGTGCGCCGGGGGACGCACCGGGCATCAGGCGCATCCCGGGCACAGGGGTGCCGCTGACGCCCGATAGCCGCGCGTACGGGGTCCGGGGGGTGCTGGCAGGATGGGCGCATGAGCTTTCCCGTGCTCCGTTCCGCCCACGTCTATCCGGTCAAGTCGCTTGCCGCCCGCGCCTGCGACACGGTCGCCGTCGAGCCATGGGGACTCGCCGGCGACCGCCGCTGGATGCTGGTAGACAAGGCGTCCAAGGCAGTCACACAGCGTCAACAACCGTCCATGGCGCGGATCGCGGCCGAGCCGCTGCCGGACGGCGGCGTGCTCCTGTCCGCGCCGGGCTTTCCTCCCCGGCGCGTCGAGGGGCCGGGGTCCGGGCGCCTGCTCACCGTGGAGCTGCACCGGGACACCGTGGTGGTGGAGGAGGCGCCGGGCGACGTCCATGACTGGCTGAGCGCGGTCCTCGGTACGGAGGTCCGGCTCGTGCATCTCGACGCGCCGTCGCACCGCCGGCCCGTCGACCCGCTCTTCGCCCGGCCCGGGGACATGGTCTCCCTCGCCGACGGCTTCCCGCTGCTGGTGACCACCACGTCGTCGCTCGACGCGCTCAACACCCTGATCGCCGCGGGCGACCGGCCCGCGGAGGGCCCGCTGCCGATGGACCGCTTCCGGCCCAATGTGGTGATCGGGGAGACCGAGGCGTGGGCGGAGGACGGCTGGCGGCGGATCGCGATCGGCGAGGTCGCCTTCACGGTGGCCAAGCCCTGCGGCCGCTGCGTGATCACGACGACCGACCAGCGCACCGCCGAGCGGGGCAGGGAACCGCTGCTCACGCTGGCCCGCCACCGCCGGTTGGGCAAGCAGTTGGTCTTCGGCCAGAATCTGATCCCGGAGGGAACGGGAGTGATAAGAGTCGGGGACCCCGTCCGGATCCTCGACCCGCTGGACCGATAGACCGACGCAACGACAGAACGGGCAGGGGGCGCGGGCGTGTGGGTGCTGTGGGCGCTGCTGCGCGGACGGGGCAGTCCGCTGCGCCGCGCCACCGACCGCCGCGAGGCCTGGGTGGCGCTCGGAGCGCTGGTGCTCCTCGTGGTCGGTGCCCCGGCCGCGGGCTGGGCGGGCGGGACGGTCGCCGACGCCGCCCTCCAGCGGTCGGTGCGGGCCCAGCACGAGGAACGTCACCCCGTCGACGCGGTCGTGGTGGGTCCGGCGGGGCGGGAACGGTTCGCCAGTGAGCCCGGGGGCAGCGTCGAACGGGCCGCGCGCACCTGGGTGGTGGCGTCCTGGCAGGCCCCGGACGGCAGTCCACGCACCGGAAAGGTGGCCACCGCGTCGCGGCCGGGCGGCCCGGGCTCCCCGGTGCGGATCTGGACCTGTCTCTTATACACATCT
>NZ_NTGZ01000237.1 GCF_002551245.1 Streptomyces sp. rh34
CTTGCCAGCCCGCTCAGAGATGTGTATAAGAGACAGGCTCAGGGAGCTCGCCGCGGGCGACCGCACCGCCGCCCTCGCCCTCGCGCCCGGCACCCTCACGGCCACCCCGGCCGAGGGCGGCCACCGGCTCGACGGCACCGCCCCGCCCGTCCTGACCGCCGAGGCGGCCGACCTGTTCCTGCTGCCCGCCGCCACACCCGACGGCGAGCGCTGGTTCCTCGTGGACGCCGGGGCCGAGGGCCTCGCCGTGCGCCCGCACCGCAGCGTCGACCCGACCCGGCCCACCGCCGAGGTGCGCGCCGACGCCGTCCCCGTACCGGCGCACCGGGTGCTGCCCCTGGACTCCGCGCTCGTCCGCGACCTGGCCGCCGTCCTCCTCGCCGCCGACGCCTGCGGGACCGCCGCCCGGAGCCTGGACACCGCCGTCGCCCACGCCTCCGTACGCGAGCAGTTCGGGCGGCCCATCGGGGCGTTCCAGGCCGTCAAACACCTCTGCGCCGACATGCTCGTCCGCCTCGAACAGGCCCGCGCCCTCACCTGGGACGCGGCCCGCGCCGCCGACGAGAAGCCCGAGGTGCGCGGGCTCACCGCGGCCCTCGCCGCCGCCGTCGCACCGCAGGCCGCGTACGCCTGCGCCAAGGACGCCATCCAGATCCTCGGCGGCATCGGCTTCACCTGGGAGCACGACGCCCACCTCCAGCTGCGCCGGGCCGTCCTCGCCCGCCAGCTCCTCGGCGCCGCCGACACCCACCGGCTGCGCGCCGTCCGCCTCGCCGAGGCCGGAGCCCGCCGCGAACTCACCCTGGAACTCCCCGCCGAGGCCGCCCACCACCGCACCGAGGCCCGCCCCCACCTCGCCGCCGCCCGGGGCCTGGCACCCCGCGAGGCCCGCCGCGCCCTCGCCGCCACCGGCTACGCCGCCCCGCACCTTCCCGCCCCGTACGGACGGGGCGCCTGCCCCGTACAACAGCTCGCCATCCAGCAGGAGTTACGCGAACAGGGCATCCGGCTCAGCGACCTCTCCGTCGCCACCTGGGTGGTGCCGTCGCTCATCGCGTACGGCACCGATGAGCAGCGCGAGCGCTATCTGCCCGCCACCCTGCGCGGCGACCTCCAGTGGTGCCAGCTCTTCTCCGAACCCGAGGCCGGCTCCGACCTCGCCGCGCTGCGCACCCGTGCCGTACGGACCGACGAGGGGTGGCGGATCACCGGGCAGAAGGTCTGGACGAGCGCCGCCCGCACCGCCGACCACGGCATCCTGCTGGCCCGCACCGACCCGGACGCGCCCAAGCACCGCGGGCTCACCTACTTCCTGGTCGACATGAAGAAGGCCCGGGGCATCGACATCCGGCCGCTGAAGGAGATCACCGGCGAATCCCTCTTCAACGAGGTCTACTTCGACGACGTCCTGCTGCCCGCCGACGCCGTCGTCGGCGAGGTCGGCGGCGGCTGGCGGGTCGCCCGCAACACCCTGGGCAACGAACGCGTCCACATGGCCGACCAGATGACCTTCGACAGCGGGCTCGAAGCGCTCATCGCGCGCTCGGCCGGGCTCGACGAGGTGACCGGGGCCCGGATCGGCGCGCTCGCCGCCGAGGCCCACGCGCTCGCCTGCATCGGACTGCGCACCACGCTCCAGCAGGTCTCCGGCCGCGAACCGGGCGCCGGGGCCTCGGTCCGCAAGCTCGTCCAGACCCGCCACCAGCAGAAGGCCGCCGAGCTCACCCTCGAACTCCTCGGCCCGGACGGCGCGGTGGACGAACCGGCGGCGGGCGGACGGGCCCTCCACGGCTTCCTGATGTCCCGCTGCCTGACCATCGCGGGCGGCACCACCCAGATCCAGCTCAACGTCGTCGCCGAGCGGATTCTCGGCCTGCCCCGGGACTGACCACACGCACGGAGAAGGAGGAGTCGGAAGATGAAGGCCTACATCGTCGGCGTCGGCATGACGAGGTTCGAGAAACCCGAGACCCGCGACTGGCAGTACTGGGACATGGTCCGGGAGGCGGGCGGCGCCGCCCTGGCCGACGCCGGGGTCCGCTACGACCAGGTCGAACAGGTCCCCGTCGGCTACTGCTTCCAGGCCTCCACCGCCGGGCAGCGGGCCATCTACGAACTGGGACTGACCGGTGTCCCCGTCTACAACGTCAACAACAACTGCGCCACCGGCTCCACCGCCCTGATGCTGGCCCGGCAGTTCGTCGAGGGTGGCGGCAGCGACTGCGTCCTGGCCGTCGGCTTCGAGAAGATGGCCCGGGGCGCGCTGGGCGGCGGCTCCGACGGCGGCGACTTCGCGACCTCGCCCGTCGCCCGGCACTACGGGATCATGGCGGCCGGCCACGGCTTCGTGAACGCCCCGCCCACCGCCCAGATCTTCGGCAACGCGGCCCGCGAGCACATGGAGCGGTACGGGACGACGCCCGCGCAGCTCGCGGCGGTCGGGGCCAAGAACCACCGGCACTCGGTGAACAACCCCTACGCCCAGTTCCAGGACCCGTACACGGTCGAGGAGATCCTCGCCGCCCGCACCGTCCACCGCCCCCTCACCAAACTCCAGTGCTCGCCCACCTCCGACGGGGCGGCGGCGGCCGTCGTCGTCTCCGAGCGGTTCGTCGAGCGGCACGGTCTGGGCGAGCGGGCGGTGGAGATCGCCGCCCAGGCCATGACCACCGACACCGAGGCCTCCTTCGCCTCCGGGAGCTGCATCGACGCGGTCGGAGCCCCGATGTCCCGGGCCGCCGCCCAGAAGGTCTACACGGCCTCCGGCCTCGGCCCGGACGATCTCGACGTCATCGAGCTGCACGACTGCTTCTCCGTCAACGAACTCCTCACCTACGAGGCGCTGGGCCTGTGCGGCGAGGGGGAGTCCGGCAAGCTCGTCGAGTCCGGGGCGACCACCTACGGCGGGCGGTGGGTCGTGAACCCGTCCGGCGGGCTGATCTCCAAGGGCCATCCGCTGGGCGCCACCGGCATCGCCCAGGCCGCCGAGCTGACCTGGCAACTGCGCGGCGAGGCCGGCGCCCGCCAGGTCCCCGGCGCGCGGACCGCCCTCGCCCACAACATCGGCCTCGGTGGGGCGGCCGTGGTCACGCTGCTGCGGCGCGGCTGAAACCGGACCCCCGTGCCCGGGCAACGGCCCCCCTGCCCGCGCCGCGCCGCGCGTCAGCCTCCCCTTCCGCGCGTCAGCTCTCCCGCCCGGAGGCCCCGCCCGTCTCGCGCCCCTCCCCGTCCCGGTCGTCCTCGGTCGTCGCCCTGCGGGCCGAGGCCGCGCGACGCAGATGGCGGTGGCGGGCGGGCGGCTGGTTGCTCATCTCCTCGCCGACCATGACCCGCACCGCGTCGCGCATACCGTGCAGGCCCTCGCTCCGCTTGGGGCCGCCGGCGGGGTCGGTGCGCAGCTCCCGCAGCAGGGACCAGCACAGGAAGAGCATCACCACGACGAAGGGCAGGGCCACCAGGATCGTCGCGCTCTGAAGCGACTCCAGCCCGCCGGCCACCAACAGCGCCGCCGCGACCGACGCCATGAGGAGTCCCCAGGTGACGACGAGCCAGCGCCGCGGGTGCAGGGCCCCCCTGCTGGTCAGCGAACCCATGACCAGGGAGGCGGAGTCCGCGCTGGTGACGAAGTACATCATGATCAGGATCATCGCGGCCCACGACGTCAGCGTGCCGACCGGCAGGGCGTCGAGCATCGCGAACAGCGTCGCCTCCGTCCCCTCCTTCGCCTTCTCGGCCATGTCGACGACGCCTGTGTCGGCGAGGCGGATACCGGTCCCGCCGAGCACCACGAACCACAGCGCGGTCGCCCCGCTCGGTACGAGCAGCACGGCGAGGAGGAACTCGCGGATCGTGCGTCCCTTGGAGATGCGCGCGATGAAGGTACCGACGAAGGGCGCCCAGGACAGCCACCAGGCCCAGTAGAAGATCGTCCAGGTGCCCAGCCAGCTGTGGCCGCCGAAGGCGCCGGTCCGCGAGGCCATGGGGAGGAGGTGGTTCAGGTAGCCGCCGACCGAGGACGGCAGCACGTCCAGGAGGTAGACGGTCGGACCCGCGACGAAGACGAAGACCATGAGGGCCGCGGCGATGACGAGGTTGATCGAGCTGAGCCATTTCACGCCGCCGTGCAGGCCGGTGAAGGCGGAGACCACGAAGGCCGCGCCGAGCACGGCGATGACCACCAGCTCGACGCCGGTGCTCTGATCGAGGCCCGCCGTCAGATCGAGCCCGATGGCGATCTGCAGAGCGCCGAGTCCCAGACTCGTCGCCGTGCCGAAGACCGTCGCGAAGACGGCGAGCAGGTCCAGGAGCTTGCCGAGGACGCCGTTCGCCCTGCGTTCGCCGATAAGGGGCACGAACACGGCGCTCAACCGGTTGCCCCGGCCCTTGCGGAAGCTCGCGTAGCCCAGCGCCAGGCCCACGATCCCGTAGATGGCCCACGGAGTGAGGGTCCAGTGGAAGAAGGAGTACTCCATGGCGGCGCTCGCGGCGCCCGCCGTCTGCGGCTCGGCCCCGCTGGAGGGCGGCGGGCTCAGATAGTGCGCGATGGGCTCCCCGACACCGTAGAAGATCAGCCCGATGCCCATGCCGGCGCTGAACATCATCGCGATCCACGGGAAGTTCGAGAACTCCGGCGGGGAGTCGTCCCTGCTGAGCCGGATCCGGCCGAAGCGGCTGAAGGCGATGATGAGGCACAGCACCAGGAAGACGTCGGCGGCGATGACGAAGAGCCACGCGAAGTTGTCGAGCACCCAGGGGAGGGCCGAGTCCGACGCGCTCTGGAAGGTGTCCTTGCCGAGGGCCGCCCACAGGACGATCCCGACGATGCCCAGCACCCCGATCGTCACCACCACCCGGTCCGGTGAGGAGTCCGTCCCGGAACCCGCACCGGGATCCGCGGGGCCGGCGGGAGACCGGCCGGGGGGCACGTCAGCGTTCTCCGTACTCATAGCGCACCACTATGCGGGGCGTATGCGGTGATATGGGGGATGTGCCACGCCGACGGTCGGTGTCCGGGGCGCGACTCGCGATACCCGATGTACGGTCCACCCGCCGCCTGGGACCATGACGTTCATGCCTGACGTCTCCGCGCCCGTCTCCGCCCCGCCGGCCTCCTCCCGAATACGGCCCAGCGCCTGGGCCGTCGTGCTCGCCGCCTGCACCGGCCAGTTCCTCGTCGTCCTCGACGTCTCCGTCGTCAACGTGGCCCTGCCCTCCATGCGGGCCGATCTGGGGCTGAGCGCCGGAGGCCTCCAGTGGGTCGTCAACGCCTACTCGATCGCGTTCGCCGGGTTCATGCTCCTGGGCGGGCGGGCCGCCGACATCTACGGGCGCAAGCTGATGTTCCTCGTCGGGCTCGGCGTCTTCACCGCCGCCTCCCTCGCGGGCGGCCTCGCCCAGGAGGGCTGGCAGCTCCTCGCCGCCCGCGCCGTGCAGGGCCTCGGGGCCGCCGTCCTGGCTCCCGCCACCCTCACCATTCTCACCGCGGCCGTGCCCGAAGGTCCGGCCCGGACGAAAGCGATCGGCACCTGGATGGCGGTCGGCGCGGGCGGCGGCGCGGCCGGCGGGCTGATCGGCGGGGTCCTCACCGACGCCCTCTCCTGGCGCTGGGTCCTCCTGATCAACGTGCCCATCGGCGCACTCGTCCTGGTCGCCGCCGCCCTGCGGATCACCGAGGGCCGCGCGGGCGACCGCCGACGCATCGACTTCCTGGGCGCGGTCCTCGTCACCGCGGGCCTCGCCGCCGCCGCGTACGGCATCGTCCAGACCGAGGCCGAGGGCTGGACGGCCGCCGCCACCCTCGTGCCGCTGCTCTCCGGGGTCGTGCTGCTGGCCGTCTTCGTGCTGGTCGAGGCGCGCACCGCCGTCCCGCTGATCCCGCTGCGCGTGTTCTCCGTACGGGCCGTGTCCTCGGCCAATGTGTCGATGCTGCTCATGGGGTCGGCGACCTTCTCCATGTGGTACTTCATGACCGTGTACGCCCAGAACGTCCTGGGCTACACGCCGTTGCGGGCGGGTCTCGCGCTGATGCCGACCTCGGCCGCCGTCATCATCGGCTCCAAGCTGGCCCCCCGCCTCATGGTGCGCGTCGGGGCGAAGAGCCTCGCCGTCGCCGGGGTCCTGATCACCGCCGCGGGCTTCGGCTGGCAGTCCACGATGGGCGTGGAGGGCTCCTACCTCACCGCGATCTGTCTGCCCGGCGTCCTGATGATGGCGGGGGCCGGTCTCGCCTCCACCCCGCTCGCCACGCTCGCCACCTCCGGCGCGGACCCGGGGGACGCCGGGCTCGTCTCCGGCCTGGTCAACACCTCCCGCACCATGGGCGGTGCGCTGGGCCTCGCGGTGCTCTCCACGGTCGCCGCCGCGCGCACCGCGGGTTCCGGCGACGCGGCCGAGGTCACCGCCGGATACGCGCTGGCCTTCCGCACGGCGAGCGGGGTCCTGCTGGCCGGCGTGGTCGTGATGCTGATCTGGCTGCCGAACCATCGACGGCCCCGTCCGCCGGCGGACCTCCCGGCCGAGGCCCCGGCCGCGGGGTGACGCCGGGCACCGCCCCATCGATCTGACGAGACGTCAGCAGTCTTCCCAACTTCCGTGGCCTGCGTTATACATGGGCCATCGGCTAGAACGCGTTCTAGAAGGGGCGTGCCCTGCCGGTCACCGCGCGACCTCGGTGCGGCCGACGGTGCGGACGGCCGTGCCGAGGTCTTCCCACCATCAAGGACCCGTAAAGGCCAACAAGGACCATCAAGGAGCTGCTCCGTCATGCCCATTGATGCCCGGGCGGCACTCGCCGCCGAACCCCGCCGAGCCGAGATCGGCTGGGACCACAAGGACGTCCAGCTCTACCACCTCGGTCTCGGCGCGGGCAGCCCCGCCACCGACCCCGACGAACTGCGCTACACCCTGGAATCCCGGCTCCAGGTACTGCCGAGCTTCGCCACCGTCGCGGGCGCGGGCACGGCCGCCTTCGGCGGGATGGGGGCGCAGGGGATCGACGTGGACCTCGCCGCGGTCCTGCACGGCGGACAGTCCGTACGCGTCCACCGCCCGATCCCGGTGACCGGCAGCGCCGTGCAGACCTCGAAGGTCGCGGCGGTGTACGACAAGGGCACGGCCGCCGTCATCGTGCTGCGCACCGAGGCCGGCGACGCCGACGGCCCGCTGTGGACCAACGACGCCCAGATCTTCGTCCGGGGGGAGGGCGGCTTCGGCGGTGACCGCGGCCCCTCCGACCGGCTCGCCCCGCCGGGCCGGGCCCCCGACCGCACGGTCGAGCGGGCCGTCCGCGAGGACCAGGCGCTGCTCTACCGCCTCTCGGGGGACTGGAACCCGCTCCACGCCGACCCCGCCTTCGCGAAGCTGGCCGGCTTCGACCGGCCGATCCTGCACGGGCTGTGCACGTACGGCATGACGCTGAAGGCCGTCGCCGACACCCTGCTGGACGGCGACGTCTCCCGGATCACCGCCTACCGCACCCGTTTCGCCGGAGTGGTCTTCCCCGGCGAGACCCTCCGTATCCGGATGTGGACCGGCGACGGCCGCGTCCAGGTGACGGTCGCCGCCGCCGAGCGGGACGACGCGCCGGTCCTCGCCGACACGCTCGTCGAACACTCCTGAGCACAGCAGAAACCTGATGTGGATGACGATGTGAGGGGAGCCGTACCCATGCGCGCAGCCGTACTGCACGAGATAGGCCAGGAGAAGCTCGAAGTCCTCGACGACGTCGAGGCGGTGGGCTTCGGCCCCGGAAAGGTCAGGCTCCGCATCCGCGCGACCGGCCTCTGCCACTCCGACGTCTCCGCGATGAGCGGCGTCCTCCCGCAGCCCGCCCCCTTCATCCCCGGCCACGAGGGCGCGGGCGAGGTCGTCGACGTCGGGGACGGGGTGACCGGGCTGAGCGCCGGCGACCGGGTCCTCGTCTGCTGGCTGCCCGCCTGCGGGGACTGCCCGTCCTGCAAACGCGGCCAGACCCATCTGTGCCTCGCCGGTTTCATGAACGCGGGCACCCCGAACTTCCGGCGTCCCGGCGGCGACGTCTTCGGCTTCGCGGGCACCGGCACCTTCACCGAGGAGGTCGTCGTCGGCGCGGGCTGCGCGGTGCCGATCCCCGACGACGTACCGTTCGAGATCGCCGCCCTGATCGGCTGCGGGGTCACCACCGGCCTCGGCGCGGCCATCAACACGGCGAAGGTGGACGCCGGATCGTCGGTCGCGGTGATCGGCTGCGGCGGCGTCGGCATCTCCACGATCCAGGGCGCCCGGGTCCAGGGCGCCGCGCAGATCATCGCCGTCGACCCGGTCGCCTCCCGCCGCGAGGCCGCCCTCCGCTTCGGCGCGACGGAGGCCGTCGCCCCCGACGGGCTGGCCGACGCCAAGCAGCGGATCACCGGCGGCGAGGGCTTCGACTACGTCTTCGAGGTCGTCGGCAAGTCCGCCACCGCCCGCACCGCCTACGAGAACACGCGCCGCGGCGGCACCCTGTGCGTCGTCGGGGCCGGGGCCATGGACGACACCTTCCAGGTCAACATGTTCGAGCTGTTCTTCGACGAGAAGCGCATCCTGCCCTCCATGTACGGCGGCGGGGACGTCCTGCGCTCCTACGAGAGGGCCATCGCGCTCTGGCGGGCCGGCCGCATCGACCTGGAGTCGATGATCACCCACCGGGTCCGGCTGGACGGGATCAACGACGCCCTGGACCAGATGCGCACGGGCGAGTCGCTGCGTACCTGCATCGAGCTCTGACCCCGGCGCCGGAACACGCGTACCGGAGCGCCCGACCGACGACGTTGAGGAATCCGATGTCTCTTCCCCTTCCGCTGGACGGACTGTCCGCCATCGTCACCGGCGCGGGCCGCGGCCTCGGCCGGGCCGAAGCCCTCGAACTGGCCCGCCTCGGCGCGGCCGTCGTCGTCAACGACTACGGGCAGCCCGGCCGCGACGGCTCCGGCGAGGCGTCCGCCGCCCCCGCCGAGGAGGTCGCCGCCGAGATCCGCGCGGCCGGCGGACAGGCCGTCGCCCACCTCGGCGACGTCTCCGACCACGAACAGGCGCGCGCGCTCGTCGCGTTGGCCACCGCCACCCACGGCCGGCTCGACATCCTGGTCAACAACGCGGGCATCCTGCGCGACCGGATGGTCTTCTCGATGACCGAGGAGGAATGGGACGCGGTGATCCGCGTTCACCTCAAGGGCCACTTCAACACCACGCACTTCGCCGCCGCCCACTGGCGCGCCCGCTCCAAGGAGACGGGCGGGCCGGTCTACGGGCGGATCGTCAACACCTCGTCCGAGGCGTTCCTCGCGGGCTCGGCCGGCCAGCCCAACTACGCGGCGGCCAAGGGCGGCATCGTCGGCCTCACCACCTCCACCGCGCTCGCCCTCGCCAAGTACGGCGTCACCGCCAACGCGATCTGCCCGCGCGCCCGGACCCGGATGACCGAGGACGTGTTCGCGGGCTTCCAGGAACCGGCGGACGGAACCCTCGACCCGCTGGCGCCCGAGCACGTGTCCCCGCTCGTCGGCTACCTCGCCTCACCGGCGGCCGCCGGGGTCAACGGGCAACTGCTCGTCGTCCACGGCGGGATGGTCGCCGTCGTCGAACGGCCCCGGGTGGCCGCCCAGTTCGACGCGACGAAGGAGACCTTCACCTTCGCGGAACTGGACGGGCTGCTCACCCCGTACTACGCGGACCGGCCCCCGAACGAGACCTTCGCCGCCGCCGAAGTCCTCGGGCTGAAGCGGCGGTAGCGGGGGAGGGGCGCACACGGGAGGGCCCGGCCGGCTGTCCGCCGGTCCGGGCCCTCCGTACACTGCCGAGCGGCTCTCAGGCCGCCCTGGATTCCTCGTCGGCGGGCCGACGGTGGCGACCGTGCGGCTGCACCGACGTGTTCTCCGCCGACGCACCCCCTCGGTGCCTTCCGGAACCCCCGGTTCCGGCCCCCTCGTCCGCCCCCGTCGGGCGCTGCTGGGTCGTGTCGATCCGTGCTTCGGACATGTGGGAAGTCACCCCGTTGTGATCGCTTACGTGTATCGCGCCTACAGGTGCAGCAAGCCCCGCCGCCGCCATCCGACGTGGTCACCGTCGGCACCCGCCCGACACGGCGGCGTAGCCCAGGGCCCCGAGTTTAGTCAGATCGAGCGGCTCGGTGCAGAGGCGCCCGGCCCAACGGAACGGGCTTGCACACAGCAGGAGCGGCGACGGCGGCGGACGGTTGCGTTCCGCCCTCCGCGCCACTCGGACGGCCGGACACGGAAGAGGGTTCCACGTCCTGCGGCGCGTCCAGCATCGCCACGCCGCAGGATGTCGCCCCGTTCGTGTACGGGAGACGCAGCACCCCGTCCCGGCTCCAGTACCCGGCCCCCGGCGCCCAGCCCAGCGGGGCCGCGAACTGGTGCAGCCGACGTCCCGCCGGACGCCAGACCCCCACCCAACTGCCCGCGGCCCCGTCGATCCGCAGCGCCACCGCGCAGCTCTCCGGCATCAGCATCTGGCCCGGCTGCACCGCGAACGGCGTCACCGCCACGTCCGCGGGGCGCAGGCACTCCGGGAACCTGACCGGCAGACAGCTCCCCAGCACACCCCAGCCGAGCCGGTCGCGGCCCGGGGCGTCCGAGCGGAGCAGCAGCAGCCCGCTGTCGGCGTCCGCGAGCAGCAGCCGGTCGTCGCTGTCCGGCGCGATCTGGAGCAGCGGCGTCACCTCGGCCCCGCGCCCCAGGTCGACGGCGACCGCCTTGACCGGTCCGCCGCCCGGCGCCTGCCGGTCCAGCGCCAGCAGCCGGCCGGCCCGGTCCAGCCAGACCCCGCCCGAGCAGCGCCCGGGAATCCGCGCGACCTCCTCGGGCCCGAACACTCCGCCCGCCACCAGCCAGAGCGACGACTGGTGCTCGCCGGCCGACAGGGCGTAGACGCACCGGCCGTCCGGCGAGGGCGGCAGCAGGGTCATCTCCGCGCACGCGACCGCGCCCAGCGGGAGTTCGCCGGTCCCGGGTCCCGTCGGGTAGAGCAGCGAGAACATCTGCCGGTCCGCGACCCGCCGCCGGATCAGCACCCGCCCGTCGGCGAGCGGCGCCACCTGGGCGTCCGGCTCCTCGGGCTGATCGAGGGGGAGGGACACCGCGTACGGCTCGGGCCCGTCCAGCGTCCACCGCTCCGGATACCAGTTGCGCTCGCCCGGCGGGCCGGGGGTCGCGGTGAGCCGGGCGGCGTAGGCCCCGTCCGCGGTGAGCGTGAAGCCGCCGGGAAGCGGTGCGTCATCGGCCGGCGCCGCCGGGCCGCCCGCGGCGGACGACGCCGCCGGGCCTGTCTCTTATACA
>NZ_NTGZ01000238.1 GCF_002551245.1 Streptomyces sp. rh34
TCGTGGTGCCGTCGGCCCGTGCCGACCTCAGCCGCGGCGGCGGGCGAACCAGGCGTCGGCCGCCTCCGTGTGCAGCGGGAAGGCCAGTGGGCGCGGGCTGTACAGGACGTCGTAGCCGGACGTCTCGTCGGTGGGGACCGAGGGCGGGAGGCTAGCGAGGGGGCGTGCCGGGAGGAGACCGAAGACCAGGAGGTGGCCGGCGGTGTCGCTGAGGGTGTCGGCGAGGCGGACGTCCTCCGCGGCGGCCTCGATGCCGGTCTCCTCGCGCAGTTCCCGGACGACCGCCGCGCGCCAGTCCTCGGCGTGGTCGATGAACCCGCCGGGCAGGACGGTGCCGCCCTTCCGCGGCTCGATGGTGCGGGTGATGACGACGAGTCCGGTGGAGCGCGGGCCGGTGACGGGGAGCAGGGCCACCGCGACGGGGAGCGGGTTGCGGTAGGCGGTGGTTCCGCAGTGCGCGCAGGTGCGGGGCCAGGTGCCGGCGGACGGGATCGCGGTGTACGGGGCTCCGCAGGTGCCGCAGTGGGAGTCCCGTACGTACCGGGGCGGCCGCGGGGCGGGCGGGGATGGGCTGTTGCCGGGTTCGGACACGGGCGGACTGTATCGAACCGTCGTCGCGGCGTCTCCGGCCCTTCCCGCGTCTGCGGTCCTTCCCGCGTTCCGGGGGGCGCGACCTGGCGTCCTTTCCCGGAGGCCGCGAAGCTGATAGACGGTGTGCCCATGACAGCAATGCGTACCGCTCTGCGTGCCCTGGCCGCCACGGCCGCCGCCCTCCTCGCCGTCACCGCGCTCTCCCCCGCGGCACAGGCGCGCCCCGAACCGAAAGCTCCCGAGGAGTTCGTGGCGCTGCGCTCGGTGGACCCGACGATCATCCAGGAGATGCGTTACACCACGCCGCACACCTTCCTGGGCGAGCGGGTGGACGGATACCGGCAGCCGGTCTGCATCCTGACCCGGCCCGCCGCCCGCGCCCTGCACCTGGCGCAGAAACGGCTGTTGCGTCAGGGGTACTCGTTGAAGGTGTACGACTGCTACCGGCCGCAGCGGGCGGTGGACCACTTCGTGCGGTGGGCGAAGGACCTCGACGACCAGTCCATGAAGGAGGAGTTCTATCCGCGGGTCGACAAGGACCGGCTGTTCGAGGACGGCTACATCGCGGAGAAGTCGGGGCACAGTCGGGGCAGCACGGTGGACCTGACCCTGGTCCGCCTCCCCGCCCTGCCCACCAGGCCGTACCGTCCGGGCGAGCGGCTGACCCCCTGCTTCGCACCGAAGGGCGAGCGGTTCCCCGACAACTCGGTGGACATGGGCACGGGTTACGACTGCTTCGACACCCTGTCGCACACGGACGATCCCCGGATCCAGGGGCCTCAGCGCGCCAACCGGCAGCTCCTGAAGCGGACGTTGACCGAGGTGGGGTTCGTGAATCTGCCGGAGGAGTGGTGGCACTTCACGTTCAGGCCCGAGCCGTTCCCGGACACCTACTTCGATTTCCCGGTGCACCGCCGGCCGGTCGCCGGGCACTGACGGAACGGGCCGCCCCGAGGGGCGGGGAACGGGCGACCGGGACCACCCCCGTGGGCTCCGGCCGCCCGTTCTTCATCTCGGACGCGAAAGGGGCGTGTTCGGTTGCCGATCGGGCGGCTACGGTGCCCGTATGCCACAGCAGACGTTCGATACGTACGAGGAATTCTGGCCGTACTACGTCGCGATGCACTCCCGTGCCGCCACCCGCTGGGTCCATCTGACCGGCACCCTGACCGGGCTCGCGATCTCCGCATACGGGCTTGCGCGGGGCCGGAAACGCTGCGTGGCGGCCCTGCCGTTGATCGGGTACGGCACGGCGTGGCCCGCGCACTTCCTGATCGAGAAGAACAACCCGGCCACGTTCGGACATCCGGTGTGGTCGCTGCGCGGGGACGCGCGGATGATCCGGACGATGCTCGCGGGCCGGGACGCGGAGCTGGCGGAGACCGCGGCGAAGTGGCTGGCGGAGCACGGCGGGGGCGAGCGCGGCCAGGCCGAGCCCCGCGGAGCGGAGGGCAGCGGAGCGGAGGCCGGGCGCGGCTGAGGCCGGGCGCGACCGGGACCGCGCCTGACCGGACCGGCGGGCCGGACCTCTCGCCGGACAGAGGTGTCCGTGACACACTTCTGACGTTCCGTCAGATCCAGTGCCGGGAGGGGCTTTGTCGCGCACGCGCATACCCGTGGTGGCCGGTTGGTTCACCGAGGACACCGCGGAGGAGGATTTCCGGCTGCTGGGCACCCGGTGCTCCGGCTGCCGGTCGGTGCACTTTCCCCGGGAGGACGGCCACTGCCGCAACCCGGGCTGCCCCGGGGGCGAACTGGAGGAGGCCCCGCTGTCGAAACGGGGCACGGTGTGGTCCTGCACCGACGGGCGCTACCGGCCCCCTCCCCCGTACGTCAGCGACCCCGAGGAGCCCTGGACCCCGTACACGCTGGTCGCCGTCGAGCTGGCCGCCGAGCGCATGGTGGTGCTGGGGCAGGCCGCCCCGGGGGTGGGCGTGGCCGATCTCCCCGTCGGTTCGGTGGTGGAGGTCGTACCGGGCGTCCTGGACGAGGACCGGGCGACGGGCCTCGTGCACACGACCTGGCACTGGCGTCCCGTCGCGGCGGCGGGGGCCGGTTCATGACCGGCGACGTGGCCGTCCTCGGGGCCGGGATGCACCCGTGGGGCAAGTGGGGGCGCGGCTTCGTCACCTACGGGCGGATCGCCGCGCGCGCCGCCCTCGCGGACGCGGGCATCGGCTGGCCCGAGGTCCGGTCGGTGGTCGGCGCGCAGACGGTGCGCGGGGGCTATCCGGGGTACGTGGCGGGGGCGACGTTCGCCCGGGCGCTCGGGTGGCAGGGGGCGCGGGTGGCGTCCGTGTACGCCGCCTGCGCCTCCGGGGCACAGGCGATCGACACGGCGCGGGCGCAGATCCTGGCGGGTCTGGCGGACGTGGTGCTGGTGGTGGGGGCCGACGCGGCGCCCAAGGGGTTCTTCGCCCCGGCGGGCGGGGAGCGGCCGGACGACCCGGACTGGCTGCGCTTCCGGGTGCTCGGCGCGACGAATCCGGCGTACTTCGGGCTGTTCGCCCGCCGCCGCATGGCGCTGTACGGGGACACACCGGAGGACTTCGCGCTGGTCAAGGTGAAGAACGCGGCGGCGGGGGCGCTGAACGAGTACGCCCGCTACCGGGAGCCGGTGACGGCCGAGGAGGTCGCCGCCTCCGCGATGGTCGCCGATCCGCTGCGGCTGCTGGACATCTGCGCCACGTCCGACGGCGCCGCCGCCCTGGTGTTGTCCAGCATGGAGTTCTCGCGCCGTCACGGGGCACGTGATCCGGTGCGGATCCGGGCCGTCTCCACCGTGACGCCGACCTACCCGAGGACCGTCCTGGACCTGCCGGACATCGGCACGGACTCGGCGGTGGCGGTGGACCCCTCCTCCGAGAGCTTCCGCGCCTCGATCGCACGGACCGCGTACGAGGAGGCGGGGATCGGGCCGGAGGATCTCTCGCTGGCGGAGGTCTACGACCTGTCCACGGCACTGGAGCTGGAGTGGTACGAGGACATCGGGCTGTGCGGTCCCGGCGAGGGGGCGAAGCTTCTGCGGACGGGGGCGACCGCGCTGGGAGGCCGGGTTCCGGTGAACGCGAGCGGCGGTCTGGCCTCGTTCGGCGAGGCTGTCCCCGCCCAGGCCATCGCGCAGGTCTGCGAGCTCACCCGGCAGTTGCGCGGACGGGCCGGGGAACGTCAGGTACCGGGCGCACGGGTCGGCATCACGGCGAACCAGGGGCTGTTCGGGCACGGTTCGGCGGTGGTGGCGGTCCGCTGAGCCCGGCCGGCCCTCACAGTTTTTCCCTGCCCTCCACTTGACGGGGCGTCACCGCCGCAGAACACTCGGGGCCCGGTCCGCCGGACGCCGTGCGGCCCGTACCCCTGTCGGCGGGGGTACGGGCCGCACGCGTGCCGGGACCCGCCCCCCGGCTCAGGTGGCGACGGGTTCGCGGGCTCGTGCCGCGCGCTCCAGGGCGTGCTCCACGACCGCGACGAGGACGTCGCGCACGGCTGCCCGGTCCCGTGCGTCGCAGACGAGCACCGGGACCTCGGGGTCGAGGTCGAGGGCGGCCTGCACGGTCTCCGTCGGGAACCGCTCGGCGTCCTCGAAGGTGTTGACCGCGACCGTGAACGGGATCCGCCTGCGCTCGAAGTAGTCGACCGCGGCGAAGCAGTCCTCAAGGCGCCGGGTGTCGGCGAGGACGACGGCGCCCAGGGAGCCCTGGGCCAGTTCGTCCCACAGGAACCAGAAGCGGTCCTGGCCCGGCGTGCCGAACAGATAGAGGACCAGGTCCTCCCGCAGCGTGATCCGGCCGAAGTCCATCGCGACCGTGGTGGTGGTCTTGGACTCGACCCCCTCCAGGTCGTCCACCGGACGGCCCGCCTCGCTGAGGCGCTCCTCGGTGCGCAGCGGCCTGATCTCACTGACCGCGCCGACCGCGGTCGTCTTGCCGACGCCGAACCCGCCCGCCACCAGGATCTTGAGGGTGACGGGCTCGACGTGCCGCTGCTTTCGGCGGCTAGAGCGCCCGAAGGCCATGGATAACCTCGCGAAGAATGTTCACGTCCGGCAGCTCGGCCGGCGGAACGGGACGGGTGACGTGCACCAGTTCGTCCTCGACGAGGTCGCCGACCAGGACTCGTACCACCCCTACGGGAAGGTCGAGTTCGGCGGCGAGCTCGGCGATCGACTGGGGCATGTCGCTGCAGAGTTCGACGATCGCCACATGCTCGGGCGCGAGCGTCTGGTCCCGGCCGGGATCGTCGGCGGCCGGTTCCGGCACGACGAGCGCGATCAGGTCGAGGCGGTGACGGGAGGCGCTGCTGGTGCGCCCGCGGGTCATCGCGTACGGGCGGACCACCGGTCCCGCCTCCGCGTCGTACCACCGCGAGACCTGGGGGTCGACGGACCCGTCCGTGGATCCGGGGCCGGTGCCCCGGGGGGAGTCGGCGCTCATGCCCGCCACGCTCACCCTCCGGCGGGCAGACCGGTCGTCCGTGGGGCGTTGGCCAGATGGGCCCCCACGCGCTTGACCATCAGGGTCATCTCGTACGCGACCTGGCCCACGTCGGAGTCGGCGTCCGCCAGGACGGCGAGACAGCTTCCGTCGCCGGCGGCCGTGACGAAGAGGAACGCCTCGTCCAGTTCGACGACGGTCTGGCGCACCCTGCCCGCGTCGAAGTGGTGGCCCACGCCCTTGGCGAGGCTGTGGAACCCGGAGGCGACGGCGGCGAGATGCTCGCTGTCCTCGCGGGTCAGGTCCGCCGACGCGCCGGTGGCGAGTCCGTCGCTGGAAAGCACCAGCGCCTTGCGGATGCTGGCGACGCGCTGGACGAGTTCGTCGAGCAGCCAGTTCAGTTCGCCCGAGCCGTGGCGTGCGGGGTTGGGTGCTGCGGCGTTCGGTGCGGTCATCGACCGTCCCCTCCCGGAGTGGTTCCTGGTGCTGTGCCACCGGGGCCGCCGGTGTCCTCGGTGTTCTCGGTGGTGTCGGTGGTGTCGGGGTTCTCGGCGGGTTCGGCGGGTTCGGCGGCGTTCTGCCGACGGCCGCGCTGCCAGCCTCGCTGGAGCGAGGCCATGCGGTCACGTACCTCGTCGGCATCGCGTTCGGCGTCGTCGAACGTGTCCACGGGCGCCCGCTGCGGAGTCCGGTCCGCGGAGTCCTCCCGGAGCCGGCGGGAAAGGCTGGCCTGCCGGACCCGCCGGGGCAGCCCGCCCACGGTGTCGGGCGCCGGTGGACCGGCCGGCGGCGGGGCCCCGTCGTGCCGTGGCTCTGTGACGCGCGGTGCTTCCGTGGCACGGGAGGGCTCTGTCGTGCGGGAGGGCTCTGTCGTGCGGTGTGCGGCGGCTCGTACGGTCCAGGGTGCGTCGGAGGTCCGGGACCTGTCGGCCGCCTCGGGCGTCCGGTCGGCGGTGTGCGGGACCGGGCCGGTCGCCTTCGCGGCGGTCTCGGCCGGGTCGTCGAGCGGGTCGCCGCCCGGGTCTTCGACCCGGCGGCCCCGGTCGGTGACCAGCGTCGGCGGGGTACGGCGCGGCAGCGGGACGGGGCCTGCGGGGCGCATCGGGCGCACCTCCGCCGGGGGCTCGTCGGCGTGGTCGCGGGCCTGCTGGTGCTGGTCCAGGTCGGTGGCCCGGCGCGCGCCGCCGGGCTCGTCGCGGCGGGGCTCGCGGTCGCCCTCGCGGCGCAGGTCCCGGGCGCGGAAGATGCCGCCGCGCTCGCTCTCGGTGTCCTCCAGATCGGAGACGCCGTCCAGGACGGGGCCGTGGGCCGGGTCCAGGGCCGGATCCGGTGAACGGTCCAGCGGGTCGCCGGCGAAGTCCAGGGGGCCGACCGGAGCCTCCAGCTCGACCGGGCCGTCCAGCACGCCCGGCCCGGTGAGCCCGGTGGGCACCGGGGACAGGACCGCGGACCTGCCGTTGACGCGGCGCTCCCCGCCCGGGGCCGTGCCCTGCGCGCCCTGCGCCGCGTCGGAGCTCCGGCCGCCCCCGATCGCCCGCTCGGCCCGGCGGTCGAGGCGGAACCCGGTGCCGTGGGTGTCGGGGGCGTCGGTGAGCAGCGCCGCGGGGATGAACACGACCGCGGTGGTGCCTCCGTACGGCGATTTCTGCAAGGAGACGCGGACGTTCTGCCGCTGGGCGAGCCGGCTGACGACGAACAGGCCCAGCCGGTCGGTGTCGGAGAGTTCGAAGTCGGGGGTCTCGGCGAGCCGCAGGTTGGCGTCGAGGAGGATCTCGGGGGCCATGCCGAGGCCCCGGTCGTGGATTTCGAGCGTGAAGCCGTTGGAGACGCGTTCGCCGTGCACCTGGACCGCGGTGTGCGGGGGTGAGAAGACGGTGGCGTTCTCCAGGAGTTCGGCGATCAGATGGGTGAGGTCGGCGACGGCGGGGCCGCCCACGCCGATCCGGGCGAGGCGCCGGACCTCGATGCGTTCGTAGTCCTCGACCTCGGCGACGGCGGCCCGCACGACGTCCATCAGCTGGATCGGCTTGCGCCACTGGCGGGAGGGGGCGGCGCCGGAGAGGATCACGAGGCCCTCGGCGTGGCGCCGCATGCGGGTGGTGAGGTGGTCGAGGCGGAACAGATCGGCCAGTTCGTCGCCGCTCTCGGTACGGCGCTCCATCGCGTCCAGCAGCGTGAGCTGACGGTGCAGGAGGACCTGGTTGCGGCGGGCGAGGTTGACGAAGACCTCGGAGACGCCGCGCCGCATGTCCGCCTGCTTGACCGCGGCCTCCACGGCGGCCCGCTGGAGGGTGTTGAGCGCCTGTCCGACCTGGCCGATCTCGTCGGGCTCGTAACTGAGGTGCGGGGCCTCGGTCTCGACGTCCACCTGCTCGCCCGCGGCCAGCCTGCGCATGACGCTCGGCAGCCGGACGCCGGAGACCTCGTGGGCGTCCTTGCGCAGCCGGGAGAGGTCGCGGACGAGTTCACGGGCGATGCGTACGGAGACGAAGACCGAGACGATGAGGGCCAGGAAACCGAGGACTCCGGCGATCCCGGCCTGGACGAGGACCCGGTACGCGGCCGGTTCGGCACGGTCCTGGAAGCGGTTGCCCATCTCCGTGGCGTCGCCCGCCAGCCGGTCGAGGACGGGCACGGCCGACTCCTCCCAGCGGTCGGCGTCGACGGCGCCGGGTCGTTTCGTCGGGCCGGCGGCGATCAGGGCGTCCTCGGCGGTGCGCAGCGGCTCGGTGTCGGGGCTGCCCCAGAACTGCTCGACGCGTCGGCGCTCCGCGGCGGGCAGGTGCTCCAGGCTGACCTCGTAGAGCAGCTCGCGCCGGGCCACGAGGCCGGATATCTGGCGCAGTTCGGAGGTGGTGAAGCGGCCCGCGATGAGGCCCGAGGCGATCAACGCGTCCTCGCGGGAGAGCATCTCCCGGGCCCGGGAGACCCCGACCAGGGCCCGCATCTGCTGGTCCATCGACACGTTCTCCAGGGGGTGGAGTCCGTTGAGGAAGCGGTACGAGGGGTCGACGAGGCCGTTGTAGAAGTCCAGCGCCTTCGCCCGGCTGATGGTGCGCTTCTCGACCGATACGCGCAGGGCGTCCAGGCCGTCGACGGCGCTGAGGATCGCGTCCAGGCGCGCGGCGTCGGAGGCGGTCAGCGCCTCCCGGACGTCCTGCTCCCGGGCGTTCTCCCTGACCTCGCCCACGATGCGGTCGGTGGCGGCGCGTTGGCCCATGAGGACGGGGAGCGCGTCGGAGGCCCGGGGGTCGGCGAGGAAGACCAGCGTCTGCCGTCGTTCGGCCTGGACGGCGCGGACGGCGTCCTCCAGCGGGTGGCCGACCTTCTCCACGATGGATCCGGCACTCATCAGCTCGTCGGCCTGACGGCCGGTGATGTAGGTCGCGAAGACCCAGAGGCCTGTGAGGGAGACGAGCGGCACCAGCAGCAACGCCACGATCTTCCTGCGGATGGACTTCCCGCGAAAGCGCATGGCCTCCCCCAGATCGGCCCCGCACCGCGGGGGTGGTCTTCTCCCGGTCGTCCCTCGGCCCTGCCCCGCCGCGCACCGTGCGTACACCGGCGCGCATCGGGCTGACGCGGGCGAGGTCCGTCCTGCGTCAATAAACGGCGCGAGCCTACTACTGCCCCAGAGACAACTCGAAGACACGTCCGGATGGTTTTCAGCCGTCCACCTTGGACTTGATCATGAGTTGTCCCGGTATTCCCGGAGATGAAATTCGCGAAAGCGACAGAGGGTACCGGCCGGACCTGTCGGTACCGGCATGTATCAGTTGGCTGGATTTTTTCGCTCCGTGACCTTCTGTTCCCTGCGGGCGCTTTTCAGGGGAATCTTCGGGACGGGTGGTTCGTCCATATGTACGGGGTAGGCGCACGGTGGGGTCGTGCGCGGCAGGACGGACGTGTTCCGCCCGCGTAGAACCGGCGCAAGCCGGGCAGCCACCCTGAAGTCGGACAGTGGTGGGGAGTTGAAGGTCCTTGAGCACGCAGGAACGCGGGAGCGCCGGAGTACCGGCGGCCGCGGATACGGAAGCCGCGGACGGGGTACGGGCCCCGCGGCAGTTGTGGGTGGAGGAGCCGGCCTCGAAGCGGCGGATGCCCGACGCGGTGCGAACGGCCGCCGTGCGCGCCGTGCTCATCATGGCGCTGACGATCATCCAGGCGATGGTCGCTTTTCTGAGCACCTTGACCGGCTCCTGGCTGGCCTTCCCGATGGTGCTCAGCAGTGTGGCCAGCACGGTGGTCGCCACCTGGTCGGTGCTCGACGTCTGGGTGACCCGGCAGGTGTGGAACCAGCGCAACGGCGTGGTGTCCATGCCGAGCAGTTCGGCCCGGCAGATACGTCGTGAACGGCGCCGGTCCCGCCGGGCCGAGCGGGCGGCCGAGCGGGACGGCACGGGCGGTGGCATAGCCGGCCGCCGGAAGACCGGAGACCTCTCCCGGGCCTGACCCGCGGGCCGCCGCCGCTGCCGTCCGCCGGGCGGCTCAGCCCGGCAGACGGCATGTGACGACAGGCCCTACGCGCCGGGCCGCGGTGCCGGGGTTCCGGCGGCTGCCTGCTCGTTCCGCTTGAACATACGGGTCGCCGTGATCTCGCCGTGGACCGTCTCTCCGTCCGGGTCCTGCTGCGGCAGACCGGGGCGCAGATGCTCCTCCACGCTGATGTACTTGAGCCCGGCCCTCAGGTCCGCGTCGTTGCGCAGCCGGATGACGAGGGGGAACTCGGCGAGCGCGGTCGTGTCGAACAGACCGGTCGTGTACAGCAGTTGCACGCCCAGCGCGTCCGACACCGCCCGCTGGAGCTCCAGCAGGTACGTGGCGTTGGCGCGGCCGATCGGGTTGTCGAGGAACAGGGTGCCCGCGTGCCGGTGGCGGTCACGGCCCCGGTCGTTGCTGCGCAGGGCCGCCATCGTGCAGTAGAGGGCGATGGCGGCGGTGAGCAGCTGACCGCCGGAGAAGACGTCGCCCATCTGCCCGACGGGGACGCGCTCGGCGCGCAGCACGGCGTCCGGCTTGAGGATCTCCACCGCGATGCCCTTGGGGCGCAGCGCCGCCTCGACGCCCCGGAGCAGCAGGGACATGCCGTCCCGGCGCAGGTCGGAGTTCTTCTTGAGGGCGGCGCGGGTGGCCTCGTCGACGACCTCGCCGAGGCGTTCGGTGAGGGTGGCCTGGTCGGGTTCCTCGAAGCGGATCCGGAGGAATTCCTGACCCGACCACTCCCCCAGTCCTTCGGGGAGCTGGGAGAGCCGCTGGGCGGAGCGCAGGGTGGTGAGCGCGGAGTCGACCAGCCCGCGCAGCCGGTCGACGATCGAGTCGCGGTTGCGTTCCAGCTGGATCAGTTCGTCGGTGAGGACGCGCAGCCGGGGGGCGAAGGCGTCGGCCCACTTCTGGGCGTGCTCGGGCAGCGCGGAGGCGGGCAGCTCGCGGATCTGCTGGCGGGCCGGGGTGCGGACCTGTTCGTACCGGGTGGAGTTGGCGTGCCGGACGAGGACGTCGCTCGCTTCCCGGACGGCGCTCTCGGCGGCCGAGAGGTCGGCGTTGCAGCCGCGCAGGGAGCGGCGGGACTCGGCCGCGGACTGCCGGGCCTCCTCCAGGGTGCCGGGGTAGGGGTCGGGGTGCTCGGTCCCGTCCTCCGCGCCGTGGTCGCGCAGGAGGTCCCGCAGCAGGGCCGCGGTTTCGTCGAAGCCGCCGGCGGAGTCCTCGGCGGTGCGGTGGGCGCGCAGTAGCTCGCTGTGGGCGGCGCGGGCGGTGTCCAGGGCCCCGGTGGCGGCGGCCAGCTCGGTGGTGGCGGTACGCAGGAGGGTCTGGGCCTCCTCCGCGTCGGCCGGGACCAGGTCGTCCGGCAGTTCGGTGTGGTGCTGCCGCTCGTCGTCGGGGGCGAGCCGCTCGGCCTCGCCGCGCAGCCGTCCCAGATGCTCGCTGGCGGTGGAGGCGCGGGTCTCCAGGAGCTGGACGTGTGCTTCGGCGCGGGCGGCGGCGGCCTGGCGGGATGGGCCGTCGGCTCCGTCGGTGCCCTCCAGGAGCTGGGCGGCGCGGGTGCGGACCTTGTTGGTGAGGCGGTCCAGCTCCGCGCGGGCGGCGCTCTCGTCGCTCTCGGCGCGGGCCTGTTCGGCGCGCAGGTCGGCGCCGACGCCGACCTTCTCGTAGAGCTGGGACGCGGCCCGGTAGGCCTCGCGCAGGGTGGGCAGGGCGGTGCGGGCCGCGGTCCCGTCGGGCTCGGGGAGGACTTCGGGGACTGTCTCTTATACACATCT
>NZ_NTGZ01000239.1 GCF_002551245.1 Streptomyces sp. rh34
GAGATGTGTATAAGAGACAGGCCGGGGCTGCCGTGCTGTTCGCCTCGCAGCGCCGCCGGGCCGCCGCCGCGGTCGGCCGCCCCAGCCGCTGACCGCCGGGGCACCCCCTACCCCTGCCGCGCCCCTCCGGGACGTCGGGCGCGGCAGGATGTGACGGGCCGGGGTCCGCCGTCCGCACCATCGGACGCCGGGCCCCGGCCCGTCGTCGCGCGGGGGTCAGCCGATGACCGAGGCGCAGGTGGTCGGGGTGGCGCGTGCCGGGTCTAGGGCGTTGGCCACCTCGTGGAAGGCGACGCGGTCGATGGTCCCGATCGCCACGTGCTCGGAGAGGTCGAGCGGACACAGGTCCTGGAGCAGCACGTTGCGTACGTTCGGCCCGTCCAGGTACTGCGTGCGGTACGGGGTCACGACCTGGTCGTACCTGGTCGCGATGACGGTGTAGCGGACGCCGGGGACGGTGTCGCCGCCCGCCGTGAGCCTGGTGATGAAGGGCGATCCCGCGATCTGGTCGGCGAGTCCGGGGGTCTTGTCGCTGATGAACCTCTCCACGCCGGGGAAGAACGGCAACAGCTTGGTGAGGCCGAGCAGGGTGGTGCCGTGGTTGTCCGGGGCGATGCCGACGAGGGCGTTGACCTTGTCGGCACCGCCGAGGAACTTCAGGTAGTGGTTCGGCATCATGCCGCCCTGGGAGTGACCGACGAGGTCGGCCTTCGGGGCTCCGGTGGCGTCGAGGACCTTGTCGACGAACACGTCGAGCTGTTCGGCGGACTTGTCGATGGGCCCGAGGCCGTGGAAGAACGGCACGCCGGGGAGTTGGCCGTAGTCGAGGGAGAAGACGCAGTAGCCCCGGTTGACCAGGTAGGGGGCGAGGACCAGCCAGTTGTCGATCGAGTTCCCGAAGGTTCCGTGGACCAGGACGACGGGGCGGGGGTGGGCGGCGGAGGGCTTGCAGGAGTAGTCGTTCCAGCCACGCGACGTGGCCTCGGCGGCGGCCGGGGTGGCCGCGGTCGCGCTCGCCGCGGGGGCGACGAGGACGGTGAGGGAGAGGAGCAGGGCGGCGAGCAGACTGCGCGCGCGGGGAACGCGCGCAGCACGGATCCAGGGCAGCATCGTGGGATCTCCTTGCGGCTCAAGGGAGGTGCGATGGCGGTGCGCCCTGTGGCCCGGACCACAAGCTTTATGTGCTCATGCCAAATTACGCACGAGTAAGGTGGCGAGGGAAGTTACGCGTCGGTAAAAGCTGGCGGGCGGCGGTGCTCGCTCCCGGCCACCGACGCGGCCGACCATCCGTCTCCCCCGGAGAGGGCGAGCCATGGCCGGCCGCATGACGAGCGGTCAGGTCAGTCAGGTCAGGACATCGCCGCCCCGGCCGTGGACGTCGACTTGTCGGCCTCTCCCTCTCCGGCCTTCACCTCTCCGGCCTTTCCCATGATCACGAGCATCGCGGGCAGCGCCAGGGCCGCCAGCCCGATCCGCTCGCACACCCCGGCGCGCGGCGCGGTTTCCGTATCCACCGAATCCTCCCTTCCGGGCCACTCGACGCGTCGGGCTTACCCTAGGTTTTGAGCTTTCGATCGGTAAGGGCTTACCTGTCGGTCAGCCCCGGACCGGTCCGACAGCGCGCAGGCCGGACCGCCGGCCCGGGGAAACATTCGAGGAGCCGCTCGACACGGAAAGGCGCCCCGCTCCACAGGGAACGGGGCGCCGACGGACGGCGGGTTCACTTCACCTCGTCGTGGCGCTCGCGCGCGGCGAGGACATCTCCGATCCGATGCGTGATCCACTCGACGAGGCCGCCCGCGGACTGCCCGGCCCGCACGGTGCTGAATCACGTCAGCAGCCGGTGGGGCGTGCTGATTCTGGCCGCGTTGCGGGAGGGGCCGATGCATGCCCGTCCGCCCCGGTGCTACGCCGTTCGGCCCGCCCAGCCTGCGCGGACGCCGCTCCGCCCGGACCGTGGGGGCATGACTTTCGTCGACGAGGTGAAGAACGCCGTCACCCCACGGGCCGCCCTGCTCGTGATCGGTGTGCTCGGACTGCAACTGCTGTTCATCGCGTCCTACGTCGGAGCGCTGCACAAGCCCAAGCCGACGGATGTCGCCTTCGGGGTGGTGGCCCCGCGGCAGATGTCCCAGCAGCTCGTCGAGCGGCTGGACGGGCTCTCCGGCGGACCGCTCGACCCCCGTACGGTGAACAGCGCCGCCGAGGCCCGCGAGCAGATCATGAACCGCGACATCGACGGCGCCCTGATCGTCTCGCCGGAAGGCCGCACCGACACCCTGCTGGTCGCCTCCGGCGGCGGAACGGCCCTGGCCACCTCCCTGGAGCGGATCCTCACCGAGGTCGACGCCTCCCAGCAGCGGAGCGTGCGGACCGTGGATGTCGCCCCGGCCTCCGGCGAGGACTTCAACGGACTCTCGTCCTTCTACCTGGTCGTCGGCTGGTGCGTGGGCGGCTATCTCTGCGCCTCGATCCTGGCCATCAGCTCCGGCGCCAAGCCCGCCAACCGACAGCGGGCGGCGATCCGGACCGGGGCCATGGCCCTCTACTCGATCGTGGGCGGCATCGGCGGCGCGATCATCATCGGCCCGGTCCTCGGCGCGCTGCCGGGCAGCTTCTGGGGGCTGGCAGGCCTGGGCGCCCTGGTCGTCTTCGCGGTCGGCATGACCACGCTCGCCCTGCAGGCCCTCACCGGCATCATCGGCATCGGCCTGGCCGTCCTCATTATCGTCATCGCGGGCAACCCGAGCGCGGGCGGCGCCTTCCCGCTGCCGATGCTCCCGGACTTCTGGCGGGCGATCGGTCCGGCCCTCCCTCCGGGCGCGGGCACCTGGACGGCCCGCTCGATCGCCTACTTCCGGGGCAACGCGGTCACCGGGCCCCTGCTGGTGCTCTCGGCCTGGGCGGTCGTCGGCACGGCGCTGACCCTGCTGCTGTCGATGCGGCACCGGTCCGGGCAGGACGACGGCCACGGTACGGAGACGGCACGCGCGGCGGGCGGGTCGACGGCCGTCTGACACCCGCCCCCGCACGGTGCGACGTTCACGGGGCCGTCCCGGTGACGGCCCCGTCTGACGTGTGCCCCAATTCTTGATGTCCGGTCAGCGCGAGGACTAGGCATGACAGGTGCATGACGACATGCTGGAGCGGCCTCGTTCCAGCCGACGAGGAGCACGGCCAGGACCACTCCTTTTCCCCCTCACGGAGGTCGCTCATGCGTCGTCGATTCACGGTTCCGCTCGCCGCGGTCGCCCTGTCGCTCCCGCTCAGCCTGATCACCGCCGCATCCGCCTCGGCCGCCCCCGCCGACAAACCCCAGGTGCTCAGCTCCTGGACCCAGACCAGCGCCTCCAGTCACAACGCCTGGAACGCCGCCCGCAACAACCAGGGCGCCTGGTCCGCGTACGGCTTCAACTGGTCGACCGACTACTGCAGCAGCTCCCCCGACAACCCGTTCGGCTTCCCCTTCCAGATCTCCTGCGCCCGCCATGACTTCGGCTACCGGAACTACAAGGCCGCCGGTACGTTCTCCGCCAACAAGGCCCGTATCGACTCCGCCTTCTACGAGGACCTCAAGCGCGTGTGCGCCCGCTACTCGGGGGCGACGAAGACCTCGTGCAACGGCACGGCCTGGACCTACTACCAGGCCGTGAAGGTGTTCGGCGTCTCCCCGGCCAAGGCGGACTCCGACAATCTGCCCAAGGCCGCCTGACCGCCCGGCCACCACGACACCCGCCGCACCCCGCCAGCGCACAAGGGAGAGGCCCCCGGCGTCCCGGGGGCCTCTCCGTGTCGCTGTGACGCGGTGGAGCGTCAGCCGATCTCGGCGCCGTAGGCGGCCAGCGCCTCCGGTACCGGCTGGAAGAAGGTCGTGCCGCCCGAGGAGCAGTCGCCGCTGCCGCCGGAGGTCAGACCGAGCGCGGTGTCGCCCGCGAAGAGGGCGCCGCCGCTGTCGCCGGGCTCGGCGCAGACGGTCGTCTGGATGAGGCCGTTGACGATGTCGCCGTTGCCGTAGTTGACCGTGGCGTCCAGCGCCGTGACCTCACCGTCGTGCACCTGGGTGGTGGAGCCGCTGCGGGTGACCGCCTGGCCGACCGTCGCGTCGCCCGCCCGGGTGATCGCCTGGGTCGAGCCGTCGTAGAGGTTCACCTCGCTCGGGTGCGCGGTGTCCGAGGTGTACTTGACCAGGCCGTAGTCGTTCTCCGGGAAGCTGGAGCCCTCGTTCGCCCCGATCTCCGAGCCGCCCTGGGTGTCCGACCAGCTGGTGACCGACTCGGTGCAGTGGCCGGCGGTCAGGAAGTACGGCTCGCCGCCCTTGACCACGTTGAAGCCGAGCGAGCAGCGGGAGCCGGAGCCCCAGATCGCGTCGCCGCCCGCGATCAGCGGCTGGAACTCACCCGCCGTCCTGTTGAGTTCGGCCGTCCCGCCGAGGCCCTCGACCACGGCCGAGAGCTTCTTCCAGGCCGCGCCGTCGACCGTGCTGTCGGCGGTGACGAGCACCTTGTTGCTGACCGGGTCGACCGCCCAGGAGGTGCCCGGGATCGTCGCCCTGTCGGTGAGGGTCCCCCGGGCCGACTTCAACTCGGCGAGGGAGTTCTGAACGATTCTGGCCTTGCCGCCCGCCTGGCGGACCTGCTCGGCACCCGCCTCGTCGAGGACGTTCACGACGAGGGCCTTCGCCGTGGTGTCGTAGTACGAGCCTGCCGCGTCCGCGCCCAGGTCACGGTCCAGGGCGGTGGCCAGCTTTCCGGCCGCGTCCGCGCTGAGGGTCTTGGCCGCGAACGCCGGCACATCGTCACTGGCGTTCGCAGTCTGGAACGTGAATCCCGCTGCGACGAGGGCGACGACGGCCGAGCCGGCCAGCGTCGCGCGCTTCCTGGATATGCGTCGATGCTTCAACTTCGACCTCCTGTGGGGCCGCGCACGGAGCAAGTGGGGTGCCCGTACACGGAGGATGGGGCGCCCACTATTCCGACGCGGTGAAACGCGCACAAGGTCGACTTCCAGACGTGCACACGACAGCGACGCTTCGCACGCGAGGCGTTCACCTACCCCGGGTCATGCCACGTCGGTTCCGATCGCGAACACCTGGTGCAACCATCGATGGCCCCTGGGTGAGGACTGGTCCTGTCCGGTATGCGCCGTCGGCGTCCGGACGGTGTACCCACCCGTCCGGACGGAGACGGAAATCGTCCGCGGGGGAGCCTCCCCGTACCTTCACAGTTCCTGTCGCCCAGCAGTCCCGGTAACGCCTCTGATGGGTCATCATCGAAAGGGCAGCACACGCCGGGCACACCGTGTCCGGGCCGGCCGGGTGACCGAGCGGAGGAGGAACGGGTGCGCAATCGGGTGCTCGCGGCGGACGGGCGGCATCTGATGGTGGAGCGGATGGGGGACCCGCGGGGCAGACCGGTCTTCCTCCTCCACGGCACTCCGGGCAGCAGACTCGGGCCCGCTCCCCGCGGCATGGTGCTGTACCAGCGCCATACGCAGCTGATCACCTACGACCGCCCGGGATACGGCGGCAGCGACCGGCACGAGGGCCGCCGGATCAAGGACGTCGTCGAGGACGTGCGGGCCATCGCCGACTCGTTGGGACTGGGGCGATTCGCCGTGGTGGGCCGGTCCGGCGGGGCCCCGCACGCCCTGGCCTGCGCGGCGCTGATGCCGGAACGCATCACCCGGACCGCTGCTCTGGTCAGTCTCGCGCCCCCGGACGCGGCCGGTCTCGACTGGTTCGACGGGATGACCGCGTCCAATGTGCTCGCGTACTCCACGGCGGCCGACGACCCGAAGAGCCTGGCGGAGTCCTTCATCATGCGCTCGGCGCAGATCCGCCGGGACCCGGTCCGGCTCCTGGACGACCTGCGCCGGGAGCTGACCGACTCCGACCGGATGGTGGTGAACGACGCGGGGATCCGGTCCATGCTGCTGCGCAACTACAGCGAGGGGCTGCGCACCTCGGCGTACGGCTGGATCGACGACGCCATCGCGTTCTGCAGCCCCTGGGGGTTCGATCCCGGCCGGATCACCGGCAAGGTGCTCCTCTGGCACGGGGTGAAGGACGTCTTCTCCCCGGTCGGCCACTCCCGCTGGCTGGCCGGGCAGATACCCGGCGCCACCGCCGTACTCGAACCGAAGGCGGCCCACTTCGACGCGTTCCCCATGCTCCCCCGGGTCCTCGACTGGCTGCTGGACGAGCGGGAGCACCCGGACGGACCCGGGCCGGGAGGGTGAGCCCTCCCGGCCGGACGGTCACACCGACATCGGCTCCAGTTCCCGCCTGAACCGCTCCTCGGTCCGGGCCATACGGGTCAGCGGATGGTCGTCGCCGAGCTGACGGGACAGCTCGACGACGATCTCCGCCCGCAACTGCGTCGCCTCGTCCTCACGCCCCATGGCGTCGAGCGTGACCGCCATGTTCGAGGTCATGGCCAGGGTCTCCGGATGGTGTGCCCCGAGCGCTTCGCGCACCTGCCCGGACAGCCGCTGCTCGGTCTCCAGCACGATGTCCAGCCCTCCCAGGTCCGCTGCGGCACTGGCCAGGTTCATCACACAGAACAGGGTGTTGGGGTGCTCCCGGCCGAACGTCTCCCGCATGGAGGCGACGACCAGCTTCAGCACCCGCTCCGCCGCTTCCGGCTCCCCGGCCACCGTCAGGTAGACGCCGAGGTTGTTCTGCGCCGCCAGGGTGTACGGGTGCTTCTCCCCCGGCACCTTCATGAACTGGTCGACGACCTCCTGCGCCGTGTCCCTCGCCTCGGCGCTCTCGCCCGCCGCGAACAGGTCCGCGGCGAGGTTGAGGTCGCAGGCCAGCGAATCGGGGTTGGCGATGGTGTACTTCGCCCGGTAGCGGGCGCGGGTCGCCACCGTGAGACGGCGGGCGTCCTCCAGCCGGCCCGCCCTGCGCAACGACACCGCGAGGCTCTTCGCGGCGCTCAGCGTGGCGGGGAAGCTGCGGCCCATCGTCTCCTTGAAGCTGTTGTACGTGGTGCTGAGCAGCCCCACCGAGTCCTCGTACCGTCCGACCTCCCGCAGGTCACGGGCGAGGTTCATGGCGGAGGACAGGCTGTAGGGGTGCTCCGGTCCGAGCACCTGCGAGCGGAGGTCGTAGACGTCCTGGTCGATCTCCCGGGCGCGGGCGTACTGACCGACGCTGCGCAGGTTCAGGGCCAGGTTGTTGGCGGCGGCCAGGGTCCGGGGGTGGGAGTCGTGGAAGATCTGCCCGAACCCCTCGTGGGCCTCGGTCGCCATCTCGATCGCCCGGGCGTAGTCCCCCAGCAGACCGAGGTCGATGGCCAGGCTGCTGGTGGTCATGTACGTGTGCGGGTGCTCGGGTCCCAGCACCGCCCGCTGCCGCTCCAGGGTGAACTCGTCCAGCTCCTTCGCCTCCACGTAACGCCCGCGGGTGCGCAGGATGTTGGAGAGGTGGAAGCAGAGGTAGAGGTACTGCAGGTCCCGCTCCCCCAGTTTCTCCCGCCAGATCTCCCGCAGCTCGTCGCCGAGCGCCCCCGCGGTCCTGACGTCGCCGCGCTTCCAGAGGTAGCGGACCCGGTCGATCAGGAGCCTGCGGGTCTCCGGCTCCTTGCAGTTGCGGGCGTCGGAAGGGCCGAGGTGCGGCCAGATCGTCGCGAAGCGCGGCCAGGTCTCCGGGTTGTCGATCGGCTCGTCGTCGTCGGGCCGGGCGCCGGCCAGGATGCGGTGGACGACGTGCCGGGCCTCGCGCTGCTCCTCCTCGCTGAGCTGCGCCTTGATCACGGCCTGGACGAGGCGGTGGACCTGGATGGAGTTGGAGACCTGGTCGACCTTGGCGAGGGCGAACCGGCCGATCTCCCGGATGACCCGGCCCAGCACCAGCTTCTCCTGGAGCGAGGAGTCGTACGGCTTCAGCGCGTCGATCATCTCCTTGCTGTAGAGGAGGTTCGCGGAGATCGGTTCCGGGGCGAAGAAGGCGCAGAGCTGGAGCAGTCGCACGGCTGCGGGCGAGCGCTCCTTGAGCCGGGCGATGGAGATGTTCCAGGTCGCGGCGACCGGTTCCGGGTAGCCGGCCGGCTGGTTGAGTCCGAGGACCTGGGGAGCCTGCTGGGCGAGCTGTTCGAGATAGGCGTCGATGGGAGTGGCGGTCTCCGCGATCCAGGCGGCCGCCTGCTCCACGGCGAGCGGCAGGTCGCCCACGGCGGTCGCCACCTGGTCGGCGTCCTCGTCGCTGAGCCCCGGCGCCCGGCGCTGGAGGTGCTCGATCGACTCCTCGCGCAGGAAGACGTCCACGGGCAGCGCGTCCCCGTGCTGGGACCAGCTCTGGTTGCGGGAGGTCACCAGGATGTGGCCGGAGCCGCCCTGCGGGAAGTAGCGGCGCAGCTGCTCGGGGTCGTCCGCGTTGTCGAAGACCAGCAGCCAGCGGTCCGAGGGCACGCCGCGCCGCAGCAGGTCGACGGCCTCCTGGGAGGCGGCGGCCATGTCGTCGCCACCCTGGGCGCCGAGCCGGACGGCGAGCTCGGCGAGCGAGGCGACCACGTCGTCGGGCTGCTCGGACGATATCCACCACACCAGGTCGTAGTCGGCCATGAAGCGGTGCACGTACTCCAGGGCCACCTGGGTCTTGCCGACGCCGCCGAGTCCGTACAGGGTCTGCGGCTGCGGCAGGACGACGGCCAGGCCGCCGCCGAGCTGGTCGCGCATCCGCTCCAGGACGAGCGAGCGGCCGGTGAAGCCGGGGTTGCGGGGCGGCGCGTTCCAGATCCTCGGTACGGTGCCGGGGAAGCGGGGCCCGGGCGAGACCCCGTCCGCCACCTGCACCGGGCGGTCCAGGGCCCGCATCACGGCGGTGGTGGCGTGCACCTCGTCCAGCCGGAAGAGGTCGACGGGGTTGCGGTCGATGTAGGGGGCGCTCAGGCGTACGTCCCCGACCCGCAGGGGGACCAGTCGGCGGCGGCCGCTGCCGACGGCCTCCGCGGCGGTCCGCTCCCAGAGCTCGACCGCGCGCTGGGACTTCAGGTAGGCGCTGGAGAGCAGCACCACGGTGCGGGCGTTGTTCTCCGCGGGAGCCTCGCCGGCCTCCTCCGGAGGGCGTTCGGCGGAGACGTCGCGCGGAACCACCCGGAAGCCGGCCCGGGTGAGAATCGATTCGAGCCAGTCGGCCCACATCCGGTTCTCCGCCACATAGCTGAGGAAGAGATCGGCGGGCAGGGCGGGCCTGCGCCGGGTGAAGGCGTCACGGATCCGCAGGCGGACCTCTTCACCGATCGGGGGCATCGAAGTGATCTCCCGGTCGGTGATGACCGCGGTGAGCCGTTCGAAGGCGGAGAGCAGCGAGTTGGTGAGTCCGGCCTCGTCCCCGAAGGTGGCGAGCGTCTCCTCGTAGGCGTAGTAGGGCCGGTAGGGGATCTCCACCGCGCCCCAGTAGGCGGTGAGTTCGTCCCCGGACAGGTCGCGCGGCAACCGGTCGAACTTGAGCCGGGCCAGTGCCCGTCCGGCGTCCGCCTTCTCCTTCTCGCCCTCGTCGATGCGCATCGGAACGGGGTAGAGGGCGATGGGGCGGCCGGTGTTGCGCTCGGCGATCTGGCGGGCGACGGAGGCCGCACCGTCGATGGACTGGTCGCTGAGGGTGAAGCAGTCGACGAGCACGTCCGGGAGGTGGACGGTGCAGATGTCGGCGATGTCGCTGAGGCCGGTCCGGCTGTCGATGAGGACGTAGTCGTAGTTGGCCTTCATGTCGTCGCGCAGCGCGTCGAAGAAGTGGCCGCCGCCGAACCGGTCGTAGAAGTTGTCCCAGTCGAAGGTGGAGACGGTCGCGGAGTATTCGCGGTTCTGCCGTCCGGCGGAGACGAAATCGAGCGTGCCGCCCTGCGGGAACTCCCAGCCGAGCGACTCCGGGGTCAGCGACACGGCGTGCGGCTGGATACGGGCGTAGTCGCGGTGCCAGTCCTCGGCGCGCTGGGCGGGGCTGGTCGCGGCCCACGCGTACTCGGTGATCAGGTCGATCACGCCGGTGGTGGCGCCGAGGGTGGCCGGGTCGAGGAAGGGGTGGAAGAACCGGTGCAGCCCGGGGGCCTCCAGGTCCCAGTCGACGGCCAGCACCCGCTTGCCGTTGGCCGCGAGGATCCAGGCGGTGTTGGCGAGCGCCATGGTGCGCCCGGTACCGCCCTTGTACGAGTAGAAGGTGACGATGCGCCCGTCACGACCGGCACTCATAGGTCCTCCGCTTCCGTCGCAGGGTCGTGCGGGTCGGGTATGTAGCTCGTACCGCCCATGGGGCCGGTGAGCCGGGTCCGCTCGCCGGAGCCGCCGCCCGGCCCGGGAGGGTAGGCCTTCGCGTGCTTGAGGTACTGCTGGGCGGCCACCTCGACCACCTGGGGCAGGAGTTGGCCGAACGCCTCCATGGTGGGCACTCCTTTCGCCGCGGCACGGCACAGGGCCCGGCCCTGGCCCATCTTGATCGGCATGGTGGCTTCGAGCTTCTCGGTGAGCTCGGCCTCCGCCGCTCGGCTCTGGTGGTCGTCGCGGCTCCACGGCACGACCATGGTCACCCAGGGCCGGTTCTCCGCGTCGAAGGCGGCGAGCCTGCGGCGGTGGTCCTCGTCCATGAGGGCCCAGCGGTCGACGAGCAGGATCTCGGGGGTGCTGGGCGGGGCCTTGGCGTCGTGCCGGTCCTCGTCGAACGAGGAGATGACGGCCTGGTAGTTGAGCGAGCGGACCAGTTCCTCCGCCACATAGGCCAGGGGGCGGGCGGCGGCCGGGTAGTAGGGGTTCCAGTCCTGGGGGTGATCGCCGTAGTGGTCGCTGTTGCGTCCCTCGGGCAGATCGTGGCGGGTGGGCGCCGCGATGGTGATCTGCATCGGCCGGGGGGCGCCGACTCCGCTGCTGGGAGAGCCGAAGGCGCTGGGGGCGAGGCGGTAGTCGACGGGCCGGCCGGTGTCGATACGGACCGAGTCGGCGACGCTCACGATGCGTTTGGCCAGTTCGTAGACGGCCCGTTCGTATTCCTCGGCGAAGAGTCTGAGCTTGATCAGGCCGTAGAGGCCGTCGCTGACGTACCGTTCCCCGAAATCACGGTGGTTGAACTGCAACCGCTCGGCGGAGCCGGGCAGTTGGCTCGGCGGCACCGGTACCCAGAGGGCCGGGACGATGGCCTCGGCGGGCTGGTTGGAGCGGGCGCGGTGGTGGATGGCGCGCTGTTCGAAGGCGTACCACTCCTTGCCGCACATCTCGCTGGCGAAGTAGCGCGGCGAGAACAGCGGGACGAACACCCGGCAGGTGGCGAGGACGTCGCCGAGCCGTTCCGACCAGCCCTCCCCGG
>NZ_NTGZ01000024.1 GCF_002551245.1 Streptomyces sp. rh34
AGCGACCGGAGTGCTGTCGTGGCCGGGGCGCGCGTTCGCTCCGGCCGGCTGCCGGCGGCCCCCCGGCCCCGGCGGCGTGATCGGCCGGGGCGCCTCGTAGCCGACATCGTTGCCGAGCGCGCCCGGCGTCGGCCCGTGGTCTTCCTTCAGGTCCAGTGCCAGCACCTTCGCGGGCAGCGTGACCTCGGCGATCGTGCCGGGGCCGGAGGAGTCGCGCAGTTCGACGACGATGCCGTGGCGCGCGGCGAGCCGCGCCACCACGTGCAGACCCATGGACCGTACGTCGCCGATGCCCGCCTGCGGTTCGAGCAACGCGGCGTTGTGGACCGCGCGGCGTTCCGCCGTGATGCCCACGCCCTCGTCGACGATCTGTATGACGGCCCGGTCCGCCAGCCGCCAGACGGCGACCCCGACCTGCTTGTCCGGGGGCGAGTACCGGGTCGCGTTGTCGAGCAGTTCCGCCAGGATGTGCGCCACGTCGTGCACGGCGCGGGCGGTGACACCGATCCCCGACTCGATCACACCGAGGGAGACGCGGTCGAACCGCTCGATCTGCTGGGCGGCGGCCACGATGACGGTGGAGCACCCCACGTCGGCCGAGCGCACCCGGGCGTTCCCGTAACCGCCCAGCACCAGAAGGTTGTTCGTGTTGCGTTCCATGCGGATGGCGAGGTGGTCGAGAGCGAAGAGAGTCTTCATCCGCACGGGGTCGGCCTCGTCGCGCTGCACCGTGTCCAGCTCGGACACCATGACAGCGGTCAACCGTGCTCCCCGGCGTGCGACGCCGACCAGCGTCTCAGCCAGCTGTTCATGGATATAAGCCTGTTGGGCCGCAAGGCGGACGGCTTCGTGGTGGACGGCGTTGAACGCCTCACCGACCTCGCCGATCTCGTCCTCGCCCGTGGTCCTGACCGGGTCGCCGGTCCGCCGGGCCACCTCCTCGGGAGTCGCGCCGCGCAGTGCGCCGGGCTGGGACAGCTCGCTCATCACGGCGGGCAGTCCGGAGTGGGCGACCTCGTGCGCGGCGTTGCGCAGATCGCGCAGCCGGCGAACCATGACGCGGCCCAGACGGATCGCGACGACGACGACGCCGACCAGCGTCAGCACCACCAGCGCGACCTCCGCGCCGGCCGTCCAGATGAGGGTAGCGCGTACGTCGGAGACCTGGGCGAGGACGGCCGCGTCGACCCGTTTCTCGACCGAACGCAGCAGCTCCTGACGGTCGTCGGAGGCCTTCTGCCATTCCTCCGGGGTGACCGTGAGGTCCTTGCCGGTGCCCGTACGCCCGATCTCGTCCTCGAGCCGTCGCGCCTCCAGCGCCTTCGCCCCGGAGAGGGTGCGCTCCAGCCAGGTCCGCCATTCGCCCGGTCCGAGGTCGAACATGACGCCGGTCGACTCGGTGTAGCCCATCCGGCCGGCGTCGAAGGTCCGCTGCGAGGCGGTGGTGAAGCCGCCCGCGGCCTGCGCCCTCATGACGGTGACCTGCTGCTGGGCCGTGTGCTCGGCGGCCTCGGACAGCGCGGCGGCGGCACGGATCCGGTCCGCGATGTCGGCGTCCACGCCATCCGCCTGCGCGATGCCGTCGCGGTAGCTGTTGAGGTCGGCGATCACGATGCGATAGCCGAACGCGAGGGCGGAGACGGTGCTGCTTCCCGAGCGCACCTGGGCGCGCAGACCGGGCATCTCTTCGACGAACCGCTCGATACGGTCCAGAGCGCGCTGTGCGCTGCCGGGTACCGCGGAGAGCCCCTTGGTCCGGCTGCGGAATCCGGCGATGCTCTCGTCGGTCGCGTTCGCACGTAACCGGAAGGCCTCCGCGTCTCCCTGCTCGGAGACCAGGGCGGTGGCCGCCGCCCGCTCACGCTGCAACCGGCTGGCCAACTCGCTCGCCCCGTCGGCTGCTTCGACCATAGAGGTCAGCCGGTCCGCCTGGAGCGCCTGGTTGGTCTCGGGTGCGAGGGCCAGCACCGAGAAGGCGACGGCCACGGTGAGCGGCGCGGTGACGAGGAGTACGAGGCGACGATTGATTTTCACTGCGCGGCTCCGTCGCCGGAACCGGGCTTGAGTATCGGTGACACGCAGATACCTGTACCTGTTAACGGATGGTGGGGGGGTGTCGGTGAGGGCGTGCCGCTGGGGGGTGTGATGCTGGTGGGACAGAAGAGGCCCCAGGGGCGCGCGGCATGATCCTATGCCGTAGTGCGCGCCTCCCGATGGGTGAATCCGCGAAAATCTGCGCACGGATCGCACGGAGGTGCTCCGACTTCGCTCACAAGTGAGCACAAACCAAAGGTTCTTGACCGTGCCCGGAATGGCTGGGGAGCCGGGCGGCCGGCGGGGGCGGGGCAGCCCGACGGGCACGCCCGCAGCCGCCCCCGCTGACCATGAAGTCCGGCAAGCGCCTCAGGGCTGTGGAGGCGCCGCCGGTCAACCGGTCCGCAGGCGCTGCTGCGGAGTGAGCGTGGACCGAGGCTGGTGGAGCAGCACCGTGGCCGGGGCGGGAGCCGCGTCCGCCGGAAAGAACTTGGCCAGTTCGTGCCGGCCGTTGATGCGCAACTTCCGGTAGGAGTGTGTGAGATGGGACTCGACGTTCCGCAGGCTCACCTTCAGGAGCTGGGCGATGCCGCGGTTGCTCAGGCCCCGGGCGGCCAGCTCGGAGACCTGCCGTTCGGTCGGAGTGAGCAGCGACTCCGTGGAGTCCTTGCGCGGGTCGGGCCGCCCGCCCGCGTGCCGCAACTCCTGCTGCACCGCCTCCACCAGACCGTCGGCGCCGAGCGAGATGGCGACCTCGTTGGCCCGGTGAAGCAACTCGCGGGTACGCCGAACCTTGCCGCTCCGCCGCTGGGCACTCCCCGCCGCGAACAGGGCGTGGGCGAAGACCAGCGGAGCCGGGGTCGGTTCGAGAAGCTCCACGGCCCGCTCGGCGAGCTGGAGCGCCTCGCTTCCCGAACCGGCCGAGGCCTGGGCGGTCAGGGCCCGGCCCAGTGCCAGGGGAGCGCCCCAGCGGCGGGCCCGTTCGGTCTCCTCCCGGGCCGCGCTGCGGGCCGCGGCCACATTGCGGAGGGACAGCCGGAGGGTGGACAAGCTGGAGAGCCAGGGCAGGATCGCCGGGTTGACGATGCCCCGGCGGGTCAGCTCCTCCCCGCAGCGGGCGAGCAGCGTGAGGCCTTGTTGCGCCTGACCCATCCTGCCCAGGGCCCGCCCGGCGCTGTGCAGGAGATGCAGCCGCCACCAGGTGCCGGGTTGTTCCCCGAGGAGCATCGGGGCCTCGTCGAGCAGAGCGCCGGCCACGGCGAGGTCGCCCCTCTCCAGAGCCACGTCGATGAGGACGCTCCGGGTGAGCGCCCCGACGTGGTACTTGTCGGCGTGTATCGAAGTGAGCAGTTCGAGCGCCTTGCGGGCGTCGCGCTCGGCCTCCGCGAGCTGGCCCCGGTGCAGCTGCACCAGGCCGCGTACGGCATGGGCATCGGCGATCCTCGTCGCGGTGCCCTCGGCGTGCGCGAGCCGCACCTCGGTGTCCATGTGCCGCCCGGCCTCGTCCACGTCGCCCGCCCAGAGCTGGGCGAGGAGCGCGTGGTACCAGGTGGTCGAGCCGTACGGGGTGCGCGGCACGGTCAGGATGCGGTCGGCGATCCGCCGTACCGCCGCCGCCGAGTCCCCGGTGGCCGTACGCAGCAGCAGCACCCGCTCCAGCCGGTCCTCCACCCCGTCCCCGTGCCGGTAGGTGCCCTCGTGGATCCGGATGCGGGTGAACCGCTCGCGCAGCCGCGCGGCGGTGGCGGGGTCCGGCGTGCCGCTCGCCCGCAGGGCTTGCTCCAGAGCCTGGCGGGCGCAGGCGGGATCGTCCAGCCGGAGGTGGATGTCCGACAGCCGCAACGCCTCCCGGAACCGCTCGGCGGGGTCGCAGGCCCCGGCCGCGTGTGCCGTGAGCGCGCGGGCGGAGGCGGGCAGGTCCAGGGCGGTGAGTGTCTGGATCCGTAGCGCTTCCGCGTGAGCGGCGTGCTCCTCCGGCACGCCGTGCAGGACGGCCTTGTCGATCAGGCGCCGGGCCCCAGCGGGGTCGCGGCCCACCATTCCCTGGGCGACGTCGAGGAGCAGACGGACCATCCACGGCTCGTCCAGGTGGTGGGAGTGCAGCAGATGGGCGGCGATGTCCTCGCGGGAAGCGCCGTGGCGGCGCATGAAGCAGGCGGCGAGGCGGTGGAGTTCCCCACGGTCGGCGCACGGGATGTCCTCGTAGAGGAGTCCGGCGAGCACGGGATGTCGGAACGTCATCCTCTCGGCGCACAGCAGCCCCGACTCGGTGAGCCGGGTGAGGGTGTGACAGGCGTCCTCCGTGGGCACGCCGCAGAGAGCGGCGAGGATGGCGGGATCCAGAGGAGCTCTGAGGATGCTGGCCGCCCTGGCGATGGCCAGGCCGTGCGGGCCGAGCCGCCTGAGCAGACACAGGATCCGTTCCTTTACCGCCCCCGGGCGCAGCCCCTCGCCCGACGGGTCCGCCGGGCTCCTGCCGGCGGGGCGCGTCGGCGCGGTGCGTAACTGCTCGGTCAGCAGGTACGGGTTGCCGCCCGTGTCGGCGACCAGTGCGGCCACGGACCCGTGGTCCTGACCGCGGAGCGTGGCGGCCAGGTCCAGGGCGGCGCTCGGGCTGAGGTCGTGCAGGTGGATGTGCCGGTCGGGGCGGACGCCCTCCATGATCTCGACCAGGAGGTGCTGGTCGAGCGCCGGTTCCCCGCAGCGTTTGGTGGCGAGCAGGACGACGGGGAGGTTGTCCAGACGGCGGCCGAGGAAGCCCAGCCAGAGCAGGGACCTGCTGTCGGCGTGCTGGACGCAGTCGACCGTGAGCAGGATGGGGGCGCGCCGCGCGGCCCTCCCCAGGCCGGCGCACAATTCCGCGAGCAGCGCGTAGTCCGGTATGTCCGGACCGCCCTCGGAAAGGGCCCCGCCCGACGCGAAGGCGTCTTCCCACCCCTGCGCGGTCTCGGGGAGCGTGCCGAGGAGCTGGTGCACGACGCCCAGTGAGAAGTGCTGTTCGGTGGGGGAGGCCGTGGCGGAGAGGATGACCATGCCCTGCTCCCGGGCGGTCTGTTCGGCCCAGCGCAGGAAGGAGGTCTTGCCCGTGCCGATGATGCCCTCAACCAGCGCGACCGAGCCCACCCCGCCTTTCGCGGACTCGAGCATCTCCGCGACGATCTTCGATTCCTCGCTCCTGCCGAACAGTTCCTGCGGCACGGTCCTGCACCTCTTATCTGAAGAGTGAATCGCCTCGGACGTGATGTCCGGTTCGGCGAGCAGCATGCTCTCGTCCGCTTGCCGACCGGCGTGGGTGCGCTCTTCATCGGGATGGGGTGGCAGGCCGGCCGATGTCTCGAGTACATGCGGAACCAGCACCGTGAGGGTCGTTCGCCGAGCATGAGAAAAGCTGTCGACTCCCTTATGGAAAGGGCATCTTTCGACGGTGTGGAGGAAGCCCGGGCCCCCACTTCGATCCCCCGATCGCCGGTGAACGACGTACACCTCTGATGAGTGCCGACGCTAGCACGGTCGGGCATCCAATTTGTATGACTGCATCCGACCGAAGGGTCGGGAGCGTATTTCTTCGGCCATTGCTTCGGTGCCACCGTATTGATGTGCGCAGGTACCGCACAGGTACGTTCTGCAGGCACCGCTGCGGTGGCCTGTGATCCATGTGGAAATCACCTCATGGCGTCCGACGTATTCAGCCGCGGCCTAATGGCGAAAACCTGATGGAGGGATCGGTGCCCGCGTGACCGTGATCAGTGAGGAGCAACGGCCGTCGAGGGCGATCCACCCGACCCGGCGGCCTCGGCCGAACACCCCGTCCGACGTGGACCGCACGGAGAGATTCGTGCTGTCCCTGAACCGCGTTCTGCCCCTGGTGTACGAGCAGGCCTGGCAGGCCGTCCTGGACGACACGCCGCTGTGCCGCACCGCCCTGTTCCGGACGCCGGACGGCGGACTGCGCCGTACGGTCCGGGCGGACGCCCGCTTCCACCTGCACACCGTGGACTGGCGTGCCACCCGCCCGGAGGTGCAGGACGCCCGTCTCCGCGAACGGCTGGCCCGGGAGTCGGCCATCGGACTCCCGCTCGACCGGGCGCCGTTGATGTGCGCCACGCTGATCCGGCGTTCCGACCGGACCTGGACCTTCGCCTGGCGGTACGCCCGGGAACTGATGGGCCGACGGGCGGGGCTCCGCCTCCTGGACGCGGCCACCGAGGCGTACGGGGCACTGCTGAGCGGTGCTGCCCCGCGAAGCGCCGACACCCGGCCCGGCGCGGTCGGCCGACTCGTGGGGACGGTGGGCCGATGACCGGCGACACTTCGGTGCGGCTGTTCTGTCTCCCCTTCGAGGGCGTCTCGGCGGGCGTGTACCTGCCGTGGGCCGAGGCCATCGGCCCCTCGGTGGTGGTCACCCCGGTGGAACTGCCCGGACGAGGCCGCCACCCGCGGACCCGCCCCTGCGGCGACCTGGAGCCGCTGCTGGCCGAGATCATCCCGTACGTGGCCCGCATGTGCGACCGGCCCTTCGCGCTGTACGGGCATGGCTTCGGCGCCCTCCTCGCGTACGAGATAGCGGCGCGGCTCGAATGGGAGCACGACGCGGCCGCCGAGCGGCTGTACGTGTCGGGCTCCGGCGTGCCGCACCGGCCCGCGCCCGAGCGGGCGGTCGGCCATCTGCCGGACGCGGCCATGATCCGCAGGCTCCGCGACCGGGGCCGGATGCCGCCGGTCGGGCGGAGTCCGCGGCGCGCGGCCGGGACACTGACCACGCTCCGCGCGGACCTCGCCGTCATGGAGGCGTACCGACGCGACCCGCGCCACGTGGTGCACTGCCCGGTCACGGCGATGCGCGGGCGGCAGGACCGGAGCGTCTCGGGGGCGGACCTGGCCGGCTGGGGCCGGTGCAGCCGGCGCGCGCTGCGGGTGGCGGTGTTCCCCGGCGACCACTACTTTCCGCTCACCGCCCGGGAAGAGCTCCTGGGCACCTTCGCACGGGACTTGATCCGCCCGGCAGCCGTGCGCCGCAGCCGGTACGCGGCCGCGTACTGACAGGGCGCCGGCCGCGCTCCGGCCTCGTGCGACCGGCCTCGTGGGACCGGTCGCACGAGCCCGCGGCGGGCGCCGCGGGGGGCGCCCGGACCGGTTGCTGAATCGGCAACAAGAGTTGTCCGGGATGCACGGCGCCCCCATGCTGGCCGCCGGAGGTGACCGTATGACACCCACAGACCGCACCGAGGGCCTCGACGACGAGGCCCTCGGCGCTGCGCCGGAGCACGAGGCGGAACCGCACTCCGGCTTTCTGACGGACGCGGCGCACTGGCTGAGCGGCGTCCTCGGACCCGAGCAGCGGAGTGCGGCGACGATCCGCCGTGTCCTCGACGTGGGCAGTGGGCCCGGGGCGGCCTCCTGCGTCCTGGCCGAGGTCTTCCCCCGGGCGGACGTCGTCGCCGTGGACCGGTCGCCCGCGCTGCTCTCCCGGGCCCGGGCCCGTGCCGCGGAGCGCGGGCTGACCGGACGGATCACGACCAGGCGGGCCGAACGGCCCGATGAGTTCGGCAGGCTGGGACCGGCCGACCTGATCTGGACCGGCAATGTGTGCCGTCATCTGGGCGACCAGCAGCAGGCCCTGCGGAGCCTGGCGTCCGCACTGCGGCCCGGCGGGATGCTCGCCGTCGCCGAACGGGGGCTGCCGCCACGCTTCCTGCCCCGTGACATAGGCATCGGCCGAGCCGGGCTCCAGGCACGCCTGGACGTCGCCCTCGAAGCGCAGTTCGCCGACACCCGGGCCGGTCTGCCGGACGCCATCTCCGTGGCCGAGGACTGGCCGTGCCTGCTGGCCTCCGCCGGGCTCGTTCCCGCTGGCACCCGCACCTTCCTGATAGACTTCCCCGCTCCGCTGGACCTGGCCGTGCGCCGCCATCTGCAGGCCCGCCTGCAGCGCACACTCACCGAGCTCGGCGAACGGCTCGACCCCGTCGACCGGCTGACTTTGGAACAACTCGTGGACGCCGAGGCCGAAACCGGCGTCCTGTGGCGTCCCGACGTCTTCTACCTCACGGCGATCACCGTGCACACCGCCCGCCTGTGCCGGGACCGTACCTGACCTGACCTGACCTGACCCGACCAGACCGTCCGGATGCCGTCGGCGTGCTCGCCCGGCCCCCCTCGCACGGCTCCCGACGCGCGTACGGTCCCCGAAGTTCGAACGGCCCGCGGTGTTCCCGTCGCGGGCCGTTCCGGCATGTCCGCACGTGCGGATGTCCGCACGTGCGGACATCCGCACGACCGTAGGGCGACCCCCCACAGATTCTTCGGTCAGCCCTACGGTGCGACCGTATTGAGCCCCCCACCCCCGCACTCCTACGTTCCTTCCCAGAGCAGCCGATTCCCCGGGCCAAGAGGCCGGAGGGGCATACGCCGGAGACGGAGGACGCGTGAAGATTCAGCTTCTGGGCCCGCTGCACGCAGAGGCGGGCGGAGTTCCGATCGCCCCCACGGCGGCGAAGCAGCGGCAGATTCTGGCGCTCCTCGCTCTCCACCCGGGGCAGTTCGTCCCGGTGACCACCCTGCGGAAGGAGCTGTGGGGGACCGTACCGCCGCGCAGCGCGCACGCCACCTTCCAGACGTACATCCTGAGGCTGCGCCGCACCCTGGCCGCCGCCCTCGACGGTCCTGACGGACCGGCCCGAGCACGGAGGCTGCTCGTCACCGGGCAGGGAGGCTATCTGCTGCGGATCGCCGAGGAGGACGTGGACGCCTTCGCGTTCCGGCGGGCGGCCCAGGCGGGCCACGCCGCCTTCGCGGAAGGCGACAGCGAGCTCGCGTCCCGGCTGCTGCGCCGGGCCCTGGCGTCGTGGCGGGGGCCGGCGCTGGCGGACGTACGGGTGGGAGCGCCGCTGCGGATCGAGGCCGCCGGCCTCGAGGAGAGCCGACTGCTCGCGACCGAACGCCGGATCGACGCCGAGCTGCGCCTCGGCCGGCACGGAGAACTCCTGCCCGAACTCGTCCGGCTGACCGGGCATCACCTCAACGACGAGCGGTTGCACGCCCAGGCCATGGTGGCGTTCTACCGCTCCGGTCGGCAGTGCGCCGCACTCGACCTGTACCGCGGCCTGCGCCGGCGGTTGATCGAGGAGCTGGGCCTCGAGCCCGCTCCCCAACTCCAGCGGCTGCACCAGGCGATGCTCTCGGTCGATCCCCGGCTGGACACCGTCGCCCAGGGCGGCCGGCCCACCCCGACCTTCGATCTGTACGCGTCCTGAGCACACCCCGGCCCCGGACGACGGCTTCGCGAGAACACCGAGCACGCACGGACACAGGGACACCCGCGCCTCCGCCCAGGACGGCCGAGCGAAAGGTGACACAGTGACGGACCAGACACCCACCCTCTACGAATGGGCCGGCGGCGCCGAGGCGCTGGAACGGCTCACGGAGGACTTCTACCGGCGCGTCCGCAAGGACGAGCTGCTCGCCCCGCTCTTCCAGCACATGGCGGACGACCACCCGCAGCACGTCGCCACCTTCATCGGCGAGGTGCTCGGCGGCCCCGAGCGCTACACCGAGGACCACGGGGGCTACCCCCACATGGTCCGCCAGCACCGCGGCCGGGCCGTCAAGCCGGAGCAGCGGGCGCGTTGGGTGGAGCTGATGCTGGAGGCCATGGACGCCGTGGGCCTTCCCCAGGACGCGGAGTTCCGCTCGGCCTTCGTCGGCTACATCGAGTTCGGGTCGCGCCGCGCGATGGCCAACTCGCAGCCGGGCGTAGGGCCCACGAGCCGTACGACCATCAAGAAGTGGGGCTGGGGCGAGGCCCAGCCGGGCGATGACTGACCGGGTGGCGGGCCCCCGCGGGCAGCCCGGCCGGGCCCCCGCCCGGCGTCCCGGAATCGGCAACAAAAGTTGCCCGCTCGCCACGCTCGGTTCCAGCATGGGGACCAGCGGTGACCGCCACGATCCAGCCGGTCGCCGAGGCGCCCGTGCCACCAGGGCGTCCACCGACGGGGTCCGGCGCCGTACTCCCGCCACCTGGCAGCTCGGCGCGCACCCGCCCTGATTCGTCCCCGAACCATCCGAGCAAGGAGTTCGCCCATGCGTTTGACCAGTCCTGGGCCGGTGCGCGATGTCATCGCGCACCCGCGTTCCCAGCGTCCCCCGCGGTCCCCCCGGCAGTCGGCCTCTGAGCTGTCGGGAGGTGGCAGCCGATGAGCGTCGAGACAGACGTCCACGAGGCCGCGTCCGGCAAGGCGAGCAACAGACTGCCGTTCGCGGTGTACCTGCTCGCGTTCAGCCTGTTCGCCATGGGCAGCGCCGAATTCCTGCTCGCCGGTGTCCTGCCGGACATCGCCGACGACCTGAACATCTCCCTGTCCTCCGCCGGTGCGCTGATCTCCGCGTTCGCCATCGGCGTGGTGATCGGTGGCCCGCCGCTCGCCGTGCTGACCCTGCGCTGGCCGCGGCGGACCACCCTGGTGGTCTCGCAAGTGGTGTTCGCCCTCGCCGTGGGCATCGGCATCCTGACGGACAACTTCACCGTGCTGATGGTCACCCGCTTCCTGGCCGGCCTGGCCTACGCCGGGTTCTGGGCGGTCGCCGCGGTCACCGCGATCGGACTCGTCACCCCGGACCGCACCGCGCGGGCCTCCGGCGTGGTCGTCAGCGGGCTCAGCATCGCCATGGTCGGCGGCGGTCCGGCCGGCGCGCTGCTCAGCCACTTCACCGGCTGGCGGGGCGGGTTCTGGGCAGTGGTCGTCCTGACCCTGATCGGCGCGATCTCGACCGCCATCGCCGTACCCGCGACCCGCGCCGCCGAGGAACCCAGCGTGCGGCGGGAACTGCGCACGATGCGTCAGCCGCAGTTGTGGGTGGTGTACGCGGCCACCCTGCTCAGCACGGCCGCCTACATGATCACCTACAACTACCTCGCGGCGTTCCTGACGGACACCACCGGAATCGACTCCGTCTGGGTGCCCCCGATCCTCGTCCTGTTCGGCGTCGGCGCCTTCGTCGGCATCTCCGTCGGTGGCAGGATCGCCGATGGACGACCACACCACGCGCTGCTGATCGGCGCCGGCGGGATCCTCGTCACGTCCATCCTGCTCGCCCTGCTCGCCGAGTCGGCCATCTCCGTCGTCGTCCTCGTCCTGCTCCTGGGCGTCGCCGGATTCGTGCTCAACCCGGCCATCTACGGGCGGGTGTTCACCGTGGCGGCAGAGGCGCCCACCCTTGCCGGGGCCACCGCCGTCTCCATGTTCCAGCTCGGCATCAGCATCGTCCCCGTCATCGCGGGCATCGCACTGGGGGCCGGCGCCGGTCTGACGTCGATCCCCTGGCTGGGCGCCGTTCTGGCCGCCATCACCATCCCGGTCGTCCTGATGGACCGGACGATGGCCCGCAACCGGGCTCGGAGCGCCGCGACCGGCGAGAACTGACCCCCGCTCCGAGCTCGTCGCTTCCCCGTCCGGCGTGGCACGTCCCGCTCCGCCGGCAGCTTTCCATCGCCAGGAGCCGCAGGGAAATACCGAGAGGGTTTCTCTGCGGCTCCCCTTGAGGGAGGACCACATGGACAACAAGCTCGGTTACGAATTAGGAAATTGGGTGGTGTCACAGATCCAGAGCCCGGACCGTCCGACGCAGACGACCTTCTCGCTGCTGGACATGGAATGGGACCTGCTCCCGGAGGTGTTTCCCCCCTACACGGACCCGGGGCCCGGCCTGTTCGCCTCCTGGGTGCCGTACGCGAGCGACGGCCGTTTCCTGGAGATGGGCTGCGGCGCGGGCGTCGCCTCGGTGCTCGCCGCCCAGCGCGGCAGCAAGCACGTGGTGGCCCTGGACATCAACCCGGCGGCGGCGGAGAACACCCTGCGCAATGCCGCCCGACACGGGGTGTCCGACCGGATCACAGCACTGACCAGCGATCTCTTCGACGCCTTGGAGCCCGCCGAGCCGTTCGACCTCGTCTTCTGGAACACCCCCTTCATCGAGGCGCCCGAGAACCGCCCCTACGCCGGGCAGATGGAGCGCGCGGTCTTCGACCCCGGGTACGAGATGGTCCACAGGTTCTTCCGTGACGTGGTGCCGCACCTGGCGGCGGACGGGCGGGTCTATCTGGGCACCAGCGAGGCGATGGGCAACAAGGAGAAGATGCTGCGGGCCGCCGCGGAAGCGGGTTTCGCGGGCCACCGGTACCGCAGCGAGTCCGTCGAGCTGCCCGCCGCGGAATTCGGCGACTCCCCGGTCGTCGCGGCCCACACCAACGAGCGCGGAATCGTGGACATGGACTTCACGATGTACGAGTTCCAGCGCAGCTGACCTTCTGTTCCAGGCCCGGCCGACCATTCCCTGTTTCGAGCCAGGGCCACCGGTTCCGACTAATTCGATTCACGACTGGGCGACACGAGCGCCCCGGAGGATGGGAATGTCATGAGCGCCAACGGGAACACGAACAGCACCGGCTTCGATGTCGTCATCGCCGGCAACGGAGTCCTCGGGCTCTCGCTCGCCTGGGTCCTGGCACAGCGGGGTAAGCGCGTCGCGGTGCTCGGCGAGCCGAACCGCCCCTGGGCCGGTTCGGCCGCGGCCGGCGCCATGCTCGGCTGTTTCGGTGAGGTCACCACCTCGCTGCTGGCCACCGAGCACGGCCGCGCCAAGCTGGAGCTCGGCATGGAGGCCACCAAGGTGTGGCCCCAGTGGCTGGCGGAGCTGGAGGACGGGACCGAGGGTGCCGGCGTCAAGACCGCCGAAGGCACCACCGTCGTCCTCAACACCATCGGCACGGCCGAGATCGACGACGCCAACTACAACGCCATCCGCGCCGAGCTCACCCGCTACTCGGAGCCCTTCGAGGACGTCGAGCCCGCCGACCTCGACTGGGTGGACGCCGAGCCGATCTCCCGCCCGCTCAAGGCCTTCCACATACCGGGGGAGCACGCGGTCGACGCCGCCGCCCTCCTGGAGCGGCTGGAGTCCGCGGCCGTCCGGGCCGGGGCCGTCCTCGTCCCCGAGTCCGCCACCCGCGTCGAGTACCGGGGCGAGCGGGTGACCGGAGTCGTCACCTCCTCCGGCAGGACGATGGCCGCCGACCAGGTGACGCTGGCCGCGGGCGCGCGTACCCAGGAACTGCTCGACAGCCTGCCCGTCGGCCCGCGCATCCCCCGACTGGTCAGCGGCTACGGTGTCTCGGCCCTGGTCAAGTCCGTGGACGGAAGCACGCCGGACAGCGTCATCCGGACCCCGAACCGCTCCTTCGCCTGCGGACTCCACGTCGTCCCCCGCGGTGACGGGCATGTCTACCTCGGCGCCACCAACGTCATCTCCGTGGAGCCTCGCGACACCGCCGAGATGCGCGACCTGGTCTTCCTCCTCCAGTGCGCCCACCGCCAGGTCCGCCGCAGCCTCTGGAACAGCGACGTCACCAAGGTCCAGGTGGGCAACCGGCCCGTGTCGATGGACGGGTTCCCGCTCCTCGGCGAAGGCGGCATGCAGGGCCTGTGGATCATGACGGGCACCTACCGTGACGGGCTGCACCTCTCACCGCTGCTGGCCCAGGACTTCGCCGCCCGGATCCTGGGCGAGCAGCCGCGGGCCGACCTGGACCGGTTCGCCCCGCTCCGTCAGCCCATCCAGGCGGGGTCCCGCCAGGAGATCGTGGATCTCCTCATCGACCACCAGATGGGCATCGGCTACGAACAGGACTGGACGATCCCCGTCGAGTGGCACCAGTGGATCGAGATGGACCTGCGGCCGGCCACCCTCGCCTGGGCCAACGAGCTGGACCCCGAGTACACGCCGCCGGCCGAGCTGCTCTTCGCCTCCCGCTTCGACCCCGAGGTCGTCAGCCTGCTGCGCAAGTACTACGCGACCTGCCGCGAGTACAGCTGACCGGGCGGGGCGCGTCCCACCGCGCCCCGCGCCGCCCCTCGCACCGATGACCGCCGCGCGGGCGGGTGCAGGTACGCCGCCCGCGCGGCACTCCGAGACAAGGACACGCCATGGCAGTAGAAGCGATCGACCCACCCGGCCTCCCGAAGCCCTTCGGATGGCGGCAGCTGGCCGTCGGCACCGGCACCCGGGTGGTGTTCCTCAGCGGTCAGACGCCGCGTACCGCCGAGGGTGAGCCGGTGGGCCTGGGAGACCTCGCGGCCCAGACCGAGCAGGTCTACCTCAACATCGCCACCGGTCTCGCCGCGGCCGGCGCCACGTTCGACGACGTCCTCCGCCTGACCGTGTACGTCGTGGACTGGTCGCTGGACAAGTGGGAAGCCGTCACCGCGGGCGCCGAGCGCGCGGCGGCCAAGCTGGGCGCCGACGTCATCCGGCCCACCACCCTGGTCGGGGTGGCCACGCTCGCCGAACCCGACTTCCTCATCGAGATCGAGGCGACCGCCATCGCCTCCTGACGATGCCCGCACAGCCGTACGGCCCCGCCGGATCCGATCCGGCGGGGCCGTACGGCTGTGCGGGTCAGTGCCGCTTGGCGAGGAGGTCCTGGACCACCGCGGCCACCGACTCCGGTGACGGCAGATCGGGGTGGTGGCTGGCGGTCCCCGTGGTCGGGTCGAAACCGTCGTGCCACTCCGGCTCGTTGACGAGCCCCCCGTCCTCGCGGATCCGGGCGATGTTCCGCTGGACGGCCGGCTTCTCCCACATCCGGGCCCCCATCACCGGGAAGTAGACGACCGGGCAGTCCACCGACAGCGCGACCGTCATCAGACGGTTGGGCGCCGCTCCTCCCGCGGCCGCGGCGAGCGTGTGCGCGGTGGCCGGCAGAACCACCAGCACGTCGTGGTCGGCGGCGAGCCGGGACGGCTTGTCGGTCGGCCAGTCCGCCGGGGATTCGCCGCTCACCACCCGCTCGGCGAACAGCGCCACGCTCTCGGGGGAAATGAACGACGCCGCGGTGTGCGTCAGCAGAACCGTGAACGTGCTGCCCGCGATCTCCCGGCGCATCGTTCCGACGTACGAAGGAAGGCGGGACACCGCGATGGATCCGGTGCCACCGACGAGTATGCGTTTCCCGGCTGTTCCCGGGGATTCCTGAGTTCTCATGCTTCGATGATGTCGTCGTGTTCCCGTCGGTCAATGGGCCCTACCGGGCCGGACGCGGGAAGTACGCCGCCGGTCCAGCGGCGGTCGAGCGCGGGCCAAATCCTACGGTCGTCCCTACGGTCCGACCGTATTGAGGCTCTTTACCACCATTGCTTAGCCTCGATTTCCGTACGAATTCGATAGCCCGCCAGGGCGTCCGATGAAAGGCGGAAATCGATGGAGGATCTTTTCGCGAAGCTGCGCGGCGGTGCCGGCCACCCCGGTCGGAAGGCGGTCCGGCTGCCCGATATCGAGCCGCGGCCGGAGCGTCGTCACGAGCCGTTCCCGCTCACCGACATTCAGCAGGCCTATCTGATCGGCCGCCACAAGGGCCTGGAACTGGGCGGCATATCCAGCCAGTTCTACCTGGAGTTCGACTGTCCGAATCTCGACGTGGACCGGTTGGCCGAGGCTCTGGACAAGGTCGTCGCCCGACACGACGCGCTGCGCACCGTGGTGGGGCCGGACCAGACCCAACGTGTCCTGCCCGCCGACGAGGTGGCGCCGTACCTCATTCGCGGCACGGACGTGCGCGGCCGGACCCCGGACGAGCAGGAAGCCCAGGTCCGGTCGACACGCGACGCGTTGACCGACCAGGTGCTGCCGGTGGACCGGGCGCCGCTGTTCGATGTCCGGACCACGCTGCTCGACGGCGACCGGGTACGGCTCCACCTGGCCGTGGATCTGCTCTTCCTCGACATGCGAGGCCTCTACCGGATGCTCGACGAGTGGCGCCGGTTCTACGACGCCCCGGCCTGGCGGCCGGAACCGCTGGAGCTGGCATTCCGCGACTACGTGCTCGCCCAGGAGGAACTGCGGGGCGACACCCCGGGCAAGGAGGCCGCCGCGTACTGGGCGGACCGCCTGGACGACCTGCCCCCGGCGCCCGAGCTGCCGCTGGCCACGGCCCCCGAACAGCTCGGCACCCCGCGCTTCGTCCGACACCGCACGGTGCTCGCACCGGGGCGCTGGGAAGCGCTGCGGGCGACGGCCGGCCGGCACGGACTGACGCCGTCGGCCGTGCTGCTGGCCGCCTACGCGGAGGTGGTGCGGACCTGGTCGCGACGGCAGGAGTTCACCCTGACCGTTACCCAGTTCCACCGGCTCGGCCGCCACCCGCAGGTCGGCCGGATCATGGGCGACTTCCTCGCCCCGAGCCTGCTCGCCGTCGGCGGACGGCCCGAGGAGACCTTCGAGCAGCGGGCACGAAACCTGCAGGAGCGGGCCCTGGAGGACCTCGCGCACTCCGCGCACGGTGGCATCCAGGTGCTGCGCGACCTCGCCCGCCGCAGGGACGACGGCCGGGCGTCGATGCCCGTCGTCTTCTCCAGCACGCTCGGCGCCGACGACGACGGCGAGCCACGCGCCCGGAGCCTGGAGTCGTTCGGGGAGCTGGTCCACGACCACAGCCGGACCCCCCAGGTGTGGCTGGAGAACCAGATCCTGGAGCTGGGCGACCGGCTCTCGGTGAACTGGAACGCGGTCGAGGGGCTGTTTCCCGACGGCACCCTGGAGGCCATGTTCGAGGCGTACGTGACGCTGCTCGACCGGCTGACGGACGACCCCACCGTGTGGGACGCCACCCGCGGGATCGTGCCGCTGCCCGCCGCGGACGCAGCGGAGCGGGAACGGGCCAACGCCACCGCCGAGGACATCCCGCCGGCCCTGCTGCACGAGCTGGTCGCCGAGGCGTCCGCGCGCCGCCCCGACGCGATCGCCGTGATCACGCCCGGCGCGGAGACCACCTACCGCCGGCTCACCGAGGACGCCCACCGGATCGCGCACAGGCTTCTCCAGGGCCCCGGCGCCGGGCCGAACGAGATCGTCGCGGTGTCGATGCGGCCGGGCGCCGCCCAGTTCTCCGCGCTGCTCGGCGTGCTGCACACCGGTGCCGCCTACGTGGCGATCGACCCGGAACTGCCCGAGGAACGGCGGCTGAAGCTGCTGGCCCGGTGTTCGGTGCGGGCCGTGGTGACCGAGCCGGGGTTACGGGACGAGCTGGCCTGGCCGGCGGATGTGGCGGTGGTGACCGCCGACGACGAGGAGACCCTGGCGTGTTCCGCCGAGAGGCCGGAGCGGCGGCAGGACCACGACGACCTGGCGTACGTCATCTTCACCTCGGGCTCCACCGGCGAACCCAAGGGCGTGATGATCACCCACCGGAGCGCCGCCAACACCGTGCAGGACATCAACCGGCGCTTCGCCGTGGGCGAGGAGGACCGGGTGATGGCGCTCGCGCCGGCCGGCTTCGACCTGTCGGTGTACGACGTCTTCGGCGTCCTGGGCGCCGGCGGCACCGTCGTCGTGCCCGACCCCGCGCGCGGCAACGACCTCGCCCACTGGTCGCAGCTCATCGGCCGGTACGGCGTGACCATCTGGAACAGCGTGCCCGCTCCGATGCGGATGTGGATCGACTCGCTCGGCGAGGGGGCCGTACCGCGCGGCTGCCGGCTGCGACTGGCCCTGCTGAGCGGTGACTGGATCCCGGTGGACCTGCCGAACCGCATCCGGGAGAAGATCCCCGCGATGCGGGTGATCAGCCTCGGCGGAGCAACGGAGGGATCGATCTGGTCGATCCACCATCCGATCGAGACCGTTCGGCCCGAGTGGTCGAGCATCCCCTACGGGAAGCCGCTGGCCAACCAGACCATGCACGTGTTCGACCAGTGGCTGGAGCCGTCTCCCGTCGGCGTCACCGGCGAGATCCACATCGGTGGCGTAGGCGTGGCACAGGGCTATCTGGGCGACCCCGAGCGCACCGCCGAACGCTTCCCCGTCCACCCGGTCACGGGAGAGCGCGTCTACCGCACCGGCGACCTCGGCCGCTATCTGCCGGGCGGCGACATCGAGATCCTCGGCCGCGAGGACTTCCAGGTGAAGATCAACGGCTATCGCGTCGAGTTGGGCGAGATCGAGGCCGCCCTGGTGCGCCGGCCGGAGGTGCGCACCGCACTCGTCACCGCGCCCGCCCACGCCCGGACCGGACAACGGCAGATCGTCGCGTACGTGGTGCCCGAGCCCGGGACGGAACCGGACCCGGCCGTGCTGCGCGAGGCGCTGACCGCCCGGCTGCCCGGCTACATGGTGCCCAGCCGCTTCCTGACCCTGGACACCCTTCCCGTGACGGCGAACGGCAAGATCGACCACAAGGCGCTTCCCACGCCGTGGAACGAGGACTCCGCCGGCGTCTCCGCGCGCGTGGCGCCACGCAGCCGGGTCGAGGAGAGGCTGTTCGCCCTCTGGTCCCAGCAGTTGGAGCACAGTGACTTCGGCGTCGAGGAGGGCTTCTTCGACATCGGCGGCGACTCGCTGCACGCCGTCGGCCTGCTGGCGCTGCTGCGCACGGAGTTCGGCACCGAGGCCGACATGGAGCAGGAGATGGTCGAGGGCCTGTTCATGAACGCGTCGATCGCCTCGTTCGCCGAACTGATCGCATCCGTCGAGGAGTCCGCAGCGTGACCGCCACCCCTGAGCCCGTCGCGCCGGTCCGCGAGTGGGAGTACGTGATCGTCGGTGCGGGCTCCGCCGGAGCTGTGACCGCCGCCCGGCTCGCCGCCCGGGACGCCGGGGACGTCCTGCTCCTGGAGGCCGGCGAGGACCAGCCGCGCCCCCGGCACCGTTCCCACCCCCTGGCCGACGCCGGCCGTCTCGTACTGGCCGGCCACAACTGGGACTACCGCGCCAATCTGCGTACCAGCGACAGCAGTTGGGAGGAGGTGATCCAGGGCCGCGCCGGTGGCCGCGCGGCGGCCCGGGCCCTGTGGGAGCGTTTCCCCTATCAGCTCGGCAAGGTCGTCGGCGGCGGTTCCGCCGTCAACGGCGCCATCGCCCTGCGGGGGCTGCCGCGCGACTTCGCCGCCTGGGAGGCGGGCGGCAACCCGGACTGGTCGTGGGAGCAGGTGCTGCCGTTCTACAAGGACATCGAGAACGACGCCGACTTCCCCGGCCGCCTGCACGGGGACAGCGGACCGCTGCCGATCCGCCGCACCCCGCGCGAACAGGTGCACCGGCTGGACGCGGCCTTCTGGGAGGAGTGCAACCGCCAGGGCGTCGCCGACCTCCCGGACCTCAACGCCGGTCTGGATGCCGGAGTCGGCCCGATCCCCGGCAACGCCGTGGACGGCGAACGCATCGACGCCTCCACCGCCTTCCTGGCCGGCGTCCGTGACCTGCCCAACCTCCACCTGCGCACAGGTGTCCGGGTCACCCGGCTGCTGTTCGAGAAGGACCGGGCCGTCGGCGTGGAAGCCGAGATCGACGGCACGCTCACCACGATCCGGGCCCGGAACGTTCTGCTGACCGCCGGTGCGGTGGGCACGCCCGTGATCCTTCAGCGCTCCGGCGTCGGCGGCGCCGGACTGCTCCGGTCCCTCGGCATCACCCCCGTCGTGGACCTGCCCGGGGTCGGCCGTGACCTGGTGGACCACCCGTCGGTGGTCATCTGGTCCAAGCCGGCCGACGGGGTCTGCACGCCCGGCCTGCCCTGGCGGCAGGTGGCGGCCCGCATGAGCAGCGGTTTCGACGACGACGTCGACGTCCAGGTGGGCCTTCTCAACAACGTGGAGAGCCACACCATCCCCGGCTTCGTCGACCGTCTCGGCTGGCCGCTCGTCGTCGGCATCTCGGTGATGCTGATGCGCCCGCGCTCCCGGGGCCGGGTCTACCTCGACAGCGCCGACCCGCAGGCCGCGCCCGTCATCGAGCTGGGCCTGGGCACCGATACCGAGGACGTGGATCGGCTGTGCCACGGCGTCCGCCGGGCCTGGAGTTTCCTGCGCTCGCCCGGTCTCTCCGGCAGCCTGACCCGGACCCAGTTCTGGAGCGACCGGATGGTCGCCAACGACGGCGTACTGCGCAGCGGAGTCCGTCACATCATGAACCCCGGCTGGCACGCCGCCGGTTCGTGCCGGATGGGCCCGGAGAGCGACCCGTGGGCGGTCGCGGACCAGGAAGGCCGTGTGCACGGCATCCGGAACCTGCGGATCGCCGACGCCTCGCTCTTCCCGGTCATCCCCAGCGCGCCCACCAACCTGACCACCCTGATGCTGGCCGAGAAGCTGGCCCGGAGCACGAAGGAGTGAAGGTGCAGTCAGTACCCAGCCCCCCACTGCGGCTCTACTGCTTTCCGCACGCCGGGGCGACTTCGCTGGTTTACCGGGCGTGGCAGGCCCAGAGCGAGCCGCACCTCCTGGTCCGGGGCGTGGACGCACCGGGCCGGGGCACCCGCCGCCGGGAGCGGAAGGCCGCGGGATTCCACGCCCTCGTACGGTCCATGGCCGAGCCGGTCGTGGCCGATCTGCTGGCCGAACGGGAACGGACCCCCGGCGTACGCTGGGCCACCTTCGGTCACAGCTTCGGCGCGACGATGGCCCTGGCGGTGGCCGCGGAGGTGGTCCGCCAGGTCGGTGCGGCGCCGGAGCGGGCCGTGCTGTCCGCGGCGATTCCGCCCCGGCTCCAGCGACCGGGAACGCTGCTCGACTCCGTACCCGACGAGGAACTGCTGGCCAGGACCGCCGCCGACGGGGGAACGCCGTCCGCCGTGCTCGCCGATCCGACGATGAGCCGCATCCTGCTGCGGATGCTCCGGGAGGACGACGCCGTACGGGCCGAGTTCGCCGAGGAGGCCTCCGGGCTGCGGGTGGACTTCCCGCTCACCCTGATCGCCGCCCGTCAGGACGTGCACGCCCCGCCGGAGAAGGTCTGGCAGTGGTCCCCCTGCACCTCGGCCCCCGTCCGCCGGGTCGCCATCGACGGCGGTCACTTCGCGGCGGTACAGCGCCCCAAGGAAACCCTGACCACCATCGTCGACGACACCGACCCCGGGAAGGGGTGACCGCGTGGCACGCAGCAGGTACGAGGCGGAGCACGAGCAGTTCCGGACGACGTGCCGGGAGTTCCTCCATCGCGAGGTCGTGCCGCACCACGCCCGGTGGGAGCGGGAGGGCATCGTCGACCGTGAGGTGTGGCGCAAGGCCGGGCGGACGGGGCTCCTCGGCATCGGCGTGGACCCCGCGTACGGCGGGGGCGGCGAGCCCGACTACCGCTACCCCGCGGTGTTCTCGCAGGAGATCATGTGGGCCCGCGCGACCGCGCCGGGCTTCGTGGCGCACAACGACGTCATCGCCACCTATCTCGCCGGGCGGACCACCGAGGAGCAGCGCAAACGATGGCTGCCGGGGCTCTGTTCGGGTGAGCTGATCGCGGCGATCGCGATGAGCGAGCCCGACGCCGGCTCCAACGTCGCCGACATCCGCACCACCGCGCGCCGCGACGGTGACTCCTACGTCCTCAACGGGCAGAAGACGTTCATCACCAACGGTGAGAACGCCGACGTCGTCGTGGTCGCCGTCAAGACCGCCCCCGACCGAGGCGCGCAGGGCATCAGTCTGATGGTGGTGGAACGCGGCACGCCCGGGTTCACCCGCGGGCGGCGCATGGAGAAGCTGGGCTGGCACGCCAGCGACACCTGCGAGCTGTTCTTCGACGACTGCCGGGTGCCGGCCGAGAACCTGATCGGCAAGGAGAACGCCGGTCTCGCCTACATGATGGCCGGGCTGCCCCGGGAGCGACTGAGCATCGCCACCGTGGCGGTGGGCGCCATCGAGCGGATGCTCGCGGACACGCTGGAGTACGCCAAGACCCGCGAGGCGTTCGGCCAGACCATCGGCAGCTTCCAGCACACCCGCTTCCAACTGGCCACGATGGACACCGAGCTGACGGTCGCCCAGGTGTTCCTCGATCACTGTGTCGCCGAACTCAACGCCGGACGGCTCTCGGTGACGCACGCCGCGAAGGTGAAGTGGTGGACGACGGAGCTCCAGGTGGACATCGCGAACCGTTGCCTCCAGATCCACGGCGGCTACGGGTATCTGAAGGAAAGCGCGATCTCCCGGGAGTGGGCCAACAGCCGGGTGCAGACGATCTACGGTGGGACGACGGAAGTGATGAAGGAGCTGATCGGGCGGTCCCTGGGCCTCTGAAACAGTCCGTGGGCACAGCCCCGGAAGCACCCGCGCCCCGTCCCCGGCCCCGAGCCGGGGACGGGGTGTTGCCGAACCGGCACCGTCGGTTGCGATTCCCGGATTCAGTCGGTCTAATGACGGCGTGGAGCAGTCCTCGACCATCACCCAGGCCCTGTCCGCTGTCGGACCCCGGCTCAAGCGGGTGCGCACAGCGCGCGGTGTCACCCTCGCCGCCCTGTCGCAGGCCACCGGCATCTCGAAGAGCACGCTGTCCCGCCTCGAATCGGGGCAGCGCCGCCCCAGTCTCGAACTGCTGCTGCCCATCGCCCAGGCCCACCAGGTCCCGCTCGACGAACTGGTCGGCGCCCCGGAGGTGGGCGATCCGCGCGTGCGGCTCAAGCCGCACGCGGTGAACGGCAACACCGTCCTGCCGCTGACCCGTCAGCCCGGTCCGCTGCAGAGCTACAAGATGGTCCTGCCGGCGAGCCGCGCCACCCCGGAGCTGTGCACCCACGAGGGGTACGAGTGGCTGTACGTGCTCTCCGGGCGGCTGCGTCTGGTCCTGGCCGACCACGACATCGTGCTCGACCCCGGCGAGGTGGCCGAGTTCGAGACGCGGCTGCCGCACTGGTTCGGCAGCACCGGGGACGGCCCGGTCGAGGTCCTGAGCCTCTTCGGGCAGCAGGGCGAGAGGATGCACATAAGAGCCCGGCCGACACGCCGGACGCCCGCCTCCGGCACCTGAGCCGGGGCGGGCGTGGGGCGAACACGGAGGTGTGAGTCTCCGGTCGGGCCACTCAGGACGCGGGCACGGGCGCTTCCGTCGACCGGTCGGCGGAAGCCCGGTGCTCGGCGAGAGCGCGCTCGATCTCCTCGTCCACCAGGTCGTGGTTGAGGGCGAAGGCCGCGGCGGCACCCATACCGGCCGCCGTGACGGCCTGGGCGCGCGAGTCCACCACGTTGCCGACGGCCCACAGGCCGGGGCGGCTCGTGCGGCCCGCCCGGTCCGTGACCAGCCAGCCCTGCTCGTTCTTCTCGCAGCCGAGCCCGTCGAAGGCCCCGTCGTTCGGAGTCATCTTCGGGAAGAGGAACACGCCGGCGCACTCCAGCGTCCGCCCGTCGGTGAGTTCCACCGCGTTGAGCCGGCCGTCCTTGGCGAGCAGGGTGGACACCGTCCCCTCGGCCACCTCGACCCCCCGCGCGTCCATCCGCTCCCGCTCCTCGTCGGTGAGCGGCCGACCGTGCGGGACGTACGTGATGTGGCTCGACCACTGGCGCAGCAGCAGAGCCTGCCCGGGGGACGCGGGGTGGACACCGAGCACGACGATCGGCTGGTCACGGACCTCGTAGCCGTGGCAGTACGGGCAGAAGTGCACGTCCTGCCCCCACATGGCGCGCACGCCGGGAAGGTCGGGCAGCTCGTCGTGCAGCCCCGTGGCGAGCACGACGTGACGGGCGTCCAGCGTCGCGCCTCCGGCGAGCCGCACCACGTACCCCCCGGTCTCCGCGGCCTCCACCTGATCGACCCGGCCGTCGACGTGGACCGCGCCGTAGCGCGCTATCTCCGCACGGCCGACCTCCAGCACGGTGAGCGGGGGGACACCGTCGCGCGAGAGGAAGCTGTGCATATGGGCCGAGGGAGCGTTGCGGGGCTCCCCGGCGTCGACGACGGCGACGGTTCGACGGGCCCGGGCGAGAACGAGCGCTGCGTTCAGTCCGCCCGCCCCGCCACCTATCACAATGACGTCATACGAAGTCCGGGTGTTCGTGGTGTTGTTGGCGCCGGTCATGGCGATCACCTCCGCCGCAAGGGTGCGGTGCGGACCCCCACCGCGCAATCTTTGTTGCCGTTTCCGGAACACGGCCGCGGCCCCGGGCCGAGCAGCCCCGCGTCGCCTCGACGCTCAGCCTTTCCCGGCCGTACTCACCGGAACGGTCGTCATCTCGCATCCCGGCTCACCTCCGCTCGCGCGGAGAGAACGCCGGCTCGCGCGCCTGGATAACGCCGCCCGCGCCCCCGGAGGAGAAGGCCGGCAGACGCGGAGTCGCCGCCGCCTCACTGGGCCGCGGGCCACGGCGGCACAGCCGTGCTCGGCCGCCGGGCGCTCCGTTCGGCCACGTAGCCCCCGATCCCCAAGCCGATTCCGACCAGGGTCAGCAGGAGCCCCAGGACTCCGAGCGTCCCCGAAGCCGCCGGCGCGGCGAGACCCTTGTGCACGCGCCCGAGCACCCCGGAGTCCGCGACACTGCCCGACTGCTCGTCGAGGAAGAACCGCGAGTCGTTGGAGTTCCCCCGGTGATCGCCCAGCAGGAAGAGCCGCCCGTCCGGCACCCGCACGTCGTACGGCCCGGTCGCCGGGTTCACCTCGCCGCGCATCAGATACGGCTCGTCGACCGGTTTGCCGTTCACCGTGATCCGATGTCCGTCGCACACCACGTGATCACCGGTCATCCCGATGACCCGCTGCAGGACCGGACCGCCCTCATAGCGATGGGGCACATCGACGAGCACGACATCACCCCTGCGCACCTCGTCCGCGTCGATGCGCTCGATGACCAGCCGGTCCCCCTGGTGGTAGGTGGGCTCCATCGCCTCGCTCATGACGGTGGCCCCCTGGTAGTGCGTGAAGAAGTACCCGATGCCTCCTACCGCCAGGAGTAGTCCGAGTGGCACCAGTACCCGGGCCGCGACTCTCAGGCCGCGGCCCGCTCCTTGCTGCTGCATGAACACCTTCCCTTGAAACGCCCCGGGCCGGGCGGACCAGTGGAGGCCAGGCGGTTCCGGGACGGAAACGCACCTCACCCTCAAGGCCGCACAGGACGTTGAAGCCCTTGGCGCGCTTGATGCTTACACGAACAGGACGGGCCCGGCCGGGCCGGGCCCGCCACAGGGTCAGGACCTGACGAGCGTGATGTCGTCGCTCTGGAAGTCGGTGACGCTCACCGGATAGTCGCGGTCGTCCGCACGGGCCAGCCCCCGGAGCACGGCGGTGCCGGGCTGGAAGGAGACGGTGGGGTCGATGTTGCTGGTGAAGGACGTGGTCCACGGGGCCGGGGTGCCGGGCTCGCAGACAACGATCAGGTTCTCGTGCGAGCCGGTCGCCGTCCCGTGCTTCTGCGTCTGGTAGGCGCTGACGTCGATGCTGATGCGGGCCGGCTTGTTGCACGTGGTGGTGCCGCCGACGGTGATCTCACCGGTGCGGGTGGCCACCGGACCCGTGGTGTTGAGCTGCACGCCGACGGCGAGTTCCGCGGGCGGCTCGGGCATACGGGCGTGGAGCTCGCCGCGCACGGGCAGCGTGGATCCGCTGCAGGTCCGCTCGAAGGCGGCGTCGATCTCACGGATGTAGCCGTGGGGCCCGTAGACGATGTGCGAGATGGTGAAGGAACCGGTGCCGCTCTCGCAGTACCTGTCGGTCACGCTGAACTGCAGTTGGGGGTCCTCGGGCCCGGCCTCGGGCCAACTGCGGGCGTTGGAGTAGGTGGTGCCGGCCACGAGCTTCTGGCCGTAAGGGGCTGACATGGACAGGGCCCAGCGCTCACCCTCGGGCGTGACGACCGTAGCGCCCACAGCGGACTCCGAGGTCGGCCCGGAGATGTCGAACATCTCCGTCGTCTCGGGGGTATGGACGTGGGACTGCCCGCCGGATATGTACTCACCCGGCTCACCGCTGAAGCTGAGTGATCCCGTCACCGCTTCATGGGCGTGCGCCGTGCCCGTGAACGGGGCCGTCGTCACCGCCAGTGCGAATGCCGCTGTCAGGACGGCCGCCGTACGGGCCACGTTACGGCCCAGGATGCTGCTTCCTGTCATGATGCTCCCTCATACGAATGGTCCCGGTCCCCACGACCGGACTGTGATCACGGCGGCGCACACCCGTCACATGGGCGGCCTGAAAGGTCCAGCGCCTACCTGCTGCGAAACGTCACAGGGCCTACGGATCCGGAGCCGGCCCGGGCCATCCCTCACCTGCTACCGGGCGAGCCGACGACGCACGGCTGCTCACCCTGCTCCGGCACGGCACCAGGGCGCGTCGTCACCGGCACGGCCGACGATGTGTCAGTGGTGCCGCCTAGTTTGTTGGTCACGACGGGTGGTCGGGGAGATCCGACCGCCTTGTCCGTCACGCCCTGCGCGGAAACGGTCCGCGTAGGGCGAAGAGGAGGGGACCACAGAGATGAAGACTCGACGACGAGTGGGCCGGGCTGCGCTCACCGCGGCCCTGGGGCTGTCGCTCCTGGGTGTCGGAGCACCCGCCGCGAGCGCGGACACCAACAGCGGCGCACTGCCGATCAGCTCGTACAAGGACATCGTGGTCGACGGCGTCCATCAGCACGTCTTCCTCAGCGACCCGGTCGGCGGCAGCGTCCTGGTGACCGACTACCAGGGCCAGGTCGTACAGCGTATCGACGGTGCGGCCGGCGCCTGGGGGCTCGCCCTCTCCGCGGACTCCGGGACGCTCTACGTGGCGTTGCGGGATGCCGGGGCGATCGCCGCCGTGGACACCGCCACCCTGCGGGAGACCGCGCGGTTCGACACCGGCACCGGTGCGGGCGTGTACGCCGGCCCCACCTCGCTGGCGACGGCCGGCGGGCAGCTCTGGTTCGGCTATGCCAAGGACACCTGGACGGGCGCGCTCGGCTCCGTGGACCTCTCGGACACCGAGCCGAAGGTCACTCTGGACCACGTCATGGACGATTTCGGGGGCTTCCCGCACCTGGTCGCCTCCCCGGCGGACCCGGACCTCCTGGTGGCCGCCGAGGCCGACGGCAACTCGGTGGCCGTCGCGTTGTACGACGTGGGCTCCGGGCAGGCCGAGCGGCGTGAGCAGAAGGTCGGCCCCGGCCCTCAGGGATGCTCCAGCCTGCAGGACCTCTCCCTGACGCCGGACGCGCGGCAGGTGGTCGTCTCCTGCGCCGAGCCCGACATGCACCAGGTCTTCAGCACCACGGACCTGTCCCACCAGGGCCAGTACGCGGTCGACGGCAACCCCGTCGCGGTGGCCGTCGCCCCGGACGGCACGATAGCCACCGGTACCCACGCCGGCGGCGGACAGCCGGACGTCTCGCTCTTCACGCCGGGTGAGGAGGCGGCGTTCAAGAACTGGGACCTCCCGGCGACCTCGGACGAGTTGTACGCGCCCGAGGACACGCTCCGCTCGGCGGGCCTGGCCTGGGCGCCCGACGGCGGGCGTCTTTTCGCGGTCACCGAGATCGGCGCGAGCCACCCCACGTCCGTGGGGCTGCGGGTCCTGGACATGCCGCAGGTCGCCACCAGCCTCACCCTCACGGCACCCGCCACCTCACCGCGCAACCACGACCTGACGCTGACGGGCCGTGTGGTCTCGCCGGTTCCTCTCGCGGCGGACAGCACCGTCGACGTCATACGGCTCGACGACCCCGCGCTCGGCGAGGGCACCCACATCGGCACTGCCCCCGTGGCCGCCGACGGCACCTTCAGCTTCGTCGACCTGCCCCGCGCGAAGGGCTCCGTGCAGTACACCGCGCACTATTACGGTGACGCCCGGCACGCCTACTCGTACGGCTCGGTCACGGTGGACATCGTCTCGGACTGACCGCTGGCGGGCTCAAAGTCCCAGAGACGCCGCCGCACCCCTCCCTGACCCGCTGAGCCGCAGGTCAGACGGGGTGCGGCGGCGTCCTCCTGTCAAATGTCCCGGAAGATCTCGATCTGCGCGCCCACCGAGTTGAGGCGCTCGGCCAGTTCCTCGTAACCGCGGTTGATCACATAGACGTTGCGGAGTACGGAGGTGCCTTCCGCCGCCATCATCGCCAGCAGCACCACCACGGCGGGCCGCAGTGCGGGCGGGCACATCATCTCGGCGGCGCGCCAGCGGGTCGGGCCCTCGACCAGGACCCGGTGGGGGTCGAGGAGTTGGAGGCGGCCACCGAGGCGGTTGAGGTCGGTGAGGTAGATCGCGCGGTTGTCGTAGACCCAGTCGTGGATCAGGGTCTGGCCGTGTGCGGCGGCGGCGATGGCCGCGAAGAACGGGACGTTGTCGATGTTGAGGCCGGGGAACGGCATCGGGTGGATCTTGTCGATCGGCGCCTCCAGCTTGGAGGGCCGCACGGTCAGGTCCACCAGGCGGGTGCGCGCGTTGTCGGCGGCGTACTCCGGGGTGCGGTCGCAGTCGACGCCCATCTCCTCCAGGACCGCGAGCTCGATCTCCAGGAACTCGATCGGCACCCGGCGGATGGTGAGTTCGGACTCGGTCACCACGGCGGCGGCCAGCAGGCTCATCGCCTCGACCGGGTCCTCCGAGGGGGAGTAGTCCACGTCCACGTCGATCTGCGGGACCCCGTGCACCGTGAGCGTCGTCGTGCCGACCCCGTCGACCCGTACGCCCAGCGCCTCCAGGAAGAAGCACAGGTCCTGGACCATGTAGTTGGACGAGGCGTTGCGGATGACGGTCGTACCGTCGTGGCGGGCGGCGGCCAGCAGGGCGTTCTCGGTCACCGTGTCGCCGCGTTCGGTCAGTACGATGGGCCGGCCCGGGGAGACGGAGCGGTCCACCTGTGCGTGGTACAGGCCCTCCGTGGCGGCGATCTCCAGCCCGAACCGGCGCAGCGCGATCATGTGCGGCTCGATGGTGCGGGTGCCGAGGTCGCAGCCGCCCGCGTACGGCAGGGTGAACTGCTCCGTCCGGTGCAGCAGCGGACCCAGGAACATGATGATCGAGCGGGTGCGGCGCGCGGCGTCGGCGTCGATCGCCTCCAGGTCCAGCTGCGCGGGCGGCACGATCTCCAGGTCCACGCCGTCGTTGACCCAGCGGGTGCGCACCCCGATGGAGTTCAGCACCTCCAGGAGCCGGAACACCTCCTCGATCCTGGCCACCCGGCGCAGGACCGTGCGCCCCTTGTTGAGGAGCGAGGCGCACAGCAGCGCGACGCAGGCGTTCTTGCTGGTCTTGACGTCGATGGCGCCGGAGAGCCGACGGCCGCCGACGACCCGCAGATGCATGGGCCCGGCGTAACCGAGCGACACGATCTCGCTGTCGAGGGCTTCGCCGATGCGGGCGATCATCTCAAGACTGATGTTCTGGTTGCCGCGCTCGATGCGGTTGACGGCGCTCTGGCTCGTGGCGAGCGCCTCGGCCAACTGCGTCTGTGTCCAGCCCCGGTGCTGACGGGCGTCACGGATGAGTTTGCCGATGCGTGCGAGGTAGTCGTCTGACATGTCGGCAGGTTATCTCAGATATGAGATGAGGATGATGTGGGGGTGTGCCGTTCGAGTGACAGGTGTGCACCGGCTCCGCGTATGCCGCCTTTTCCATCGTCGCCCGCGCGGGAGCGAAGGGCGCGGTCCGCGCGTCCGTACGGGTCGTGGGGCCGCGCCCCCCCGCCACTACACCGACGGGGGGCCTGCCGGGCCATCCGGTGTCGGGGCGTCAAGGACGGCGGCCACGGCTTCGATCTCGACGAGCTGGTCCGTGTAGCCGAGCACGGTGACGCCCATCAGGGTGCTGGGCACGTCGTGGTCGCCGAAGGAGTCCCGGACCACTTCCCAGGCGGCCACGAGATCCTCCTGCCGGGCGGATGCCACGAGGACCCGCGTGCTGATGACGTCCTCGACCGAAGCGCCCGCGTCGGCGAGCGCCGTCCGCAGGTTCTCCACGGCCTTCGCCGCCTGGCCCGCGCAATCCCCCACGGCCACGGTGTTGCCGTGCTCGTCGAGCGGACAGGAGCCGGCGAGGAAGATCAGCCGGGACTCGGCGGGAGCCGTGGCCGCATAGGCGTACTCGGCCACGTCGGAGAGGGAGCGGGAACGGATCAGCGAAACGGCGCTGGTGCGCGTCATGGTGGTGCGTCTCCTGGTGCTGGGCGCGTGCTGGGTGTGGTGCGGTCGTGCCGGGTTGTGTGCGGCGAGGGGCGAGCGGGCCGGGCCGGGCCGGGTGTCCCGCCCTCTGTCGGCCCGCCCCCGGAGCACGCCATCCTTTCAGCGCGCTTCGCGTCTCGCTTCCCCTTTTCCGGCCGCCGGCGACCGTCCCGTCCGTCGTGCAGGGGCGTCCCTGACGAGAAAATCGGAGGATCGGCGAACGGCGCGCCACTAGGGTGGCCCGATGGCTCCGATCAGGCAGGTACAGATCACCTTCGACTGCGCGTCGCCCTCGCGCGTCGCGTATTTCTGGTGCGAGGTGCTGGGGTACGTCGTTCCGCCCCCGCCGGAGGGGTTCGCCACGTGGGGCGATTACGACCTCTCGCTGCCGCCCGAGAAGCGGGACGCGGGATTCGTCTGCCAGGACCCCACGGGTGTGGGTCCGCGGATGTACTTCCAGCGCGTTCCCGAAGGCAAGGTCGTCAAGAACCGGGTGCATCTCGACGTGCGCGTCGGCACCGGGCTCGTGGGGGAGGAGCGCCTCGCCGCGCTGGAGGCCGAATGCGCGCGGCTGATCCCGCTCGGCGCGGTGCGCGTGCAGCTGCTGCTCGCCGATGAGGAGAACGAGTCCTGCCTCGTCATGCAGGACATCGAGGGCAACGAGTTCTGCCTCGACTGACGCACCGGGCCCTGTCCGCGCGGGCAGGGCCCGGGGGCCGTCCGGCCGGGTTCACCCGGTCCACCGCACTACCGTGGCCTCGCATGACCGGCATCGAGATCGAGATCACGGCAGACCTGGTCCGCGGCCTGCTCCAGGAGCAGCATCCGGACCTCGCGGGGCTGGCCGTCCGTGAGGTCACGGGCGGATGGGACAACCAGCAGTGGCGCCTCGGGGGCGAGTTGGCCGTCCGCATGCCGCGTACGGAACGCGCCCCGGAACTGCAGCGCAAGGAGCGCCGGTGGCTGCCGGTCCTGGCTCCTCGCCTGCCCCTGCCCGTCCCGAACCCCGTGCGGGCCGGTGAACCGTCCGTGCGCTTCCCGAAGCCCTGGACGATCATGACGTGGGTCCCCGGCGAGCCGCTGGACCGCACCTCGATCAGTCGCGGCGACCACGCGGCCGGCGCTCTGGCGGACTTCCTCCGGGCACTCCACGTGGAGGCGCCCGTCGACGCGCCGGCCGGTTCGGACCGCGGCGGCCATCCCGGCCTGCACACGGAGGGCTTCGACCACTTCTTCCACGCCGTCGTCCCGGAGGACGTCGCCGCCGAGGTCCGGGCTGTCTGGGACGATGCCGTCGCGGCCCCGGGGTGGGAGGGGCCGCCGGTGTGGGTCCACGGTGATCTCCACCCCGCGAACGTCGTCGTGTCGGACGGGACGCTCTCGGGCGTGATCGACTTCGGCGACCTGTTCGCCGGCGATCCGGCGTGGGACCTCGCGGCCGCATGGGTCGTCCTCCCCGGGGGCGCCGCCTCGCGGTTCTTCGACGCGTACGGGCGCGCGGACGGGGCGACGATCCGGCGCGCCCGCGGGCTGGCCGCTCTGAAAAGCCTCTTCCTCATGCTCATGGGCCAGAACGGGGACCGGGGGCTTCCCGGCGGCAAGCCGGCCTGGGGGCCCGCGGGCCGGACGGCCCTCGACCGCGTTCTGCGTACGGGTGTGGTCTGAGCGCCCTGTCCTGCGTGCGGCGTCGGTGAAGGCCGCTGGTGATCGGGGCGGACCGGCGCGCCAGGGGTGTGGTGGGACACCTGGGCATGACCGGGCGGCGGCTATGTACTAGAGTTATCTCGACATCGAGATATCTGCCGAGGCGCACCGCGGCCGCTGCCCGGTAAGGGTTACCTAACTAATCCTTACCTTAGCGGATGGGCGGGGCAGTAGGCGGCAAAACGCGGCGCCGACTGCCAATGAGGCGCGGCGCGGAGATACGCGCACATTGAAGAAGGAGACTGTCGTGTCGGCGAACAGCTTCGACGCCCGCAGCACGCTGCGCGTGGGCGACGAGTCGTACGAGATCTTCAAGCTGGACAAGGTAGAGGGCTCCGCGCGCCTCCCGTACAGCCTGAAGGTCCTGCTGGAGAACCTGCTCCGCACCGAGGACGGCGCGAACATCACCGCCGACCACATCCGGGCCATCGGGGGCTGGGACTCCCAGGCGCAGCCCAGCCAGGAGATCCAGTTCACGCCGGCCCGCGTGATCATGCAGGACTTCACCGGCGTGCCGTGCGTCGTGGACCTCGCCACCATGCGCGAGGCCGTCAAGGAGCTCGGCGGCGACCCGGCGAAGATCAACCCGCTGGCCCCGGCCGAGCTGGTCATCGACCACTCCGTCATCGCCGACAAGTTCGGCACCAAGGAAGCCTTCGGCCAGAACGTCGAGCTGGAGTACGGCCGCAACAAGGAGCGCTACCAGTTCCTGCGCTGGGGCCAGACCGCCTTCGACGAGTTCAAGGTCGTCCCCCCGGGCACCGGCATCGTCCACCAGGTGAACATCGAGCACCTGGCCCGCACCGTCATGGTCCGGGGTGGCCAGGCCTACCCCGACACCCTCGTCGGCACCGACTCGCACACCACCATGGTCAACGGCCTCGGCGTGCTGGGCTGGGGCGTCGGCGGCATCGAGGCCGAGGCCGCGATGCTCGGCCAGCCGGTCTCCATGCTCATCCCGCGCGTCGTCGGCTTCAAGCTGACCGGCGAGCTCCCGGCCGGCACCACCGCCACCGACCTCGTGCTGACCATCACCGAGATGCTCCGCAAGCACGGCGTCGTGGGCAAGTTCGTCGAGTTCTACGGTGAGGGCGTCGCCGCCACCTCGCTCGCCAACCGCGCCACCATCGGCAACATGTCGCCGGAGTTCGGCTCCACCGCCGCGATCTTCCCGATCGACGACGAGACGCTGAAGTACCTGCGCCTGACCGGCCGCGACGAGCAGCAGGTCGCGCTCGTCGAGGCCTACGCCAAGGAGCAGGGCCTCTGGCTGGACCCGGCCGCCGAGCCGGACTTCTCCGAGAAGCTGGAGCTCGACCTCTCCACGGTCGTCCCCTCCATCGCCGGCCCGAAGCGCCCGCAGGACCGTATCGTCCTGGCCAACGCCTCTCAGCAGTTCGTCCAGGACGTGCGCAACTACGTCTCGGACGACATGGAGGCGAGCAAGGAGTCCTTCCCGGCCTCCGACGCCCCGGCCAACACGCCGAACGGCGCCCCGTCCAAGCCGGTCACCGTCACGGCCCCCGACGGCTCGACGTACGAGATCGACCACGGCGCCGTCACCGTCGCCGCGATCACCTCCTGCACCAACACCTCGAACCCCTACGTCATGGTCGCCGCCGCGCTCGTGGCGAAGAAGGCCGTCGAGAAGGGCCTGACCCGCAAGCCGTGGGTCAAGACCACCCTCGCCCCGGGCTCGAAGGTCGTCACCGACTACTTCGACAAGGCGGGCCTGACCCCGTACCTCGACAAGGTCGGCTTCAACCTCGTCGGCTACGGCTGCACCACCTGCATCGGCAACTCCGGCCCGCTGCCGGAGGAGGTCTCCAAGGCGGTCAACGACAACGACCTCGCCGTCACCTCGGTGCTCTCCGGCAACCGTAACTTCGAGGGCCGGATCAACCCCGACGTCAAGATGAACTACCTGGCGTCCCCGCCGCTGGTCGTCGCGTACGCCATCGCCGGTTCGATGAAGGTCGACATCACCAAGGACGCCCTCGGCGTCGACCAGGAGGGCAAGCCGGTCTACCTGACCGACATCTGGCCCTCCGAGGCCGAGGTCAACGACGTCGTGGCGAACGCCATCGGCGAGGACATGTTCAACAAGTCCTACCAGGACGTCTTCGCGGGCGACGCCCAGTGGCAGGCGCTGCCGATCCCGACCGGTGACACCTTCGAGTGGGACGCCGAGTCCACCTACGTGCGCAAGCCCCCGTACTTCGAGGGCATGACGATGGAGACGACCCCGGTCGAGGACATCACCGGCGCCCGGGTGCTCGCCAAGCTCGGCGACTCGGTCACCACCGACCACATCTCCCCGGCCGGCGCCATCAAGGCCGACACCCCGGCCGGCAAGTACCTCAGCGAGCACGGCATCGAGCGCCGTGACTTCAACTCCTACGGCTCGCGCCGTGGTAACCACGAGGTCATGATCCGCGGCACGTTCGCCAACATCCGCCTGCGCAACCAGATCGCGCCGGGCACCGAGGGCGGCTACACCCGCGACTTCACCCAGGCTGCGACTGCTGACGCGGCTCCCGTGTCGTTCATCTACGACGCCTCGCAGAACTACCAGGCCGCCGGTACCCCCCTCGCGATCCTCGCGGGCAAGGAGTACGGCTCCGGTTCGTCCCGCGACTGGGCCGCCAAGGGCACCGCGCTCCTCGGCGTCAAGGCCGTCATCGCCGAGTCCTACGAGCGCATCCACCGCTCGAACCTCATCGGCATGGGCGTCCTCCCGCTCCAGTTCCCCGAGGGCCAGACCGCCGAGACCCTCGGCCTCACCGGCGAGGAGGCCTTCTCCTTCACCGGCGTCACCGAGCTGAACAACGGCACGATCCCGCGCACGGTCAAGGTCACCACCGACACCGGTGTGGAGTTCGACGGCGTCGTCCGTATCGACACCCCCGGCGAGGCGGACTACTACCGCAACGGCGGCATCCTGCAGTACGTGCTCCGCAGCCTGATCCGCAAGTAGGCGGCGGACAGCGGAACAGAAGGGCCGCGTCCCGGGTCTCCCCGGGGCGCGGCCCTTCCGCGTTCCCGGAGCCCGGCGTGCGATCGTGGGGCTGCGGCGCCCCACCCGCACCACCCGTACGGAAAGTGAACGGACCCCATGGGCGAGCTGATCCTCATCCGGCACGGCGAGACCGAGTGGTCCCGTTCCGGACAGCACACGAGCTACACCGACCTCCCTCTCACCGACGTCGGGGAGCGCCAGGCCCGCGCGCTCGTCCCGCTGCTGGCCGACCGGAACATCGGGCTCACCCTCGTCAGCCCGCTGATCCGGGCCCGCCGCACCGCCGAACTGGCAGGACTCCCCGACCCCCGGGTCACCCCCGAACTGCGGGAGTGGGACTACGGCGGCTACGAGGGCATCACCACCCTGGCGATCCGCCGTACCCGGCCCTTCTGGAACCTGTGGACCGACGGCGTCGACCCCGGCTCCGAGGAGCACCCCGGCGAGAGCCCCGCCCAGATCGGGGCGCGGGCCGACCAGGTCCTCGCGGGCGTCCGGTCCGCCGCCGAGGGAATCGGGAGCGCGGACATCGCGCTCGTCGCGCACTCGCACTTCCTGCGCGTCCTGACCGCCCGCTATCTCGGTCTGACACCGGCCGAGGGGCGGCTCTTCCAGCTCGCCACCGGAGCCGTCTCCCGGCTCGGTACCGAACACGGCCGGCCGGTCGTCGTGGCCCTGAACCTCGCCCTGCCCGAGAGCCTCCAGCAGACGTGAACGCCGACGGCCGGCACCCCACCAGGGGGTGCCGGCCGCCCGCACTCATCGCGTAGGGGTCAGGAGAGCAGCTCCACCTCCGCGAGCGTCGCCGAACCCGTCAGCACCAGCCGGTACGCGGTGTACGAGCCGGGCCTGTCCACCGAGAACACCCGGGTCTGCTTGTCCCAGGCGAACGACTGGCCGGAGCGGCGGTCGAGGTCCGTCCACTTCTCGCCGTCGGCCGAGCCCTGGAGCGTCCAGCCCCGCGGGGCCTTGTCGGCCGCCGCCGACGTCAGCGTGTACTGGAGCCCCTTCGTCGCCGAGGACACCGGCAGCTCCACCGAGTCGACCGTCGCCGAGGTGGCCGAGGTGTCGTCGAAGAGCGCGCCGTCGCCCTTGAGCGCGTCGCCCTTGGGCGTCGGGACCTTGTCGTCCTTCTGCACGGAGACCGGGGCCGCGTCCTCGCCCGTGCCCCAGGCCGACGGCTTCGGACCCATGGCGAACTCCAGCGTGCCGCCCTTGGCCAGCACGTCGTGCGGGAGCGCCGTGGAGGTCCACTTCTTGCCGTTGACCTTCACGCCCTGCACGTAGATGTTCTTGTCGCTGTTCTTCGGGGCCTTCACGACCAGCTTGCGTCCGTTGTCCATGCGGACGGTCACCTTCTTGAAGAGCGGCGAGCCGATCGCGTACTCACCGCTGCCCATGACCAGCGGGTAGAAGCCGAGTGCCGAGAAGAGGAACCAGGCCGACTGCTCGCCGTTGTCCTCGTCGCCGTGGATGCCCTGCCCGATCTCGCTGCCGACGTACAGCCGGCCCAGGACCTCGCGGACCTTCTCCTGCGTCTTGTACGGCTGCGAGGCCGCGTTGTACATGTACGTGGCGTGGTGGGCGACCTGGTTGCTGTGCCCGTACTGGCCCATCCGCACGTCACGCGCCTCGGTCATCTCATGGATGACGCCGCCGTAACTGCCGACGAACTCCGGGCCGGCCGTCTCCGGCGTCGAGAAGTACGTGTCCAGCTTCTTGCCGAGCCCGTCCCGGCCGCCGTACAGGTTGGCCAGGCCCCGGCTGTCCTGCGGGGCGGTGAAGGCGTAGCCCCAGCCGTTGGTCTCCGTGTAGTCGTAGCCCCAGACACGCGGGTCGTAACTGCCGGAGGGCAGGCGCCAGTCACCGTTCGGCTTCTTGCCCTGGAAGAATCCGGCCTTGTCGTCGAAGAGCTTGACGTACTTCTGCGCCCGGTTCATGAAGTACTCGGACTCTTCCTTGTACCGGGCCTTCTTCGTCTTCCTGTACAGCTCCTCGCCCATCCGGGCGATGCCGTAGTCGTTGACGTAACCCTCCAGCGACCAGGACAGGCCCTCGTGGGTGGCGGTGTCCGCGTACCCGGTGAAGACCGAGGTCTCAAGACCCTTGCGGCCGACGCCCGAGGACGGCGGGGCCACGGTGGCGTTCTTGAGCGCCGCCTCGTACGCCGCCTCGGCGTCGAACTTCACGCCCTTGACGTACGCGTCGGCGAACGCCACGTCCGAGCTGGTGCCGGTCATCAGGTCCGCGTAGCCGGGGGAGGACCAGCGCGAGGTCCAGCCGCCGTCCTTGTAGTGCTGGACGAAGCCGTCCACCAGCTCGCCGGCCTTCTTCGGGGAGAAGAAGGAGTAGGCGGGCCACGTCGTGCGGTAGGTGTCCCAGAAGCCGTTGTTGACGTACACCTCGCCGTCGACGATCTTCGCGCCCGTCCGCGTCGGGGTGTTCTCACCGGTCGCCTTGGAGAAGGGGCTGGCGTACCTGTTCTTGCCCTTCACCTTCTCGTGGCCGGAGTTCGGGTAGAGGTAGAGCCGGTAGAGGCTGGAGTAGAGGGTGGTCAGCTGGTCCGCGTCGGCGCCCTCGACCTCGACCGTCCGCAGGATGTCGTCCCAGGCGTTCTGCGCCTTGCGCTGGATGCGCTCGAAGGAGGTGGACTCCGGGATCTCCATCGCCAGGTTCCGCTTCGCCTGGTCGACGCCGATCAGCGAGGTGGCCAGCCGCAGGTTGACGGTGCGGTCCTTGCCCGCGTCGAAGCGGAAGAAGCCGGTGACGTCGTCGCCCCCGCCGCCCTTCAGCCTGCCGCTGTCGGTGACCGGCGCGTCGAAGACGCCGTACACGAACATCCGGGTCGCCCCGGTGGACAGGCCGCTCTTGACGTCCGAGTAGCCGGAGAAGGAACCGGTCTTCGGGTCGAGGGTGATGCCGCCGTCGTTCGTGACGTTGTCGAAGACCAGGCTCGCGTCCTTGCCCGGGTAGGTGAACCGCATCCGGGCCGCGTGGTCGGTCGGCGTCATCTCGGCCTTGAGGCCGTTCTCGAACGTGACGCCGTAGTAGTGCGGCTTCGCCGTCTCGTTCTCGTGCCGGAACGGCAGCGCGCGGGCGCTCCGGGACGCGTCCGGGGTGCCGCTCACGGCCGACGGCATCAGCTGGAAGGTCTGCCGGTCGCCCATCCAGGGGCTCGGCTCATGGCTCGCGGCGAAGGCCTGGAGCGTCGGGAGGTTGTCCGCGTTGTTGCCCCGGTGGTAGTCGTACAGCCAGCTGGTGGTGCCCGCGTTGGTGACCGGCGTCCAGAAGTTGAAGCCGTGCGGCACGGCCGTGGCCGGAATGTTGTTGCCGCGCGAGAAGCCGCCGCTGGAGTTGGTGCCGCGGGTCGTCAGCGCGTAGTCCGACAGATGCGCCTTGCGCTTCTCGGGCTTCTTCGGGGCGATCGTGATGTCGTCGATCCAGCCCTGGAACTTCGCCGGACCCTTGGGGGAGTCGTACGCCACCAGGATCCGGTCGACCGTCTTGCCCGCGGCGACCGTGCCGAGGCGGGCGGCGACCTTGTTCCACTGGTTGACGTAGAGGCGCTTGGCGTCCGCCTGGCCCTGCGGTGTCAGCGGCCCGCCGTGGCTGTCGGTGGCCTTCAGCTCGCTCAGGTACGTGCCGTCGGTGAAGGCCAGGTCCACCGCGACGTGCGTGGCGGGGTAGTTCAGGTCCGTCTCGCCCATCTGCGGGTAGACCAGGTAGGACAGTTCGGTGTCCTTGGTGATGGCCGTGTTCACGTCGAAGATCTTGTTGTACGAGTAGGCGCGTCCGTCGGGCGTGTGGGTGCCCGCGTAACGCAGTGCCTTCTTTCCGGTGAATCCCGCGCCGGACTTCGCGGTGGGGGATCCGGAGGGGCCGCGGTCGGGCTGGCTGCGCATCTCCTCGGGCACCGGTGCGGAGGTGTCACCGTTCGAGAATTGAACGTCGGCGAGCTGGAGCGCGTCCGACGCGCCGTTGTTCGCGGTGATCTCCAGCCGGAAGTGCCGGTAGGCGGTGCCGCCCGAGAAGTCGTACGTCTTCGTCTCGTGCCGCTTGGCGAAGGTCTCGCCGGCGCGGGTGTCGAGGTCGGTCCACTCCTTGCCGTCCGCCGAGCCCTTGAGCGTCCAGTCCTTCGGGTCGCGTTCGGCGTGGTCGTTGGCCGAGGTGAGGGCGTACGTCACGACCTTGACGGGTTCGTCCAGATCGAACTCGACCCAGCCGGTGGGCTTGAACGTCAGCCACTTGGAGCCCGGCTCGACGTCGACGAGGTTCTCCTTGACCTCGCCGCCCGCGGTGTTCTCGGCGCTCGCGCGCAGCTCCGTCACCCGGTCGGTGACATTGCCCGGTATGCCGGAGGAGAAGCCCCCGTCGACGCCGGAGGAGCGTTCCTCACCGTCGGGGCCCTCCTCGACGGTGCTGCGCCAGTCCGGCTGCTTCTCGTCCGCCTCGAACGAGGTGCTGAACGTCCGGTCGCCGGGCGGTTTCCGGTCCGGTGAGGAGGGCTGAGCGGTGGCGACCGCCGGGGCGATCACCACCAGGGCGAGGGATGCCGCCAGGGCGGCTGCTGTGGGGGTCCGTCTCCGGCGGGAAGCCGGGCGGGGGACCGCGTGAGGGGCCTTGTCGGATCCGTGATCGAGGCCGCGTGGTGGCTGCATGCCGAGCCGTTCCTCCCCGGGAAAATGCGTGGACAACGTTGTCAAGCGGGATGCAAGGTCCAGTAGGGATCCAAGTGGCTGGACGTGTCAAGGGTGTTGTCGCGGGGCTCGTCGGCGAATCGGCCGGAATGGGGAAATAGCCGCCGCGGGAGGAGGGCGCGGGGTGCCGAGGTATCCGTGAGGTCTCAACTCGGGAAAGACTGCCGCCCAAACCTGCTTTCGATCTTGCTCAGTTGGCGACAAGTGGACTATACCTGTCGGCACCCGCACAGCCGCTTCGCGCGGACGTGCGCACGGGGGAAACAGAGACGGTTGCGAGGACGCCAGAGGTGTCCTCGCTGTACGGTCTCCCGGCATCCCCACTGCACCGGCCCGTCCGGTACATCTGTTTATCCGCATGACCCAAGCGCAACTGACCGCGGTGGCGGGGCCCTTCGCCTAGGCGAATTTTCGACGGGTGACCGGTACACCGCCTGAGTCCTGGAGAAGGCGAGGACTTGAGCATGGGATCCACCTCCGCCCACAACAATGAGGGCCTTGGCCGTCGCGATCTGATCAAGCGTTCTGCCGCACTCGGCCTGATCGCTGTTCCGACGATGAGCTTCCTGTCCGCCTGCGCGAGCGGCGACAGCGGCAGCGACGACAAGGTCGAAAAGGGCGAAAAGACCGAGAAGAACCCGCTGGCCGTCAACGGCAGCGCACCGCTGGAGATCGTCATCTTCGACGGTGGCTTCGGCACCAAGTACGCCGAGGACGCCAAGGCCGTCTACGAGAAGACCTATCCTGACGCGAAGGTCAAGTTCTCCGCGACGCAGAAGATCCAGTCGGTTCTTCAGCCGCGGTTCAACGGTGGTACCCCGCCGGACCTGATCGACAACTCCGGTGCCCAGCAGATGGACATGGGCGTCCTGGTCGGCAAGAAGCAGCTCACCGACCTGACCCCGCTGCTCGACGCCCCCTCCATCGACGACCCCGCCAAGAAGGTCCGCGACACCCTGCGGCCCGGCATCATCGAGATGGGCCAGTTCGACGGCGAGCAGGTCTGGATCATGTACTACGCGTACACGGTCTACGGCGTCTGGTACTCGCAGACCGCGCTGGAGAAGCTCGACGCCACGTACCCGGAGACGTGGGACGACATGCTCGCGCTCTGCGCGAAGGCGAAGAAGCAGGACATCGCCGGCTGGACCTACCCCGGCAAGCACCCCTACTACCTCCCCTTCTCGCTGTACCCCTTCATCGCCAAGATCGGCGGCGTCGAGGTCCTCGACGCGATCGACAACCTGGAGCCGAAGGCCTGGGAGCACCCCGCGGTCAAGGCGGCCTTCGAGGCGTACTACGAGCTCGTCGCCAAGGGCTACATCCTCAAGGGCACCCCGGGTCTGGACCACCGCGGTTCCCAGGGCGCGTGGGCCCGCGGCAAGGCGCTGTTCATCCCGAACGGCTCCTGGGTCGAGAACGAGGAAGCGGCGATCATCCCCAAGGACTTCAAGCTGTCCGTGGGCGCTCCCTCCAGCCTCGACTCCTCCGACAAGCTGCCCTTCGGCACGCTGTGGGCGTCCGGCGGCGAGCCGTTCATCGTCCCGAGCAAGGCGAAGAACCCCGCCGGCGGCATGGAGCAGCTGCGCATCATGCTCAGCGAGGCCTCCTCGAAGTCCTTCACCAGCAGCACCAAGTCGCTCTCCGCCTTCAACGGCGGCACGGACGGCATCGAGCTGTCCGACGGCCTGAAGTCCGGTGTCGCCGCGCTGGAGAAGGCCGGCACCAACGTGGTCAACCCCCGCCTGCAGGACTGGTACGTGAAGCTCCAGAAGGAGCAGATCGGCGTCGCCGCGCTCGGCGAGATGATGGCCGGCCGCGCCAAGCCGGCCGAGACCATCAAGAAGATCCAGGCCTTCGCCGACGCGACCGCCAAGGACCAGTCCATCAAGCACTTCAAGCACCAGTGACCACGCGTCACCAGCGGCGGGCAGCACGGGAAGGTCGGAGTCGGTAACGATGCAACACGGTAAATACCGGTTCATAATCGGGTTCTTGGTGGTCCCGATGACGTTGTACGTCATCTTCGTCATCTGGCCCTTCATCCAGTCCATCTACTACTCGTTCACGGACTGGACGGGGCTGAGTCCCGACTTCAAGATGGTCGGGTTCGACAACTACACCAAGATGCTCGATGACGACATCTTCTGGAAATCACTGCAGCACAGTGTGCTGCTGGCCGTGCTGCTGCCGCTGGTGACGCTGGGGCTCGCACTCTTCTTCGCCTTCATGCTCAACGTGGGCGGGCGGCGCCGTAAGGACGCCGCCATCGCCGGCGTACGGGGCTCGGGCTTCTACAAGATCGCGTACTTCTTCCCGCAGGTGCTCTCGATCGCGATCGTGGCCATCCTGTTCCAGTTCGCCTTCGACCCGGCCCAGGGCATGATCAACGGCACGCTCAAGGCCGTGGGGATCAGCGACGTACCGGACTGGCTGGGCGATCCGCAGCTGGCCCTGTGGTGCATCATGGCGGTCCTCGTCTGGTGCACGACCGGCTTCTTCGTGGTGCTGTTCTCCGCGGGCATGGCCTCCATCCCCAAGGACTTCTACGAAGCCGCCCTGCTGGACGGGGCGAGCCGCTTCACGACCTTCTTCCGGATCACGCTGCCCCTGCTGTGGGACACGGTCCAGTCCGGGTGGGTCTACATGGGCATCCTGGCGCTCGGCGCCGAGGGCTTCGCGATCGTCCACATCATGAGCGTCGGTCCCGGCGGGCCCGACTACTCGACCACCGTCCTGCCGCTGTACGTGTACCAGTCGGCGTTCCGTGACGGACAGGCGGGCTACGCGACCACGATCGGTGTCGCCCTGCTCCTCGTGACGCTGGCGTTCGCCGCCATCGTCATGCGGGTGGGCCGGCGCGAGCGGCTGGAGTTCTGATGAAGACCACTGACACCCCTCCCACCGGGCCCTCCGGCCCCGCCGACGCCGACGCGGCGAAGGTTCCGGCCCAGCGCACCGGGCCGGTGGGCAAGGGCGCGCCCGCCCCCGCGAAGAAGAGCGAGGGCCAGGTCCTCAACGTCTTCTCGCACGGGGTGCTGATCCTGTGGGCGATCATGGTCGTCCTGCCGTTGTTCTGGGCGGTGATGTCCTCGTTCAAGACCGACGCGGACATCTTCAACACCCCGTGGTCGCTGCCCAGCTCACTGAACTTCGACAGCTGGGGCCGGGCCTGGAGCCAGGCCCACATGAGCGAGTACTTCCTGAACACCATCCTGGTGGTGGGCGGGTCGCTCACGGGCACCCTGGTCCTCGGGTCCATGGCCGCCTATGTGCTCGCCCGCTTCGAGTTCCCGGGCAACCGGTTCATTTACTTCTTGTTCGTCGGCGGCATGAGCTTCCCGATCATGCTGGCGCTGGTCCCCCTGTTCTACGTCATGGACAACATGGGGATGCTGAACACGATCCACGGCCTGATCCTCGTGTACATCGCGTACTCGCTGCCGTTCACCGTGTTCTTCCTGACCTCGTTCTTCCGGACGCTGCCGACCTCGGTGGCGGAGGCGTCGATCATCGACGGGGCCTCGCACACCCGCACGTTCTTCCAGGTCATGCTGCCGATGGCCAAGCCCGGCCTGATCAGCGTCGGCATCTTCAACTTCCTGGGGCAGTGGAACCAGTACATGCTGCCCACGGTGCTGAACACCGACCCGGAGAAGCGGGTGCTGGCCCAGGGCCTGGTGGAGCTGGCGTCCAGCCAGGGCTACAAGGGCGACTACTCCGGCCTCTTCGCCGGCCTGGTGATCGCGATGCTGCCTGTGCTGGCGGCGTACATCATCTTCCAGCGTCAGGTCGTCTCCGGCCTGACGGCGGGCGCCCTGAAGTAGCTCGTCCCTCGCGTACGGCCCGGTGCCCCGGCGGAATCCCTCCGCCGGGGCACCGGGCCGTCGCGGTGCGCACGGGTGCTCAGGTCTTGACGGGAGGCACCCCCGAACGGTCAGCTTAGAGTTCACATGTTGGAGGAAGCCGGGGTCTCATCGCTGCGGCCCCGGCCGGGGCGGTCCTGCCGGACCGCCCGCCAAGGGCAGGAGTGGATGAGTCGATGGAGACTCCCGGGTCGCAGACATCGCTGCACAGGGCCAATCTGGAGCGGGTCGTACGCGCCGTACGGATGGCGGGATCGCTCACCCAGGCGGAGATCGCCCGGAGCACCGGGCTCTCCGCGGCCACCGTCTCCAATATCGTCCGGGAGCTGAAGGACGGCGGAACGGTCGAGGTCACTCCCACCTCGGCGGGTGGCCGACGGGCCCGCAGCGTCTCGCTCAGCGGCGACGCGGGCATCGTCATCGGCGTCGACTTCGGCCATACGCATCTGCGCGTCGCCGTCGGTAACCTCGCCCACCAGGTGCTCGCCGAGGAGTCCGAGCCGCTGGACGTCGACGCCTCGTCCGCCGAGGGCTTCGACCGGGCGGAGGTGCTGGTCAAGCGGCTGATCGCGGCCACCGGGATCGGCCCGGACAAGGTGATCGGCATCGGTCTCGGCGTGCCCGGCCCCATCGACGTCGAGTCCGGCACCCTGGGCTCCACCTCGATCCTGCCGGGCTGGACGGGCATCAACCCCAGCGAGGAGCTCTCCGGCCGCCTCGGCGTGCCCGTGTACGTCGACAACGACGCCAATCTCGGGGCGCTGGGCGAGCTGGTCTGGGGGAGCGGACGGGGCGTCAAGGACCTCGCGTACATCAAGGTGGCCAGCGGCGTCGGCGCCGGCCTGGTGATCGACGGGACCATCTACCGGGGCCCCGGCGGCACGGCCGGCGAGATCGGGCACATCACGCTCGACGAGTCGGGCCCGGTGTGCCGCTGCGGCAACCGCGGCTGCCTGGAGACCTTCACCGCCGCCCGCTACGTCCTGCCGCTGCTCCAGCCCAGCCACGGCCCCGGGCTCACCATGGAGCGGGTGGTCCAGCTGGCGCGGGAGGGCGATCCCGGCTGCCGCCGGGTGATCGGCGACGTGGGCCGCCACATAGGCAGCGGCGTGGCCAACCTGTGCAATCTGCTCAACCCCAGCCGCGTCGTGCTCGGCGGCTCGCTGGCGGAGGCCGGGGAGCTGGTCCTGGGACCCATACGGGACTCCGTGTCGCGTTACGCGATCCCGAGCGCCGCCCGGCAGCTCTCGGTGCTGCCCGGCGCGCTCGGCGGGCGTGCCGAGGTACTGGGCGCACTCGCCCTGGTGCTCAGCGAGATGGGGGATTCAACCCTTTTGGAGAGCACCTTCCCTGCGGCGACTCCTGCCTTCACTTAGATAACGAATGGCACCGTTGTCATCTCGTTAAGGATTTACTCCTTGACGCTGACGCTGGGGCCGAGTTGACTTCCAGCCACCTCGGCCGCAACGTCGCGGCCTCGTCAGGGAGGTTCGAGAATGAACACGCGTATGCGTCGTGCCGCCGTTGCCGTTGCCGCCACCACGATGGCGGTCTCGCTGGCCGCTTGCGGAAGCGCCAAGGAGTCCGGTGACAAGGCCGAGCAGAGCTCGGAGAAGAAGGGCGACGACCTGAAGATAGGTCTGCTCCTCCCCGAGAACCAGACGGCCCGTTACGAGAAGTTCGACCGGCCGATCATCGAGAAGAAGATCAGCGAGCTCACCGGCGGCAAGGCGGAGGTCGTCTACGCCAACGCCAAGCAGGACGCGAACACGCAGTCGCAGCAGGTCGACACCATGATCACCAACAAGGTCGACGCGCTCATCCTGGGCGCGGTGGACGCCAAGGCGATCGCGAACAGCGTCAAGAAGGCCAAGGACGAGGGCATCCCCGTCGTCGCCTTCGACCGTCTCGCCGAGGGTCCCATCGACGCGTACACCTCCTTCGACAACGAAGAGGTCGGCCGGGCCCAGGGCACCGCCCTGCTGGAGGCCCTGGGCGACAAGGCCGACGGCGGCACGATCGTGATGATGAACGGCGCGATCACCGACCCGAACGCCGCGCTCTTCAAGAAGGGCGCCAAGTCGGTCCTCGACGGCAAGGTGAAGTACGGCAAGGAGTACGACACCAAGGAGTGGAAGCCGGAGAACGCCAACGCCAACATGGAAGCGGCGATCACCGCGCTCGGCAAGGACAAGATCGACGGCGTCTACTCCGCCAACGACGGCATGGCGGGCGGCATCATCACCGCCCTCAAGGCCGCCGGTCTGCCGAAGCTCCCCCCGGTCACCGGCCAGGACGCCGAACTGGCGGGTGTGCAGCGCATCGTCTCCGGTGAGCAGTTCATGAGCGTCTACAAGTCCTACCCGGCCGAGGGCATCGTCGCCGCGGAGATGGCCGTCGCCCTCGCCAAGGGCGAGAAGCTCGACTCCATCGCCACCTCGAAGGTCGACAGCGCCACGGCGAAGGGCATCCCGACGGTCCTCGTCCCGGTCGTCTCGCTGACCAAGGACAACATCAAGGACACCGTCATCAAGGACGGCATCTGGACGCTGGACGAGATCTGCTCGGCCAAGTACAAGGCCGACTGCGACAAGATCGGTCTGAAGTAGGCTCCCGGGCCCGGCCCGCCCTCGGGCCGCCGGGTCCCGCCCGCGCCGCGCTTCCCGCGAGCT
>NZ_NTGZ01000240.1 GCF_002551245.1 Streptomyces sp. rh34
TGAGTCGCCGACCGTCGCCGGGCGCCGCCAGGCCCTCGCCGGGGAGGCGGGGCGCCTCGTCCGCCGGGCCGAGGCCAAGCGGCGCCGCGGTGAGGTCCGCGAGGCCGCCGCGATGATCGACGCGGCCCTGCGGATGCTTCCCGCGCGGGAGTGGGGACCGGCACTGGCGGGCCCGCTGTCGGTCGGGGGCGCGGCGAACACCGCGATGGGCGAACTGGCCCGCGCCGAGGACCACCTGCGGTCGGCCGCGGCGGAGCCACTGCTGGAGACCGACTTCGGGCTGCGGCTCCTCTGGGCCGCGGGGCAGTACAAGATCGCGCGCGGACAGCCGGACGAGGCCCTGGACATGCTCTTCCGGTGCGGGCAGTTGATGCTCCTGCGTGGGGTGGACCTGCCGGACCTCGCGGCGTGGCGCACCGGTGCGGCGGAGGCCCAGATCATGCTGGGCAACCACCGGATGGCCCGCTCGCTCGCCGAGATGGAGCTGGGCCGAGCCGGCCGGGACGCGCCCCACACCTGGGGGCGGGCCCTGCGGGTGCTGGCCTCGATCAGCCCGCTCCAGGACCGGCCGGTGATGCTGGAGGAGTCGGTCCGCTCGCTCGGCGACAGCGGCGACCTGGTGGAGGTCGCCCATTCCCTCCGTGCGCTGGCCCGCGCCTACGACCTGACCGGCTCCGCGGACGAGGCGAAGGCCGCCCAGACCAGAGCCCTCGCGCTGGCACGATCCTGCGGCGTCCAGCTCCTGCCGGAGAAGCCCTTCTCCGGCGAGTCGGACGGCCCCCCGAAGCCCCCGGCGGCACAGGCCGACGCGCTGACCGAGGCCGAGCGGAAGGTCGCGACGCTGGCCGCCCGCGGCCACACCAACCGGGAGATCGGCAAGAACCTCTTCATCACGATGAGCACCGTCGAACAGCACCTCACCCGGATCTACCGGAAGCTCGACGTGCCCGGACGCGCGGCGCTGATCCCGCTGTTGACCGGTGGCATCGACCAGCGGAGCGCCGACACCCCTTAGGGGGTGTCCGACGATCCCGCGCGGGCGGGCGACGCCGAATGGGCGTAGGCCCCAAGGGGCGGACGCGGCGGGGCGGGGGCGTGTGAACCGGGGCCCCTATCTTCCGAGTAGGGGTTCCCAGCCGAGCTTCCCCAGACGATGTTGATCGTACAACCAGCAACTCGGGGGAACCATGATCGTCCATTCGGGGGACGGTGCGCGCCTGCCCGCACCCACGTCGGCCTGCGGGCGACGCCCGGCCCGCAACCCGTCCGCCGCCGCCACTACCGCCCGTCGGCGGGGGTGACCGCGATGCCAGAGGTGGGGATCATCGGCGCCGGGGTGATGGGCAAGGACGTCGCCGTCACCTGTGCCGCCCAGGGGTACGACGTGGTGCTCTGCGACCACGACCCGGAGGTCCTGTCGACGGCGGCCCGTGACCTGCGCGCCCTGGTGCGGCGATACCGGCTGATGGCCCCGGACGAGCCCCGGTGGAAGGACCAGGGGATCGCCGGCCGGATCCGGACCGCCGACAGCCCGGCCGCGCTCGCCGGCTCCGACTGGATCGTGGAGAACGTCGTCGAGGACGTCGCCGTCAAGGAGCAGGTCCACCGGGAGCTGCGCGCGGTCTGCGCGGAGGGCGCCCTCATCGCGGTCAACACGAGCTGCGTCTCGATCACGAGGATCGCCGCCCTCGCCGCGCGTCCCGAGAACGTCATCGGCATGCACTTCATGAACCCCGTGCCACTCATCGAGTGCGTCGAACTCGTGCGGGGGCACCGCACGTCCGACGCGACGGCACAGCAGGCCGAGGCGTTCGTGGGCGCGCTGGGGAAGCGGCCGGTCCTCGTGCGCGACTCGCCGGGATTCGTCTCGAACCGGCTGTCCCACCTCTTCATGAACGAGGCGGCGTTCCTCGTCCAGGAGGGGGTCGCCGAACCCGAGCAGATCGACGCGATATTCACCCTTGGCTACGGCCACAGGATGGGGCCCCTGGCCACGGCGGACCTGATCGGCCTGGACACGGTCGTCGCCTCGCTGCAGGTGCTCTACGAGAGCATGCAGGACCCGAAATTCCGGTGCTGCCCCCTGTTGAAAAGAATGGTGGACGCCGGGACGGTCGGCCGTAAGAGCGGACAGGGATTCTATACCTACGACGCTTCTCGCTGACCGACAAAAGCCGTGTGACGAACCGTAGTTCGCTGTGGGGGAGTGGTGTCTGATGAAAATGGCGAAATGTGTTGTCTGGGATCTGGACGACACGCTCTGGCGAGGAACCCTTTCCGCGGGTGACGAAGTCGTCGTGGAATCTCAGGTCATCGAGACCATCAAGACCTTGGACGAGCGCGGCATCCTGCAGTCCATAGCGAGCAAGAACCATCACGACGACGCCTTCCGGAAACTCGAAGAGCTGGGCATCGCCGAATACTTCCTCTATCCGCAGATCAACTGGAACAGCAAGTCCAGCTCCATCACGGAGCTTCAGAAGAGGCTGAACATCGGGCTGGACACCTTCGTCTTCATCGACGACCAGGAATTCGAACGCGACGAGGTCGCCTTCGTCCACCCGGAGGTCGAGACGATCGACGCGGCCGACCGCCTCCTCCTCCCCGGGCTGCCCCGACTGTCCCCCGCGCACGTCACCGAGGACGCGCGGCGGCGCCGGCTGATGTACCAGCAGGACGAGCGGCGTGAGCGGTCCGAACTCGCCTTCGAGGGGCCCCGCGACGCGTTCCTGAACGACCTCGGCATGGTGCTCGCCATCTCCAGGGCCCGCGAGGGCGACCTGATGCGGCTGGAGGAGCTGACCCACCGCACCAGCCAGCTCAACTCGACGGGCATCCCCTACTCGTACGACGAACTCGACGAGCTCATCCCCGATCCGGACCACGACCTGTGGGTCTGTGAGCTGACCGACCGCTACGGCTCCTACGGAAAGATCGGGATGGCGCTCGTCGAGAAGTCCGGGGACCGGTGGACGATCGCACTGCTGCTGATGTCCTGCCGGACGGTCTCCAAGGGCGTCGGAACCGTACTGCTGCAGTTCCTGGTCAAGGAGGCGGCGGCGAACGGCGTCCGCCTCTTCGCCAGGTTCCGGCGCACCGACCGCAACCGCCAGATGCTGCTCACGTACCAGCTGGCGAACTTCCGCGTCGTCTCCCGGGACGGCGCCGACCACCTCTTCGAGAACGATCTCGCGATCGTCCGCGACTACCCCGACCACGTGAAGGTGGACATCGATGCATGACAGCGGACCTTCGGTGGACGAGGCCTCCGGCGTGGACGTCCGCGCGAGCATCCGGGACTACGTCCGGAAGAACATCACCGCGCTGGACGACGTCGAACTGCTCGACGAGCACAACATCTTCGACAAGGGGTTCGTCACCTCGATCTTCGCCATGCAGCTGCTGGACCACATCGAGAGGACCTTCGGCGTCGAGGTCCCTGACGACTTCCTCAGCCTGCGGCGGTTCAGCTCGGTCGACCGGATGGTGCAGATGGTCGACGAGCTGAGGGCGGCACCCCGTGGATGACCGGCCCGCCGCCACCGCCGTGGAGCGCGCCGCCGCGTTCGCCGCCGAACTGGCACCGCGCGCAGCGGAGTTCGACCGCACCGAACACCTTCCGCGCGAGGTGATCGAACAGATGGCGGACGCGGGGTTCCTCGGGGCGACCGTGCCGATCGAGTGGGGAGGCCTCGGCCTGTCCCCGCTCGCGTACGGCGATCTCACCGAGGTGATCGGCAAGGCGTGCGCCTCCACGCGGGCCCTGCTGACCGTCCACACCTCCCTGGTCGCCGAGACGCTGGCGGACCGGGCCTCCCGGCGGATCAAGGAGAAGTACCTGCGTGACCTCGCGAGCGGTCGGCGGATCGCGTGCTTCGCGCTGTCGGAGGCCGACGCGGGCTCCGACGCCGCGTCCATGTCCACCCGCTACCTCAGGAAGGGCGACGCTTTCGTCCTCGACGGCCACAAGAAGTGGATCTCCTTCGCGGGCATCGCCGACGTCTTCCTCGTCTTCGCGACGGACAACGGCGTCATCAGCGCCTTCCTCGTCGACCGGGACACACCCGGGGTCGAGATCAGGCCGATGTCGGGCATGCTCGGAAACCGGGCCACACACATGGCCGAGGTCGTGTTCTCCGCGGTGGAGGTACCGGCCGAGAACCTCGTTTCCGGAATCGGGGCCGGATTCGCCTTCGTCGTCAACCCGGCACTGTTCCGCGGGCGCTACAGCATCGCCTGGGCGGGGGTCGCGATCGCGCAGGCGGCTCTGGAGGAGATGTGCACCCACGCGGCGCGCCGCGAACAGTTCGGCAGCAGGATCGGTTCGTTCCAACTGGTGCAGAAAATGATCGCGGACGCCGTCACCCAGGTGTCCGCCGCACGGGAACTCTGCCGGAGGGCGGGCCGGTTACGCGTCGAACGCAGCCCGGAAGCGGTCGCGGCGACGAACGTCGCCAAATACTTCTCCTCGACCGTCGCGGCCCGTGTCACATCCGACGCGGTCCAGGTACTCGGCGGAAACGGGTGCTGGAACGGATTTCCCGCCGAACGCCTTTTCCGGGAGGCGAAGATCCTGGAAATCATCGAGGGAACCTCACAGGTGCAGCAGACGCTGATCGCTGATTTCGGTCTCACCACATTCGCCAGGAAGGGTTAGGCGGGGAGCGATGTACATCGTGGGCTTTCAGGTCGGCACCCGGTACGGGGGGTTGTGCCGATGACACGGCCATGGCTCCTGAGCGCACCGAGCGGACAGGACCTGCGCGACCGCGCCGCCCGGCTGCGGCAGCGGGTCGAGCACGGCACGGCCGGCCCCCGCGAAGCGGCGGAATCCCTGGCCTCGGCCCGGTCGGCCGCCACCCACCGGGCCGTGCTGCTCCCGTCGGGCGGTGCCTGGCTCGAACCGCTGGCCGCCGTGGCCGAGGGGTGCGCGAGCCCCCGGGCGGTGCGGGGCGTGGCCGCGGACGAGGTGCGCCCGGTGTTCGTCTTTCCCGGGCAGGGCGCGGTCTTCCCGGGCATGTGCGCCGGACTGCTGGCGGCCTCCCCGGTCTTCGCCCGGCGGATGGGCGAGTGCGCCGACGCCCTGGCCCCGCACGTCGACTTCTCCCTCGTCGATGTCCTGAAGGCCGAGGAGTGGGCTCCGGAGCTGTGGTCGCCCGCCGTCGTGGAACCCGTGCTCTTCGCGATCATGGTCTCGCTCGCCGAACTGTGGCGCTCCCACGGGGTCGAGCCGGGCGCCGTCGCGGGCTTCAGCCTCGGCGAGATCGCCGCGGCACAGGTGGCGGGCGCGCTGCCCCTCGACGAGGCCGCGCGTGTCGCGGCGCTGTGGAGCCGGGCGCACGTCCCGATGGTGGGCCAGGGCTGCATGGCGATGGTCGGGCTGACCGTCGCCGAGGTCGAGGCCCGCTTCGGTGCTCCCGGGGCCGACGCGTCGGACGCCGTCGACGTCGCCGGGGTGTTCGCGCCCCGGTCGGTGGTGATCGCCGGAGCCGGACGGGTCGTCGACCGCATCGTCGAGGAACTGCGCGACGAGGGGACCTACGCCCAGAAGTTGTCCGTCGACTTCCCCGCGCACTCGCCGCGCGTCGAGCCGCAGCGCGAGGCCCTGCTCGCCTCACTCGGCGACGTCGCCCCGCGGCCGACGCACCTGCCCTTCTACTCCAGCACCACCGGCGGACGGCTGGACACCCGTGAGCTGGACGCCGGGTTCTGGTACCGCAACCTCCGCAGCCCGGTGATGTTCGAGCAGGCGGCCCGCGCCGTCCTCGCCGACGGCCACGGTGCACTGCTCGAACTCAGCGCGCACCCGGGGCTCGTCCGCCCGATGAACGAGATCGTGGCCGCCGCCGGCCGCGGTGTGCCGGTGATCGGCACGCTCCGCCGCGACCAGCAGGGCCCGGCCCGCTTCGTGGCCTCGCTGGCGGAAGCCTGGGTGCACGGGGTGCCGGTCGACTGGGATCGGGAGCTGCCGGAGTCCGGCGGGGCGGGCGGCCCGACCGCCACCGGTCCGGGCACGGCCGTCCCCGCCGCCCCCTTCTCCTCGACCGCCGCGGCCGGTCCGGGTGGGGCCGACCACCAGCTGGTCGATGCGATCGTCGACGGCATCGTCGGCGAGCTGGAGGGCGGCCGGGCTCCTGGCACCGCCCTGGACCCGGCCCTGCGCGAGGCGAACCTGTTCGACCTCGGCCTCGACTCGGTCCGGCTGGTCGCCCTCCAGGCCAAGCTCGAACGCCGGCTCGGAGTCCGGCTCGAAAGCACCTGCGTCATCGACCACCCCGCGCCCGCCGCGCTGGTCGACGAGCTCCGGCGTACGATCGCCGCCCGCGCCGGCGTCGAGAATGCCGAGGCCCCCCGGACGCGCAGCGCGGACCGCGCGGCCCGGGACCAGGCCGCTCCCGCTCCCGCTCCGGCCCCGTCGTCCGGCCCGGTCGCGGTGGTCGGGATGGGGATGCGGCTCCCCGGCGGCATCGGAAGCCGCGAAGAGCTCTGGCAGGTGCTGAGCGAGCGGATCGACGTGGTGGAGCCGGTCCCCGCCGACCGGTGGGCGCACAGCCCGCTGGACCTCACCGAGGTGACGACCACCCAAGGGGGCTACCTGCGCGACATCGACCGGTTCGACCCGGGCTTCTTCGGCATCTCGCCGAGCGAGGCCGAGCTGATCGACCCGCAGCAGCGGCTGCTCCTCGAACTGACCTGGGAGGCGTTCGAGGACGCCGGCCTCGACCCGTACGCGGCGGGCTCCACCGGCCGGGTCGGCACCTTCGTCGGTATCTACAACAACGACTACAGCCAGGTCGGGCGGAACCTCGGCTACTCCCACGAGGCGTACACGTACACCGGCAATATGGCGAACGCCGCCGCCGGACGCATCTCCTACACCTTCGGGTTCACCGGCCCCAGCATGGCGATCGACACCGCGTGCTCCTCCTCGCTGTACGCGTTGCACCTGGCCGGCCGGGAACTGCGGCACGGCGGCTGCGACCTGGTCGTCGCCGCAGGCGTGAACCTGATCCTCAGCCCCGAGGGACACCTGTCGTGGTCACGGCTCGGCGCGCTCGCGCCGTCGGGCCGGTGCCGCAGCTTCGACGACGGCGCGGACGGCTACATCAGGAGCGAGGGCGGCGCGGTCGTCGTCCTCAAGCGGCTGGCGGACGCGGAACGCGACGGCGACGACATCCTGGCCGTACTGCACGGATCGGCGATCAGCCACAACGGCCGCAGCGGCGGCTTCACCGTCCCCAGCAGCGTGGCCCAGAGCCAGGTGATCAAGGACGCCATGGCCGAGGCGGGAGTCGGGATCGAGGACGTCTCCTACGTCGAGGCCCACGGCTCCGGGACACCGATCGGCGACCCGCAGGAGATCAACTCCCTGGCCAGGGTCTTCGCCGGGCGTACGGAGAAGATCGGAGTCGGCAGCGTCAAGTCGAACCTGGGGCACCTGGAGTCCGCCGCCGGAATGGCGGCCCTCTGCAAGATCGTGACCTGCCTCCGGAACAAGCGCCTGCCGGCCACCCTGCACTTCCGCACCGGCAACCACCTCATCGACTGGGACGAGGCCCCTGTCGAGGTCGTCGCCGAAGAGGTTCCCTGGGAGCCGTCGGGCGGTCCGCGCCTGGCGGGGATCAGCTCGTTCGGCGTCAGCGGGACCAACGCCCATGTCATCGTGGGCGAGTACGAGGGGGAGAAGGCGCCGCGCCGCCCCGGGGGCGTACCGGGCGCACCCCGGCTGCTGCCGGTCTCCGCGAAGTCCGCCGGGGCGCTGCGGACCGCGCTGAACGGCCTCGCGGACTGGAGCGCCGGCGTCGGCGCGGAGCTCGACGACATCGCGCACACCCTGGGCCGACGGCGCGTCGCGAAGCACCGCAGGGCCCTGGTCTGCGCCACGGCGGACGACCTGCGGGCCGCCGCCGAAGCGGGCCCGGCCGAGGCGGCGCCCGACGCCGGCCACGGACCGGCGCACACGGTGTTCGTCTTCTCCGGACAGGGGACGCAGTATCCGGGCATGGCCCGGGAGCTCTACGCCCACGCGGAGGTCTTCCGGCGCGAACTGGACGAGATCGACGCCGAGTTCCGCCGCGTCGCCGGAATCTCCGTGCTGGACGTCATGTTCGCGGAGGAGACAGGGGAGGCTGACGAGGCCGCGCAGCGGTTCGGTTCGCCTCTGTACACCCAGCCGATGATCTTCGCGGTCGGACTGGCGCTCGCCCGGTACTGGGCGAGCTGGGGCGTCACCCCCGCGGCGGTCATCGGCCACAGCATCGGCGAGTACGCCGCGGCCTGCTTCGCCGGAGTCATGAGCCGTGAGCAGGCCGTCGAACTGGTCGCGCACCGGGCCCGCGTGGTCGAGGAGTCCTCGGCCGACGGGGCGATGGCCACCCTGCTGTGCTCCGTGCGGCAGGCCCGGGAGCTGCTCGCCGGACACCCGGACGTCTCGCTGGCGGCGGTGAACGCCTCGGAGAACGTCACCCTGTCCGGCCCGGCCGACAGCCTGGCCGCCGTGCTGAAGGCCGCGCGCCGCCGACGTGTCTTCACCGAGCGGCTCCAGGTGTCGCACCCCTTCCACTCGGAGCTGATGGCTCCGGCCGCCGAGCGCCTCCACGACCTGATCCGCGACCGGAGCTTCGGCGACCCGTCGATCACCTGGATCTCCGCGCAGACCGCCGGGCCGGTCGTCCCCGGGGCGCCGATCGACGCCGGCCACTGGAGCCGCCACCTGGTGGAGCCCGTCCGGTTCCGGGACGCCGTCGCCTCGGCCGTGGGATCGGGGCTCCGGACCTTCGTCGAGATCGGCGCCACGGCGACGCTCGGGGGGCTCGTGGCCCAGGAGTTCGGCGACGACCTGGTGGTCCTGCCGAGCCTGCGCAAGGGCAGGCCCGACGTGCGGCAGTTCCTCGAAACCGCGGGCCGGCTGTGGGAACTGGGCGCCGAACTGGACCCCGGCCATCTCGCGGGCCCCGGGCGGCTGCTCCACGACCTGCCGCGCACCCCGTTCGACAGGCAGCGGACCTGGTACCGAGACCGCACCGTAAGGGGTGGCGCGACCATGACCGGCCGAACCGAGGGCCTCACTGCCGACGGCACCCCGCCGGGCGGAACCGTGAGCTCCGATGCCGCCGTGACCGGCACCGACGCTCCGGAGACCCGCCGCGCGGAGAAGGAGGCGGTCGAAGAGGTCGTCGTGACGGCGCTGAGCCAGGTCACCGGTGTGGCGGCCACGGATCTGGACCGGCGCGTGGAGTTGTTCTCGCTCGGCGTCGACTCGCTCATGCTCGTGCAGCTGGGCAAGCGCATCCAAAGGAACTTCGGCCTCGACATCCCCCTCACGACCTTCTTCGAGTCGCTCCACACGGTGGGGCAGGTGGCCGATTTCGTCCTGCGCAACCGCCCGGAGCCGGAGCCGTCCCCCGAGCCGGACCGGCGGGCCGTACCGGCCCAGCCGCATCAGCCGGACCGGCAACTCCTGCCGGACCAGCCGCTTCAGCAGCCCCGGCCCGCCTCCGGTATCGAGGCGGTGATCCAGTCCCAGCTGGACGTCATGCGCCGGCAGCTCCAGGTGCTCGGCGGCGCCGCCCCGGCAGGCCCCGGCGCCGATGGCGCGTCGGTGGACCGGGCCGAGACGGACCACGCCGACGACCACGCCGACGACCGGGCCCGCGACCTTGTCCCCGGCCGCCCGGCCCCGGCGGTCCGCAGGGTCGGCACCTACAACAACAACATCTCGCTGCGGGAGAACCGGCTCACCGATCGCCAGCAGCGGTTCGTCGCCGACTTCGTCGCCCGCTACACCGCCAGGACCACCGGGTCGAAGGAGCACGCCGGCGCCCACCGGGAACGTCTGGCGGACTGGATCAACTCGCTCAACTTCGACCCGAGCCTGCGGGAGACCGCCTACCCGCTGGTGTCCGCCCGGTCCGAGGGGGCCGAGTTCTGGGACGTGGACGGCAACGGCTACGTCGACACCGGGATCGGCTACGGCGTCCACTTCTTCGGCCACCGGCCCGACTTCGTCGTACAGGCGATCCAGGACCAACTGGCGGCCGGTTTCGAACTCGGGCCCCAGAACAAGGTCGCGGGCGAGGTCGCGGAACTGGTCCACGAGATGACCGGCGCCGAACGGGTCGCCTTCTGCAACACCGGCACCGAGGCCGTGATGGTGTCCCTGCGGCTCGCCAGGGCGGTCAGCGGACGCGACAGGATCGTGCGGTTCACCGACTCCTACCACGGCGGGTTCGACGGCGTCCTGGCCGAGAGCGACGGGACCGGGAGCGTTCCGCTGACCATCGGCATCCCCCAGGCCATGATCGAGGACACCCTCGTCCTGCGCTACGGCGCCGAGGAGTCCCTGGAGAGCATCCGCCGGCACGGCGGCGAACTCGCCGCCGTCCTCGTCGAACCGGTGCAGTCGCGCAACCCCGGCCTCCAGCCCGCCGGCTTCCTGCGCGAGCTGCGGCGGATCTGCACCGAGCACGGCATCGCCCTGATCTTCGACGAGATGATCGTCGGCTTCCGGCTCGAACCCGGCGGCGCGCAGGCGTACTTCGGCGTCGAGTCCGACATGTCGCTGTACGGCAAACTCGTCGGCGGCGGGATGCCCGTGGGCATCGTGGCCGGCCGCGCGAGGTACCTCGACGCCGTGGACGGCGGAGCGTTCTCCGACGCCTCCGACGCCCCCGGCTCCCGGCCCGCCGTACCGACCACCTTCTTCGCCGGAACGTTCTGCAAGCACCCCCTGACCATGGCGGCCTGCCGGGCGGTGCTGACGAACCTCAAGGAGGACGGAGCGGAGCGGATCGCCGCGCTGAACCGCTTCACCGACGACTTCGTGCGCCGGGCGAACGACTGGTTCGACCGGGAGGACGTACCGGTACGGCTGTCGCACTGCGCCTCGATGTACAAGTACGAGCCTGTCGCGCCGAGCGACGTGGCCACGATGACCCTGACCACCAACCTGTTCTTCAAACTCCTCGCCCACCACGGTGTGTTCGTCTGGGAGCGGCGCGCGGGCTACTTCTCGCTGGCCCACACCGAGGACCACAAGGACCGCATCCTCGACGCCTTCCGGACCGCCGTGGAGGAGATCCGGGCCGGTGGCTTCGACTTCCGGCGCGCCGCCTCGGCGGCCCCGGCCGGCGACGGCGCGGCCCTCGCGCCCGCCGCCTTCGGCGGGCCGCTGGCCGTCTCGGCCGAGAGGAAGCGGCTCTACGTCCTATCCCTGTCTCT
>NZ_NTGZ01000241.1 GCF_002551245.1 Streptomyces sp. rh34
CGCCGGGCCGGTCGACCGCACGGACCGGTGCCCGCCGGCCGCCCCGAGCGAACGGGACCGGGAGCGGACCGCCGCGAGGCTGACCAGCCGCTCCCCCGCCAGCGCCAGGATGTCGGCAAGGCTCAGGCCGAGCGCCTGGGCGGCGGCGGCCAGCACCTCGGAGGAGGCCTCCTTGCGGCCCCGCTCCACCTCGGAGAGATACGCCATGGAGATCCGGGAAGCGTCGGAAACGTCTTTCAACGTCCGCCCCTGTGCCCGGCGTTCGCGGCGCAGCACCTCCCCGACGAGGTCACGCCAGAGCGGTTCCCGGGGCAGAGCCGGGGCCACCGGGGCGGCCGCCGTCGGGAGCGGGCGCAGAGGAATCACGTCGGCCTGGTTAGTCGTTCGGATACTCACCGTCCCAGCCTAGGAGCGCGGCACCGTCCCGGCACGGGTGGGGCGTTGCGCTCCGGGCGGATCTGCTGATGGCGAAGTAGCGTGACAGACGGCCGGTACCGGGGACGGCCGGTACCGGGGATGCGTGGGGGGACGCGAGTGCAGGCGGCGGCGTGCTCACCCGGCGACGGCGGAGACTCGACGCCGGTAGTAGGCGATCGCGAGAGCGATGGTGATGGGCCCCCAAGCGGCGAGGAGGGTGCCGCACACCGTCGCCAGCGCCTCCCAGGCGCCGTTGGTGTACTGAACAGTGTCGATGACGCCGTACAGGGTGAGGTCGCGATCGTCGCCCAGTGGGACGGCGGTGAACAGAATGGTGAGGATCAGGCCTCCGAGCACGGCGGGGACGACGGCCGCCAGCGGCCGGACGCGTCTGCCGCCGATGACCGGTATCCAGACGGGCGCCACCTCCCCCCAGCCCCGGACCAGCCCGATGGTCAGGATCGCGACCACTTCCGTCAGCACGCTGAGCCCGAGAACGTACGGGATGCTCAGCCAGAGGGCGGGCAGACTGCCCTCCTGGGCCTCCTGCCCCATCGTGAAGTGCAGAGCGAAGGGCAGCCGCCACAGGCACGCCGGCAGCAGAAGCAGCGGTAGCGCGTAGGCCAGGCGCATCGCCCACCGAGGAACGGGCCGCTCGGTGTCACCGACGGACGGGGGGCTGTGAAGGATCCTCAGCGTCATGACTCCACCCTCGCGGAGCAGGCATGACGGGGAATCACCCGAGCGAGCCAACCCGCTCCCCCGCTCGGGGGAGACCACACCTGGCGGCCTCGCCCACGCGGGGTAGCGGTTCCGGCGGCGAGCGCACCGGCGCCGGCGCCTCGCTGCGTACGGTCAGATCAGGCCCTGCGCCAGCATCGCGTCCGCGACCAGCTCGAAGCCCGCGATGTTCGCGCCCACCACGTAGTTGCCGGGGCTGCCGTAGCGCTCCGCCGTCGTGTAGCAGGAGTCGTGGATGTGCCGCATGATCTCGGCGAGCCGCTCCTCGGTGTGGGCGAAGGTCCACGAGTCCCGGGACGCGTTCTGCTGCATCTCCAGTGCGCTCGTCGCGACCCCGCCGGCGTTGGCCGCCTTGCCGGGGGCGAAGGCGACGCCCGCCTCCTGGAACACCCGGACCGCCTCCGGGGTGGTGGGCATGTTGGCGCCCTCCGCGACCGCCTTGACCCCGTTGCGCACGAGGTCCAGCGCGTCGCCCTCGTGGAGTTCGTTCTGCGTGGCGCAGGGCAGGGCCACGTCCACGGGGACCGACCACACCCCCGTACCGGGTACGAACCGGGCGTGCGCGCCGCGCCGTTGGGCGTACTCCGAGACGCGGCCCCGGCCCGCCTCCTTGATCTCCTTGAGGAGGGCGAGGTCGATGCCCTTCTCGTCGACGACATAGCCGCTGGAGTCCGAGCAGGTCACCACGGTCGCGCCGAGCTGCTGCGCCTTCTCGACGGCGTAGATGGCCACGTTGCCCGAACCGGACACCGCTACGGTCTGCCCCTCCAGCGACTCGCCACGGCTGCGCAGCATCTCGGCGGTGAACAGGACCGTGCCGTAGCCGGTGGCCTCCGTACGGGCCTGTGCGCCGCCCCAGCCGAGGCCCTTGCCGGTGAGGACGCCGGACTCGTACCGGTTGGTGATCCGCTTGTACTGGCCGAAGAGGTAGCCGATCTCTCGGCCGCCGACGCCGATGTCACCGGCCGGGACGTCGGTGTACTCCCCCAGGTGGCGGTGGAGTTCGGTCATGAAGGACTGGCAGAAGCGCATGATCTCGGCATCGGACCGGCCCTTGGGGTCGAAGTCCGCGCCGCCCTTGCCGCCGCCGATGGGCATGCCGGTGAGGGCGTTCTTGAAGATCTGCTCGAAGCCGAGGAACTTCACGATGCCGAGGTTGACCGAGGGGTGGAAGCGCAGCCCGCCCTTGTAGGGGCCGAGCGAGCTGGAGAACTCCACCCGGAAGCCGCGGTTGACGTGGATGTCGCCGGAGTCGTCCGACCACGGCACCCGGAAGATCAGCTGGCGCTCGGGCTCGCACACGCGCTCGATGATGCGCGCGTCGACGAACTCGGGGCGCTGGGTCAACACCGGCCCGAGCGTCTCCAGGACCTCGCGGACCGCCTGGTGGAACTCCTGCTCACCCTGGTTGCGGCGCAGGATCTCGGCGTAGAGCGGCTCGATGACGCGGGCCGCGGCATCGTGCGTGCGGGCGGAGTCGGGCGAGTCGGGGATGACCGGCATCTGATCAAGACCTTTCGTGGTCGGCTCGTGCGCGTCGGCGCCCCCGCCCCGGGGAGCACCACCGGTCCGTCTCCCCCGCCGGGACCCCGCGGACTCCTTCCCGGGAGGATTCGGGAGGACCATGCGGCCGTCGCCCGGCAGGGCGCTGTGCAGGACCGTCGTACGGTCCGATTCTCCCGCGCGGCCCGATGATCTTCGAGGGCCTTCCACATACTGGCCATGATCAGCCGTTCGATCGGCGCCCGGACCGCCGTGCGGGGCCCCGCACGGGCCCCCGATCCGCCGTTCCGAGCGGCCCGCGCGGCTCGGGTCCACCGCCCCTGCGACGACCCCCCGCATGGCGAAGGTCACACGTCGGATCGACTCGCGCGCGGGCCGCGCACCCTCCAGAGCCCGGCCGCCGAGGCGAGCACGACCACGCCCGAGACGACGCTCAGGGCTGTTTCGAGGCCGTTCCGGTCGACCGCGAAGCCGAGGAAGACGTTGGCGACGAGTGCGGCGGACAGGACGAGCCAGAGCAAGGACTTCATGACGGCGATGCCTCCGTGGTCGGTGATGCGTCCAGCCTGTCGGCCGGGGCGCGCCGCGAGGAGGGAGAGGGCCCCCGTATCGGGGTGCAGCAGGCTGCACCCGTGAGCGGGCGGGCGGCGCGGACCGGGGGCGGGCAGACACCATGGGCCGAGCCGGGGGACCGCGCGTGCAGCCGGCGGAAGGCAACCGTAACGGTCCCGTGAAAACAACACCGGGGTACCGGAGTTACCCGTCAGGAACAGGGACACCCCGCGTGACGATCAGTCATGATGCCCCCATGACGAAGCCTCGGGGGCGTCGGAGAGGGCAGCCTCCTGACGCATTACGGGCGCCGTACGGCGTACGCCGGGCCGGGAGCGGCGTCGCCCGGCCCCGCCCGGCCCTGCCCGCGACGCCGACACCGCCGCCGTCCGGGCGCACGCTTCCGCGGGCGGCGTATCCGGCGTACGCCCGCACCCCGGCGTATCCCGCCCCGGCTCCCCGGGGGCAGCCCCGCATCCCCAGGGGCACGGGCGACATGCGGCGCTATCTGGCGGTCGGCCTCGACAGCTATCTGTGCCTGCTGGCCGTCGGGCTCCTGGTGCGGTCCTGCCTGAACTCCGGCGGGACGGGGCACGCGGTCGCCCTGCTGGTCGTCCAGTTGGTCACGCTGTCGTTCGCCAACCAGGTGCTGCTGACGATGGCCGTGCGGGCGAGCGCCGGAAAGCTCATCATGGGCGTCCGGGTGATCCGGCTGCCCGACGCGGGCCGGCCGGGATTCCGCGTGCTGGTACTGCGCTGGCTGTACGGGCTCCTCTGGCTGCCGCGCCAGCCCTGGCGGCGGCTTCGTCGCGGCCAGGGGGCGGCCGGCGGCCCGGAGAGCGCCCCGGGCCGCCCCTCCGCGCCGCACGAGGACCTCGCGGGTGTGCGCCAGGTCCGGTGCAGCGACCTGCGGTCCTACCGGGCGGCGATGGCGGGTCGTCCGGACTGAGCCTGCTCGGTGAAACCTTCAGGTGAGAAGGGTCCCCTTCAGCGCCAGTCGCCGGTGATCCAGGCAACGAGGCGCGGGCGGGCCGTGTACGGGTCGCACTCGACGATCGACCGGGTGGAGACGAAATCGTGGGTGACGACCTGCCCGACATCGCGCGCCACCCGGCTGAAGCCGCCGCTGACGTCCCCGGGTTCCCCGATCGTCACCGGGGCGGAGGAAGCGGCTGTTGTCTCCTCTTCGCAGCCGACGTGAGGAAGGGGCTGGCCGAGGTGCCAACCGCAGACGAAGACGGCGTACAGGGCGGCGGTGGCACCCAGGCGGCGCGGAGTGATCCAGGTTATCCAGTGAGACACCTGCCGGAGTGTTCCACGAACCGGGCGCCGGGGAGGCGGCGCACCGTCAGGTGACGGTCGGGTGGGGCCGCTGCGACCTGAGCCGTCGCATCAGCCGGCGGCGGTACGCGGCCGATGCCCGGTCATCGAATCGGTCGCCGGAGATCGCGGTGTCGCGCACCGTGCTCCAACGGCGGCCCGGGGGGGGCATGACCGCGAAGGAATTGTCGACCTGGAGCCCCGGAACCCGGTATTCGGCCAGATGGAACGTTGTACACGATGCGAAGTCCGTACCCAGGAGAAGGATGCGCGCCCCGCCCTCTTCGAGCCCGGCGAGGGGGCTGCGTTCGCCGAGGCATAACCGCTCGGTGTCCTGGCCATATGACCACCGCACCACCGAGTTTCCGGACCGTCGCCGCACGAGGGGCCGGTGGACAGCTACCTCGACGGCCGCGGCCGGGCAAGGCCCGGACCGCGTCGCCACAACCGTGTTCCCACCGGATGCGCCTTCCGGCCGGATCCTGATCGGCAAGCTGTCAGAAGGGCACAGCGGGGCAGCTCGTGCCCCGTGGTGGGACCGCCAGGTCCGTGAGGTAGCTGTCCACGGCGCCTTCCATGCAGGGGCCGCTGGTGACGCTGCCGTGGCCGTGGCCCTCGTAGGTGAGGAGCACGCCGCTGCGGCCGAGCTGCCGGGCCACCGAGACCGCCCACGGGTAGCCGGTGGCGGGGTCGTGCAGCGCGTTGGACACCAGGATCGGCGGTGCGCCGCGCACGCGCAGGCGGTGCTGCGGGTTGGCGGTCGGCGCGCCCAGACACGCCGCGACCATGTGCACCGGAAGCAGGTAGGGCAGGTCGGACGCGGTCGTGTGCATCATGGAGACCAGCGAGGCGTACTCCTGGTAGTCGCGCACCGGCAGGCGCCAGTCGGAGCAGAAGACCGGGGTGGCCGGATGCAGCGGCTCTGTCGAGGTGGGCGACGCGGGCAGTGGCCTGCTGGTGTGCATTCCCGCGATCGCCTCGGCCAGGCCCGCGTAGTCGGCCGAGTAGAACTTCCGGAACGCCTTCTTGTTGACCAGGTCCGAAGGCGACAGCGAGATGCCCGGTTTCGCCGGGTCCTCCAGCTCCCCGCGCCCGGCCCGGTCCAACAGGCCCTGCCAGACGGTGCGGACGTCGAGGCCGTGCAGCGCGCAGTCCGCGGCACCGTCGCACCACTTCACGAACTCCCGGAACGAATCCTCTGCCGTGGCCGCCTCGGACCGCAGGAACTCACGGGTGGTCGGGACGCTGTGGTCCATGACGCTCTCCAGCACCATCGCGCGCACGCGGCGCGGGTAGGTCTCGGCATACTGGGCCCCGAGCACCGTGCCGTACGAACTGCCGTGGAAGGTCAGCTTCCGCTCGCCGAGGGCGGCCCGGAGAGCGTCCAGGTCCCGGACCGTCTGGGCGGTGTCGAGGTGGTCGAACACCGGGCCGGTCCGGGCCCGGCAATCGGCGCGGAGCCGCCTGTTGTACGCCAGGGTGGCATCGAAGTCCGCCTGGCTCCTCAGCTCCGGTGACGGCCGATCGGCGAGCAGGTCGTCAGAGCAGACCACGAGGTTGCTGCCGCCCACGCCGCGCGGGTCGAAACTGACGATGTCGAACCCGCGGCGGACCTCGGAGCTGAACCGGCCGATCCTGTCGACCACCATCTTCACACCCGAGTCGCCCGGCCCGCCGGGGCCGAACACCATCGAGCCGACGCGTGCGCCGGAGTCGGTGGCCTGGCGGCGGGCCACGGCCAGGTCGAGTTTCGGCCCGTCGGGACGGGCCCAGTCGACCGGCACGGAAAGAGTGGCGCACTCGGCTCCCGGCTTCGTCGCGGCGTCACACGGCGCCCATCGCAGCACCCCGGTGGCGGCGGCCGGCGACGCGTGAGCCACGGGAGCGTCGGCGAGGCCGGTACTGACGACCGTGGCCGCTCCGACAGCCAGGGCCATGCCCCGCGAGGCGACGCCCCGCAGTGCGGATCTTCCTCTGGACAACATGAATCCTCCTCGTGCGGGGAGCGGTTGTTCCAGGCGTGCGGCCCGGACGGGGGCACCATCGCCACGTTGGGCTGCGCGGCGTCTACGGGGCGGTGGGCTTCCGGGTCGCCGTACGGTAGAAGTTCAGCGAGACCGGGCCCTTCCTGCTGGTCGTCTCCGCGCTCTTGCTCCTCATCTTCCGTTTCTCGTTAGCGGCGTAGCGGGCGTCGCCGATGTCCTTCGCCGGTGGAACCGGATGGTCGGCCTCGTAGAGCTGGGAAAATCCTGAGTCGGCCACGACGAAGGTGTCCCCGTGCATGTTCGCCTGACTTTCCCCAGCATTGCCGAAGTCCGCCGCCACCAAGATGTGGACGCCCTCGTACGGTGCGGTCCAAAGGCTCTCCGCGGCGTTGTCCGAGCAGATTTCGAGCCGGACCCGAACACCCTTCACCGTGGTCTCGAACTTCTCCTTCCCGATGGCGAAGAAGCCTTGCCGCCTCTCCTCCGCCGAACGGTCCGGAGCTTCCCGGGAGCTTGCCTCGAAACGCTTCGTATAGGTCTTCGGCTCCTGGCCGCCCTGGAAGGCAGGCGCGTAGTTGTCGAACACGGTCACGTTGCCCGTGCCGTCGAGTTCGGGCCCCTGGTTCCAGACCTCGTACGTCAGCTCTTCTTCGGCGTCCGCGGCGTAGAAGTTGCCGGAACTCGCCTCCTGCCGGATCCGCTCCCGGCCCTCCCGCTGGTCGGCGCGCGCCCGGTCCGCCGCGGGCCCGTCAAGGTCGCGGCGGCGGCCGACGGTTCCCGGCACCACCAGGTAGTTGCTGGGCAGCTTCGCCAGGCGGCCGGCCAGCCACTCGTCCACACCGGCCGCCTGGTCCTCGCTCAGGAAGTGGGTGCCCTCGCCGCTGAAGTAGTACTCCGGTGCGGTGAAGATGTACATGTGCTCGGGGTCGTAGCGTTCACTCCATTCAAGGAATGCGGTGTCCAGGGCCTCTCCCAGGAGCTGTTTCTTCTGCTCCAGTTCAACGGCCGACCATGCTGCGTCCTCTCCCATCACCTTGTCCGTGGGGGCCTGGACGCCGGCGATGTGGACACCGGTCTTCTCTGCGTCGATCTCCATGTCGTGGCGCTCGAAATCCTCGCGAACCCACGGCTCGGTGCGCTCGCGCGCCGCGTGCGCGAGATTCTGGGCGGCCTGCCGGTCCTCCTCCTCCGACACGCGCTGCACCGGTACGTCGGTACGGGCGCCGCTGCCGACTCCGCTCTCGGTCCGCGTCGGCGGGAGCACCGACCGCTGCATGACGCGGGTGGCGTTGGCCTCGGCTTCGCGCTCGAAGCGGTCGGAGGGATCGGAGACCTTCAGCCCGGTGCCGTCGTCGGTTCCGGCGACGGGGCCTTGGCGCTGCTGGATGACGTGGGTGAGCTCGTGGGCGAGGGTGTGCTTGTCGCCTCCGCCGTCGCCGATGACGACATGGTGGCCGGAGGTGTAGGCGCGGGCGCCGACCTCGGCGACGGAGGCTTTGGCAGCGGCGTCGTTGTGGATGCGGACGTCGGAGAAGTCGGCACCGAGCCGGGCTTCCATGTCGGTGCGGGTGGCGTTGTCCATCGGCCGGCCGGCCGCGCGCAGCACGTCCGGGACGGCTGAGCGCTGGACGGAGGGCTGTTCGGCCTGCTGGTCCTCGGCGGGCGGGTGACTGGCGTCCCGCAGCATCTGGACGACGGCCGCGTTGCCGATCGTGCCCTGCAGGGCAAGGGGCCCGGTGCGTGGCGTTCCGGGCGCCGCCGCATGTGTGCGGGCCGGGGCAGATTCGTTCTCCGCATCAGTCTTTCCGGCACGATCCTGACTGCGCATGGAAACCTCGTCACTGCTGAGAATGCGTCCCTTCCTGGATACATGGGGGCGCAGCTCCGGTTCCAGGTACTGCGGGGCACAGTTCGGTGGGCGGACAGGCACCCGGTCCGAGGACATGAGGGACGACACGCTCGGGGGCCGCTGAACGCCGAAGGCGGCGGTCCCGGAGTCTGCCGGGGCCGCCGCCTTCGGGCGGGGACGGGGGTGGTGCCGAGGGGAAACGGCGGGTGGGTCAGGCCTGGGAGCCGGCCTTCCACTCGGACCAGCTCATGTTCCAGCCGTTGAGGCCGTTGTCCGGGGTGATGGTCTTGTCCGGGGAGTTCTTGACGATGACCACGTCGCCGACGAGGGAGTTGTCGTAGAACCAGGCGCCGGGGGCGCTGGAGTCGTTCGCGCCCTTCACGTCGGCGAGGCCCACGCAGCCGTGGCTGGTGTTGACGTTGCCGAAGATGCCCTTGCCCCAGTAGTTGCCGTGGATGAAGGTGCCCGACGTGGACAGGCGCATGGCGTGCGGCACGTCCTTGATGTCGTACTCGCCCTTGCCGTCGTCATCGGTGAAGCCGACGGTGGCGCCGTTCATCCGGGTCTCCTTGTGCTTCTCGGAGATCACCATCTGACCGTTGTACGTGGGGTTGTCCGGGGAGCCCGCGGAGATCGGGATCGTCTTGATCGTCTTGCCGTCGCGGGTGACCGTCATCGTCTTGGACTTCACGTCGACGGTGGAGACCTGGTTACGGCCGACCTTGAAGGTCACGGTCTTCTGCTGGACGCCGAAGACGCCGTCCGCACCCTCGACGCCGTCGAGGGCCAGCTTCAGGGTGACGGTGGAGCCGCCCTGCCAGTAGTCCTCCGGGCGCAGGTCCAGGCGCTGGGAGTTGAACCAGTGGCCGACGACTTCCTGGCCGCTGCTGGAGGTCACGGTGATGCCGTCCTGGACGGCCTTCTTGTCCGTGATCGCCTTGTTGAAGTTGATCGAGACGGGCATCCCGACGCCGACCGTGGAGCCGTCCTCGGGGGTGAAGTTCCCGATGAAGCTGTTGTCGGGCGAGACGGTGGTGAAGGAGCTGTTCTCGTGGGCCTCGCGGCCCTTCGAGTCGGCTGCCGTGGCGTCGATCTTGTACGTGGTGGACCGCTCCAGCTGGCCCGCGGGCTTCCAGCTGGACCCGTCGGCGGCCAGAGTGCCCTCGACCGGGGTGCCGTCCGCGGTGGTCATGACGACCTTGGTCAGCTTGCCCTTGGCGACGGTGACCTGGGCCGCGTTGTTGATACTGGCGTTGGTCGCGCGATCCTTCGGCTTGATCGCTATCTGCGCCTCGGAGGCGTCCGCGGCTGCCGCCTTGTCCACTTCCTGCTGCGACGATTCCGAACTTCCGGCGTTCGTCTTTCCGCCCTTGTCGCCGTCGTCGCTACAGGCCGAAAGCACCAGCACGCCGCCGAGCAGTGCGGACATGGCCATGAGGCCCCTGCGCCGCTTGCTGTCCGTCATCACACGCTTCTCCATCGTTGCCGATTCCCCAGAATCCCCGGACGGGGCCGCCAGGCCGCTATTCCCCGTCAATGTTCCAAGAACACCCGTAAAGGGTGCTCCGTTCCCCATCCATGACAGATGTGGGGAACACCACTCATCGACGCGGCCCCGGCAGTGGTGGTTCCCGTGGCCGGGCCCGCTTTCGCGCCGCGGTGCGGCGCGGCCCCGGTCCGCCGCCGAGCGGGTCCGGGGCCGGTGTTCTCCGACGTCACACCCGCTGCGCGGGGCCACCGTCCTCGCCGTCGTCCTTCCCATTGTGCGCGACCGCGCCGCCGTATCCCTCCTCGTCGTCCCCGTCCGGCGGCAGGAAGAGGTCCTCGTCGCCGTCGTCCGCGTCGTCCCAGCCCTCCGCGTCGGGGTCGTACTCGATGCTCTCGCTACTCCAGGACGCCTGGGCCAGTTCGACCCCGGGAACCTCGCTGACCAGGTCGAAGGGGTCGACCAGCGAGGCGAGGGCCTCCGCACCGTCTGCCCGGACCGTGGCCTCCGCATGCATCCGCTCCTCGGCGGTGTCGCTCCCGGCGACCGCCGCGACGGGCTCCCCGTACTCGGCGGCGATGGATTCGAGGGCGGTGCCGGTCAGGGCGTCGAGGTCGGTGACCTCCAGCACCATCTCCACGCGAAGTCGAACAAACCTGGATGTCTCTTCTGTGCTCATAGGCCGGAGCGTAAGGCCCGGCGAGGCCGCGACTTTCCACCGACCCGCTGCTTTGCTTAGCATCGGCCCACGGGGCTAACTCATGGTTGTCGCAAGGGGATCGAATCTGTGTCCGTCGCTCGTCGCACACTGCTGACCACCACCGCCGCAGGCACCCTGCTGGCCGCTCTCTGGTTCGTCCCGTCGGCCAACGCGACCGATGAGAACGGCGCTCAGGGCGCCCCGGCCGCCACGTCCGGCCGGACCCCCGCCGAACAGTCCGCCGGGAGCCCCGACGACGCGTCCGGCGCGCTCCTCGCCGACACCGGCCCGGGCCCGGACACCACCCCGTACCTCATCGGCGGCACGGCCCTGTTGGGGATCGGCGCGGGCTTCGTCACGTACTCGGTACGCCGCTCCGGGCCCGGGGCGCGCCCGGCGCTCTGAGCGTCCCGTACGTACGGGAGTGGGCCCCGCACCGGTCGTGCGGGGCCCACTCCCGTACGGCCTCCGTGCGTACGGGGCCGGCTCAGGCCAGCGGTCCCGTGACCGGCTCCACGGCCGCGACCAGGCGCCCTTCCCGTACGAACGTGTCGGCGGCGGCCAGGTCCGGCGCGAGGAAGCGGTCCGGGCCCGGGCCCTCGGCGCCGGCGGCCCGCAGCGCGTCCACGG
>NZ_NTGZ01000242.1 GCF_002551245.1 Streptomyces sp. rh34
CCTCCAGTGCGCGCGGCGCTGGAAGGGGTACGTGGGCAGCCGGACGCGCCGGCCACCACAGCGGTCGAGCAGCGCGGCCCAGTCCACCCCGGCCCCCGCACAGTGCAGCGCGGCCACCGCCCGCTCCCACCGCCGCGTCGGTACGCAGACCGCGTCCGGCAGCGACCGGCGGACCATCCCGGTCAGCACGGCGGACGGGCCCAGCTCCAGCAGCAGCGGGCGCCCGGCCTGCGGCGAACCATCCTCGGGCGCCCCGGCCAGCCGGTCCAGGACGGCGGCGAAGTCGGCCGTGCGGCGGGCCTGCGCGACCAGGTACGCGGCGTCCGGCCGCCACCCGGCGGGGCGGACCGTGCCGTCGATGCCGTCGACGAACTCCGTGTGCAAGGGCCGGAGTTCGGCCTTGTCGGCCAGCACCTGGAAGTCCTCCAGTGCCGGGTCGAGCAGCGCCGTGTGGAACGCCCGGTCCACCGCCAGCACCTCATACGCCTCACCTCGCGCCGCCAGCAGCGCCCGTGCCGCGTCCACCGCCTCCGGCGGGCCGCCCAGCACGTGGTGCGCGGTGCCGTTGACCACGGCGAGTTCCAGCCCGGCGACGGCGGCCAGCAGCTCCCGCACCCGGGCCCGGGGGACGAACGCGGAGACCATCGCGCCCGGGGCCGCCCGCTCCAGCATCAGCCGCCCGCGCCCGCACACCAGCCGCATCGCGTCCTCGGTCTCCAGGGCCCCGGCCACGCACAGCGCCGCGTACGCGCCGACGCTGTGCCCGGCGACCCGGGCCGGGGTGATCCCGAGCCGTTCCCACAGCCGGGCCTGGGCGATCTGGAGGGCGAACAGGGCGGGCTGCGCGAAGGCGGTGTCCCACCGCTCGGGACCCTGCCCGCCGACGATCCGGTCCAGGAAGTCGTCCCGCCCGGTCTCCTCCGCGTACACCCGGGCGCAGGCGTCGAGCACCTCGGCCACCACCGGGAAGCGCGCGGCGAGTTCCGCGCCCATGCCCGGGTGCCCGCCGCCCTGGCCGCTGAAGAGGAACACCGGCCGTCTCTCCCGTACGCCGTCGACGACGCCGGTCGTGTAGGCCTCACCCGCCGGGGCCCCGGACAGGAACGCGTCGAGACCGGCCACCGGGTCCGCGGCCGTGACGACCAGCCGGTGCGGCAGGAGCCGCCGCCCGAGCGCGGTGGTGGTCAGCAGATCGGCGGGGGAGGGGCCGGAGCCGGCCCCGCCCACCGGATGGTCCGGCCCCTGCGCCAGGTGGTCCCGCAGGGAGGCGGCGTACGCACGCAGTGCGTCCCCGTCCGCGGCCGAGAGCGGCAGCAGGGCGGGCACGGGGGCGCCGTCGTGCACCGACGCCGCGTGCGCGGCCTCCGGCGCCTGTTCCAGGATCACATGAGCGTTCGTACCGCCCATGCCGATGGAGTGCACACCGGCTCGCCGTACCCCCGCCAGCGGCCAGGCGCTTTCGCGTACCGGCAGCAGGAACGGGCTCTCGTCCACCGCCAGCGCCGGGTTGGGCCGGGAGAAGTTCACCAGCGGCGGGACCACCCCGTGCCGCAGCACCTCGACGGCCTTGATCAGCCCCGCGAGCCCCGAGGCGCTGTCCAGGTGGCCGATGGCCGGTTTCGTCGAGCCGAGCGCGCAGAAGCCGGTCCGGTCGGTATGCGCGCGGAACGCCTCGGTGAGGGCGGCGAACTCGATCGGGTCGCCCTTCAGCGTGCCCGTGCCGTGCGCCTCCACGTAGCCGATCGACGCCGCGTCCACGTCCGCCGCGCGCAGCGCCCCGAGCACCGCGTTCCGCTGACCGGCGACCCCGGGGGCGGCGAACCCGCCTCTGCCCGTGCCGTCGCCGGTCGCCTTGTCCGAGCCGTCGTTGGTGACCGCCGAGCCCAGGATCACCGCGTGCACGGTGTCGCCGTCGGCCAGCGCCCGTGCCAGCGGTTTGAGGAGGACGGCGGCGGCCCCGTTCCCCCCGACCGTGCCGTCCGCGTCCGCGTCGAAGGCCCGGACCGTGCCGGTGGGGGAGAGGGTGGAGCCCTTGACCGGGACCTGGCCGGTGACCCCTGGCAGATGCAGGGCGGCGGAGCTCACCAGCATCAGGTCCGCGTCCCCGGCGCGCAGCGCCTGGCAGGCCAGATGGACCGAGACGAGAGCGCTGGAACAGGCCGTCGACACGGTCAGCGCGGGCCCGGTCAGACCGAGCCGGAAGGCGGCCCGGGTCGCGGTGAAGTCGGGATAGTTGCCGACCTGGACCTGCTTGGCGGTCATCCAGTCGCCCGAGCCGGCCTCCGCCGCCAGGTTCTCCGCGAGATAGCTGTGCAGCGAGTACAGGCGGTAGCCGCAGCTGCCGTACACCCCGATCCGTACGGAGTCGCCGTCGCCGCCCGCGTAACGGTCCTCGCCGCCCGCGTAACCCCCGTCCTCCAGGGCGTGGAAGCAGCACTCCAGGAACAGCCGCTGCTGCGGATCGGTCAGCTCCGCCTCCCGCCCGCTCATCCCGAAGAACCCGGCGTCGAAGCCGTCCACGTCCGCCAGGAGCGCGCTCGCCCCGCCGAACCCCGGCCGCTCGTACTCCGCCGCGGGGACCCCCGCCGCGGCGAACTCGGCCCGGGTGAAGCGGCGTACGTGGCCGGCCCCCGCCCGGATGTCGCGCCAGTAGGCCGTGGGGGTGTCAGCCCCCGGAAACCTCAGCGCCGTTCCGATCACCGCGATCCGGTCGTCCCTCAACGGCTTCTTCCTTTCGCTGCCCCGTACGCGCCGTGCGCCCCGCCCGGCGCACTCCCGCCACCCTCAGCAGGAACACCACGGCGACGACGATGGCGGCGCCGTGGGACCAGCCCACCACGGCCAACGGGGAGAATTGGTCGAGAGCCGCCGCCACAAGGATCATGCCGACGCCGAAGCCGAGGTTCTCGAAAGTGGCCGAAAGACCGAAGGCATGGCCGCGCAAGGTGGCCGGAAGTGTCTGGAGGTGCGAGGTGTACGCGACCTCGGTGAGGCCGTCCGCGGCCCCCGCGATCAGCGCGATCACCGCCGTCACGGCCAGCGGGAACCCGGCGAACGCCGCGATGAACGCCGCCGACATCACCACCGTGCCATAGCCGAATCCGAGCGCCCCCACGGAGCGTCCGGTGCGCTGCGCGTACCGCTGGATCACCTGCTGGGCCCCGATGTTGCCGAGCGCCCACACGCACCAGAACGCGCTGACGAACACCGCGGGATTCGACGCGTCGAGCGAGGTGGAGTAGATCGGCAGCGCCGCGTTGTGGGACGAGGAACCGAACGCGTCGACCCCGCGCAGGGCCACCATCAGGCCCATCCCGGGGGCGGCGGCGAGCGCGAGGAAGGCCACGGGCCGCCAGCGCCTGCCGCCCTTCGCGGCCGAGGCGTCCTTCCCGGCCCCGGAGCCCGCGGAGCCCCCGGAGCCCTCGGGGGCCGAGCCGTCGGCTCCCTTGCCTCCCGCTCCCTTTCCTCCGGCGATCGGCAGCAGGGCCACCGTCACCGCGCAGGCCATGAACGTCGCCATGTCGACAAGGAAGGCCGCGGTGTACCCGACGAGGGACACGACCACGCCCGCCGAGGCGAACCCCGCCACCATGGCCAGCGAACGGCCGGTGATCGAGAGGGAGTTCGCCCAGGCCCTGCGGTCCTCCCCGACCATCTCCGGGATCGAACTGCGCAACGCCACCATGAACAGCGTCCCGCACGCCCCGATCACCACCGAGACGGCCATCAGCGCCCCGGTCAGCAGACCGTCCGGCGCCAGGACGAGCACCAGCATCACGGCGCCCTGCCCGACATTCGCCCACAGCATGATGCTCTTCGCGCTGAAACGGGCGAGCAGACCGCCCACGACGAGACCGGCGACGAATCCGGAGGCGAGCCGCACCGCCATGAACAGCCCCATGGCCAGCGCCCGTCCCGTCGTCTCGTAGACGAAGAGATTGAGCGCCACCATATTCAGGAATGTGCCGTAGGAAGACACCGCGTATCCGGCGACGAGGAATCGAAAACGGCGCTCGGAGACCGCGGTGTCCCGGGCCTTCCGGGCGTCGCCGTCCGCCTCGTCCGCCTTCGGCCCGTCCGCACTGTCGATTCCAGATGTCACCGGGACATACTCGTCGAGAGCGGGTGCCGCACGGGGGACTCCCGATTGCACAAAGGTAATCTGCATCCTTGTGAAGGACGATCATTCCCCCTCACCGGTATGTGATTGCCGTGAATCACCCTCGGACCGGTCGATACCGGAACAACCCTGCGAGGCGGCGCTCGCGGCCTATCGCCGTGCGCTGACGGAGGGCGGCCTCCCGGCCGGTGCCGCGCCCTCCTGCCTGCTGTCCCTGCATTTGATGGTGGCCGACCACGATGCACCCGGCTACCTCATCCCCGTACCGCCGGAGACCGCCTCGTTCGCCGCCCTCGCCCCGATCGAGGAGGCGATCGTCGAGCAGCGCCGCACCCTGCGTTCCGCCCGCGCCACCCTCGCCGCCTTCGAGGGCCTCTACGCCGAGATGCACCGGCAGGAACGCCCCGTCCTCACCCGGCTCTCCGGCACGGCCGTCATCGGCAAGGCCCTGGACGCCGGGGTCAGCGGCTGCCGCGCCGAGGTCCGCACCGCCCACCCCGGCGGCGGGCGCCCCGCCCACGTCCTGGAGCAGTCGCTCCCGCGCGACCTGGGCAACCTGCGCCGCGGCATCCGGCAGCGCACCCTCTACCAGCACACCGTCCGCTCGGACCGCACCACGCTCGCCTACATCGAGCAGGTGACCGCCGAGGGCGCCGAGATCAGGACCCTGGCCGAGGTCGCGGACCGGTTCATCGTCTTCGACCGGGACCTCGCCCTCATCCCGTTCTCCGACGAGCCGCACACCGCCCTGCGCGTCCAGCACCCGTCGCTGGTCCGCTTCCTGGTCCGCCACTTCGACGAGGCGTGGTCCCGCGCGGTCCCGGTCCGCCCCGAACGGGCGCCGCTGCGCACGCCCGTCGTCACCTCCGACCTCCAGCGCACCATCCTCCAGGCCGTCGTCAACGGCGAGACGGACGCCGCCATCGCCCGTCGGATCGGCATGAGCCGCCGCAGCGTCGCCGAGCACATGCGCAAGGTCTCCGAGCAGCTGGGCAGCAACAGCCGGGCGCAGCTGGGGTATCTGGTCGCGACATCGGGTCTGCTGGACGGCTGAGAACGCAGGGGAGGGCCCGTCCGCGCGGACGGGCCCTCCCCCGCACCTGCCGGGCGGGGTCAGCCGAGACCCGGCCCCCGCACCGGAATGCTGGTGAACGTCGGAGCCGGGGCGGGCTCGGTGAAGAAGTCGTTGCCCTTGTCGTCGACCACGACGAACGCGGGGAAGTCCTCGACCTCGATGCGCCAGACCGCCTCCATGCCGAGCTCCTCGTACTCGACGACCTCGACCTTCTTGATGCAGTCCTGGGCGAGGCGGGCCGCGGGGCCGCCGATCGAGCCGAGGTAGAAGCCGCCGTGCGCGTCGCAGGCGTCGGTGACCTGCTTGCTGCGGTTGCCCTTGGCGAGCATCACCTTGGAGCCGCCCGCCGCCTGGAACTGCTCCACGTAACTGTCCATCCGGCCGGCCGTCGTCGGGCCGAAGGAGCCGGAGGCGTACCCCTCGGGCGTCTTCGCCGGGCCCGCGTAGTACACCGGGTGGTCCTTCAGGTACTGCGGCATCTCCTCGCCCGCGTCCAGCCGCTCCTTGATCTTGGCGTGCGCGATGTCGCGGGCCACGACCAGCGGGCCGGTCAGCGAGAGCCGGGTCTTGACCGGGTACTTGGTCAGCTCGGCCAGCACCTCGTCCATCGGCCGGTTGAGGTCGATCTCCACGACGTCCCCGCCGGCCCCGTCGAGGTGCTCGTCGGTGGTGTCGGGGAGGAAGCGCGCCGGGTCCTTCTCCAGCTGCTCCAGGAAGACGCCCTCGGCGGTGATCTTCGCGGTGGCCTGGCGGTCCGCGGAGCAGGACACGGCGATGGCGACGGGCAGCGAGGCCCCGTGCCGGGGCAGGCGCACCACCCGCACGTCGTGGCAGAAGTACTTGCCGCCGAACTGGGCGCCGATCCCGATCTTCTGCGTCAGCTCGAAGACTTTCTCCTCCAGCTCCTTGTCCCGGAAGCCGTGGCCGGTGGGGGAGCCCTCGGCGGGCAGCTCGTCCAAGTAGTGCGCGGAGGCGTACTTGGCGGTCTTCAGCGCGAACTCCGCCGACGTACCGCCGACCACGATCGCGAGGTGGTACGGCGGGCAGGCCGCGGTCCCCAGCGAACGGATCTTCTCCTCCAGGAACGTCATCATGGAGGCCTCGTTCAGGACGGCCTTCGTCTCCTGGTAGAGGAACGACTTGTTGGCCGAGCCGCCGCCCTTCGCCATGAAGAGGAACTTGTACGCGCCGCCGTCGGTGGCGTACAGCTCGATCTGGGCCGGGAGGTTGGAGCCGGTGTTCTTCTCGTCCCACATGGTCAGCGGGGCCATCTGCGAGTAGCGCAGGTTGAGCTTGGTGTACGCGTCGTAGATCCCGTGCGACAGGGCCTCCTCGTCACCGCCCTCGGTCAGCACGTTCTGCCCGCGCTTGCCCATGACGATCGCCGTACCGGTGTCCTGGCACATCGGCAGCACGCCCGCCGCGGCGATGTTCGCGTTCTTCAGGAGGTCCAGCGCCACGAACTTGTCGTTGGAGGACGCCTCCGGGTCGTCGACGATCCGCCGCAGCTGCGCCAGGTGGGCCGGGCGCAGGTAGTGCGAGATGTCGTGCATCGCCTCGGCGGCCAGGGTGCGCAGTGCCTCCGGGGCGACCTTGAGGAACGTACGGCCGTCGGCCTCGAAGGTGGAGACACCCTCGGCGGTCACCAGACGGTACGGCGTGGTGTCCTCCCCCAGGGGGAGCAGATCGGAGTACGCAAACTCTGCCATGACGGCCATTCCTCACTCGGCGACAGCGGCTGACCTCCCTCGGGCAGCGCATCCACCAGGGTAGAGCGCCGCCTCCGCGAGGATCCTGTGAGGTAAGGCTCACCTGGACGCCGCCCCGGAGCGCGGGTCCGGGGCCGGGCGCGCCGGGTTGGAGGGGTAGTCGCGATCTATCGCGTTTGGGTACGCTGGGCCGGTGGACCTAGAGAAGCAGCCTCAGCAGCCCCTCGCGCCGGCCGCCCCGCCGCCCGCCGAAGTCCTGGACGGCGATGGCATCCGCGCCTCCGACGCCGATCGCGACCGGATCGCGGACATCCTGCGGGAGGCGATGGCCGAGGGCCGTCTGACGGCGGACGAGCACGGGGAGCGGATCGACCTGGTCTACCGGGCCAAGACCGTCGGTGAACTCCAGCCGCTGATCCGGGACCTGCCCGCCTCCTCCGGCCCCACGGCCCGCCCGGACTCCGAGCCGTACTCCTACGGGCCCGGGGGCGCCGACGGCCCCGCGGACAATCTCGTCGCGGTCTTCAGCAGCGCCACCCGCAAGGGCCGTTGGCGGGTCGGCGGCCGGACGAACGCCTTCGCGCTCTTCGGCAGCGTGGAGATCGATCTGACCGAGGCGCTTTTCGGCCAACGCTTCACCGTCGTCAACGCGACGTCCATCTTCGGCAGCGTCGACATCCGGGTGCCGGAGAACGTTTCCCTGCGCGGCAACGGCACGGGTGTCTTCGGCACCTTCGAAGTGCGAACGCTCGAATCTGCGGACCCGGAAGCGCCGGTGGTCGTGGTCAACGGCTATTCCGTGTTCGGGACTGTGGAAGCGAGGCCGAAGCGGGGGAAGTTCGTCGCGGACCTCCAGCGGCGGCTGCGCAAACATCTCGGCCACTGAATACGGCACGGCGGACGACCTCCGGTAATCGGCCAGAAAGCCGCGGGGGCGCATTGCGGTGCGTCGCGCGTCGGTGCCACTCAGTGCATAGGCGTACGCACAGCGGGTAGGGAGTGCTGCATCGACTCTCGCTCGCGAAGCCGTAGCCGTCGTCAGGAGTAGACCGTGCTGCAACCGCCGCATCAGCCTCTGCAGGTCGCCGCCGTTCCGGCCCAGCGGACCCCCGCCCGGGAGGACGATGCGGGCCCCTGGCATTCCGAGGCGGCCTGCCGCCGCGACGAGGCGGGCCTGTTCTTCGCCCCGTCGAAGGAGCCGACCGCTGCCCGGCTGGCCCGCGAGGAGGCGGCCAAGCGGGTCTGCGCCCGGTGTCCGGTCATGGTGCAGTGCCGGGAGCACGCGCTGATGCAGCCCGAGCCGTACGGGGTGTGGGGCGGGCTCACCGCCGCGGAGCGCCGGGTGGCGCTGGCCCGGCGACGACGGCGGGACATCGAGCTCACGGCCGCGACGACGGCCGAGCACATAGCCGCGGCGGGCTGAAAGCACCCCGCGCATACGGAAAAGGGGGGTGCGGGGAGCGATGACCCGCTCCCCGCACCCCCTCTACGTCCCCGGTTTCCGACTGCTCGGCGCTACTTCACACCGCTTGCGCTACTTCGCGCGGTCGAAGTCGATGGCGCTGTAGGCGCGCAGCTTCGACAGCCGGTGGGTCGAGGAGATCGTCCGGATCGTGCCGGACTTGGAGCGCATCACGATCGACTCGGTGGTCGCCTCCTCCGCGCGGTACCGCACACCGCGCATCAGCTCACCGTCGGTGATCCCCGTCGCCACGAAGAACACGTTGTCGCCGCTGACCAGGTCGTCGGTCGACAGCACCCGGTCCAGATCGTGGCCCGCGTCCAGCGCCCGCTGCCGTTCCGCCTCGTCCTTGGGCCAGAGCTTGCCCTGGATGACGCCGCCGAGGCACTTTATGGCGCAGGCCGAGATGATGCCCTCGGGGGTGCCGCCGATGCCCATCAGCAGGTCGACGCCGGTGCCCTCGCGGGCCGCCATGATCGAGCCCGCGACGTCGCCGTCGGAGATGAACTTGATCCGCGCGCCCGTCTCCCGGATCTCCTTGACGATGCCCTCGTGCCGGGGCCGGTCGAGGATGACGACGGTGACGTCCTCGGGCATGGAGTTCTTCGCCCGCGCCACGCGCCGGATGTTGACCGACACGGGAGCGTTGATGTCGACGAAGTCCGCCGCCTCGGGCCCCGTCACCAGCTTGTCCATGTAGAAGACCGCGGACGGGTCGAACATCGCGCCGCGGTCGGCCGCCGCCAGCACGGCGATGGCGTTCGGCATGCCCTTGGCGTTGAGCGTGGTGCCGTCGATCGGGTCGACTGCGATGTCGACCTCGGCGCCGGTGCCGTCGCCGACCCGTTCGCCGTTGAACAGCATGGGCGCTTCGTCCTTCTCGCCCTCGCCGATGACGACGACGCCGTTCATCGAGACGGTCGAGACGAGGGTCCGCATGGCCTTCACGGCGGCGCCGTCGGCGCCGATCTTGTCGCCGCGGCCCACCCAGCGCCCGGCAGCCATGGCGGCGGCCTCGGTGACCCGGACCAACTCCAGGGCCAGGTTGCGGTCGGGGGCCTCCGGGGAGACCTCCAATTGGGACGGCAGATGATGCTCGGACATCGGAGCGCACCTTTCTGTACGGCGACGACCGGATATGAGGGTGCTGCGACTCTATCGGTAGGTCGATAAAATGAGCAGGCCGGGTCACGCATGAGCACCCCCGGAGGGGCGGCCGTGAGCGGCACCCTGCGGCCGGGCGTGTCAGGCCGCGTGCCACCATGGATCCCGTGGCAAGCAAGCGAGGCAAGCAGACAGTCCGGGACATGCTCCTGTCGACCTTGGTGATCGCCGCCTGCGCGGGCGTCATCTACCTCTTCATCCCGAAGGACGAGCACGCCGATCCGATCAAGGCCGTCGACTTCACCGTCGAGCTGGCCACGGTGCGGACCGCCGCCTCCTACCCGGTGGCCGCGCCCGAGGGCCTGCCGAAGGAGTGGAAGGCGACCTCCGTCAGGTACGACGACGTCGCGGGCGACGCCTGGCACCTGGGATTCCTCGACGCGGACCGCAGGTACGTCGCGGTCGAGCAGTCCACCGCCGCCGCGCGGACGTACGTCCCGGAGGTCAGCCAGAAGGCCAAGGACACCGGGCGCACCGAGACGGTGGCCGGCCGGGAGTGGCAGGTCTGGGAGGGCCCGAAGTACAACGCCCTCGTCCTGCCCGGGAAGGGCCACACCACGGTGGTGACCGGCTCGGCGCCGAAGGAGAGCCTGGTCGAGATGGCCGCCGCGCTGAAGACGGCGCCGCCCGCCGCGCCGGCTTCCTGACGCGCGGCCGCTCCACAGCCCGTACGCCCGTATGCCCGTATGCGAGGGGGCCCCGGAACACCAGGTGTTCCGGGGCCCCCTCGCATACGGGCTGCCGGGCTCGGCCGTCAAGGACTCGCGCGGTGCCGAGGACTCAGACGGTCGTGACGACCTCGTCGAAGGAGAGGCGCGGGCTGCGCGGGAACCAGGCGTCCTCGCCCGGCTTGCCGATGTTGACGACCATCAGCGGCGCGTGGTCGTCGTCCAGGAACTCCTTCTGGATCCCCGCGGCGTCGTAGCCGGTCATCGGGCCCGCGGCCAGGCCGGCGGCGCGGACGCCGATGATGAAGTAGGCGGCCTGCAGCGCGGCGTTGAGGCCGGCGGCCGACTCGCGGGCCGGGCGCTCCGAGAAGAACATGTCCTTGGCCTGCGGGAAGTGCGGGAGCAGCGCCGGGAGCTCCTCGTGGAACTCGTTGTCGGCGGCCAGGATCGCGACCAGCGGGGCCGTGGAGGTCTTCGGACGGTTGCCCTCGGCCATGTGCGGCACCAGGCGCTCGCGACCCTCGGCGGAGCGGACCAGGACGACGCGCAGCGGCGACTGGTTGAAGGCGGTCGGCCCGAACTTGACCAGGTCGTAGATCGCCTGGACCTGCTCGTCGGTCACCGGCTCGTCGGTGAAGGTGTTGGCGGTACGGGCCTCACGGAAGAGGAGGTCCTGGGCGGCGGGATCGAGAACGAGGGACATCTGGGGCAAACCTTCCGAACGTACGCGGTGGGGAGAAGTCCCGAACGTATGACAGAGATAGGTTAACTTTCAACTAAAACGGGTCGGGAGTGACCCATCGCACAGCGCATCGGTCCTGCGCGATCACCCTCGCCCCGACGCCGCAGCCGCCCCCGAGCCGCCCTCGCGCCGCCGCCCACCCCGTGTCGCCCGAGCGTGCGCGCCGCCGGACGCTGCCGGGCCTGTCTCTTATACACATCTCTGAGCGGGCTGGCAA
>NZ_NTGZ01000243.1 GCF_002551245.1 Streptomyces sp. rh34
GGGTCCAGCGCGTGCTCGGCGTCGATGAACGCCACCGAACCGCCGAGCTTCTGCGCGTTCGCCACCGCGTGCAGCGTCAGCGTCGTCTTGCCGGAGGACTCCGGCCCGTACACCTCCACCACACGGCCGCGCGGCAGACCGCCCACACCGAGCGCCACGTCCAGGGCGGTCGACCCGGTGGGGATCACCTCGATGGGCTCGTTCGGCCGCTCGCCCAGGCGCATCACCGCACCCTTGCCGAATTGCCGTTCAATCTGTGCGAGTGCGGCGTCCAGCGCCTTCTCGCGGTCGTTACCTGCCATGGGTTCCACCCGATTTGCTTGAGTCGATCGCTTCACGTCTCAGACGCTAACCCCTGCCACTGACAATGGGCCTCGGCGTCCTCCCGGCCTGTGGACAACTCCGTGGCCGGGCCCGGGAAAACCCGGCCGGAATCCCATCAGAATGGATGTTCGATTTCCGTGTCAAGCGCACCACGCGGACCCCGCGGCTGCCGCTCGACCGAACGCCGCAGGCCTCTCATCGGCCTGTCGCCGCATACGGCCGAGGCTGCACACCTGGGCACTTCGCCCTATATTCCATCAATATGAGAGCGATTACGGGGCCCGGGGCGCCTGACGGAGGGCGGGCCCCCGGATCCGATCTGGCCGGCCGCGTGGCACTCGTCGCCGGAGGCACCCGGGGGGCCGGGAGAGGGATCGCCGTCCAGCTCGGCGCCGCCGGGGCGACCGTCTACGTGACCGGCCGGACGAGCGGGTCCGAGCGCTCCGAGATGGACCGGCCCGAAACGATCGAGGAGACCGCGGCCCTGGTCGACGCGGCGGGCGGACGGGGCATCGCCGTCCAGGTCGACCACCTGGTTCCCGACCGGGTCAGGGCGCTCGTGGCCCGGATCGCGAGCGAGCAGGGTGCCCTGCACATTCTGGTGAACGACATCTGGGGCGCCGAGATCGAGTGGGACAAGCCGGTGTGGGAGTCGTCGCTCGACACCGGGCTGCACACCCTGCGGCTGGCCGTCGACACCCACGCCATCACCAGTCACTTCGCGCTGCCGCTGCTGATCGAGACACCGGGCGGTCTGGTCGTCGAGATGACCGACGGGACGGACGAGTACAACGCGTCCCACTACCGCGTCTCGTTCTTCTACGACCTGGCCAAGGCCGCGGTGAACCGGATGGCCTTCGCCCTCGGCCACGAACTCGCGCCGCACCACGCCACGGCCGTGGCGCTCACCCCGGGCTGGCTCCGGTCCGAGGCCATGCTCCAGGCCCACGGGGTGACCGAGACCACCTGGCGGGACGCCGTCGCGCACGCGCCCCACTTCGCGATCTCCGAGTCCCCCGCGTACGTCGGCCGAGCTGTCTCCGCCCTCGCCGGCGACCCCGAGGTGGCCCGCTGGAACGGCAGGTCACTCTCCAGCGGGCAGCTCGCCCAGGTGTACGGCTTCACGGACGCGGACGGAAGCCGGCCCGATGCCTGGCGGTATCTGACCGAGGTCCAGGACCCGGGCCTGCCGGCCGATGTGACGGGCTACCGCTGAGACCACCCCGCCGCGACCCGCCGCTACCACCGGGGCCGCCCGCCGTGACCGGTCGCTACCGCAGAGACGGCCCGTCCGGCGTGTCCTCCGCGTCTCCGCGTCCGGCGGCCCGCGGGCCGCTCACCAGACGGCGGATCCGTGACGGCAACGGCCTCCTGGGCGCGCGGCTGCTCCCCCCGTGCACGCGTGGGTCGTCGGTGACGTCGTACCGCTTCACATAGGCGCCGAGGAACGCCTGGAGCGTGGCGATCGCGGGGATGGCGACCAGCGCGCCGACCGCGCCGAGCAGCGCCGTGCCGGCGATGACCGATCCGAAGGCGACCGCCGGGTGGATGTCGACGGTCTTCGCGGTCAGCTTGGGCTGGAGCACGTAGTTCTCGAACTGTTGGTAGATCACGACGAACCCGAGCACCCACAGCGCGTACCAGGGGTCGACCGTGAAGGCGATCAGCATGGGCAGGGCGCCCGCGAGATACGTGCCGATGGTGGGGATGAACTGCGAGACGAGTCCGACCCAGACGGCGAGTGCCGGGGCGTAGGGCACCCCGAGGATCACCAGCAGGACGTAGTGCGCGACGCCGGAGATCAACGCCATCAGACCGCGCGAGTAGATGTATCCGCCGGTCTTGTCGACCGCGATCTCCCAGGCGCGCAGCACCTCGGTCTGCCGGGCCGGTGGCAGGACGGAGCACAGGGCGCGCCGGAGGCGGGGGCCGTCGGCCGCGAAGTAGAAGGAGAACAGGAAGATCGTCAATACCCGGAACAGCCCGCCGAGGACCGTCGTGGAGACGTCGAGCACTCCGGTGGCGCTGTTCTGGACGTACTTCTGCAGCCAGTCGGAATGCAGCAGGCTGTCCTGGACCTCGACCCGGGAGAGCTCGGTGCGGAAGGTCTGGTTGACCCAGTTGATCACCGAGTCGATGTACTTGGGGAACTCGTCGACCATGTCGACGATCTGGCCCGCGAGCATCGATCCCAGCAGCACCACGAATCCGACGCCGAAGATCATCAGGCCGAGGAAGACGAGGAACGTGGCCAGCCCGCGGCGCATGCCGCGCTCCGCCATCCGGCTGACCGCGGGTTCGATGGCGAGCGCCAGGAAGAACGCGATCAGCACGTTCGTCAGCAGCCCGATGAGCTGGTCGAACGCCCAACTGCCGAGCAGGAAGCAGGCGTAGAGCGCCAGGGCCAGCGCCATCGCACGCGGCAGCCAGCCGGGCATGCGGACCCCACCGGCGCCGGAGGGCGGCGCGGGTGGTGCGGTCGGCGGGGCGGGCGGGGGTGCGGACGGCTGGGCAGGGGCGGTCTCGTCTGTCGATGACACGGGGACAAGTCTGGCCTATGCCACCGGCCACCGGTCCCCCGCCCCGAGTCGACCGTTCCGGGTTGGCGTTCCCGCCCGGAACGGGGTCAGCCGCGTTCAGCCCGTGTCCACCGGCCGTGCACGGAGTTCAGCGCTCGTCCGCCGGAACGTGCGTGGCCCCCAGAACTTGTCCGCCGGGGCAGCCACGGAGTTCAGCGCTTGTCCGCCGGGACGTCCATGGCCGTGCAGACCCCGCGCCAGACGTCCTTGGCGTCCCAGCCCGCGTCCAGGGCCTGGTGCACCGTGCGGCCGCCGAGTTCGGCCATCACATGGTCACGGGCGAAGGAGTCCGCGTACGCCGCACCGAAGTGGGAGGCCATCCGCTCCCAGAAAATCGTCAACCGCATGCCACCAGTATCCCGCTCCTGAGAGTGCAGCCGGTCCGCCGGGCACCTGCCGGGCACCTTTCCCCTCTACGGTCGGTCCATGGCTGGAACCGGAGCAAGCACCCTCGCCCGAGCCGAGCAGTTCATCTGGCTCACGGCCCGTGTCCTCGAACAGCGGAGGTTCGCCCATGGCTTCCTGGGCGGAGATCCCGACGCCGTCGAAACGGCCCTCTCCGCCTATCTGAACGAGGACGGCGGCTACGGTCACGCGCTGGAACCCGATCTCCGGGGTCCGGTCAGCCAGCCGCTGCACACCGCCCACGCGCTGAGCGTTCTTGATTCGATCAACCGCTGCGACGGGCAGCGCGTGGAACGGATCTGCCGCTATCTGACCGATGTGTCGACCAAAGAAGGTGCCTTGCCCGCTCTGCTTCCCACGCAGCGCGGTTATCCCGCGGCACCGTTCATCCCGATCGTGGACAACCCACCGGCGGAGCTGCTCGCGACCGGCCCGGTCGTCGGGCTGCTGCACGGCAATCAGGTGTGGCACGCCTGGCTGTTCCGGGCGACGGACTTCTGCTGGAGTGCCGTCGAGGCTCTGGAGCAGTCCCATCCCTATGAGGTCGAGGCCGCGGTCGCCTTCCTGGACGGCGCCCCCGACCGGGCCCGCGCCGAGGCGGCGGCCGACCGGCTCGGCCGTCTGGTGCGCGAACAGCGCCTCGCGGTGCTCGATCCCTCCCGACGGGCGGAGTACCCGGTGGCGGCGGGCTACGCGCCGGGCGAACACCACTTCCCGCACGACTACGCCCGTACGCCGGGGTCCCTGGCCCGCCGCTGGTTCACGGACGAGGAGCTGGAGCGCTCCCTCGACCACCTGGCCGCCGAGCAGCAGGACGACGGCGGATGGCCCGTGACCTGGCGTCAGTGGGCCCCGGGGACCGCGCTGGAAGGGCGCCCCCTGGTGACGCTCAGAGCCTTGGAAACGCTCCGCTCGTACGGTCGTCCGCTCGGCTGACCACATCTCCGGCGGGGAGGGCGGGCGGGACGTCCGGCGAGGCGGGGCGAGTGCCTCCTCTCCCCGCCTCCCGGGCGCTCGCCCCGCTCAGGCCAGCGCGCGTACGCCCGCCGTGACCAGAACGCCCGCGCCGACGACGACCAAAAAGGGAGCACGGAGGACCAGGGCGAGTGCGGCCGCTCCGAGGCCGGCGGCACGGGCGTCGAGGACGAGCTGCTGGCCGTCGCCGAAGGTCTGCTGCGCGGTCAGCGCCGCCAGCAGCGCCACGGGCAGCAGGGCGGCCATCCGCTGGACGAGCGGTCGCTCCAGCACGCCCGCGGGCACCAGCAGGCCCAGGAGTTTGGCGAGATAGCAGCCCACCACGGTCAGTCCGATGGCGATCCAGACGTTCATGAGTGCCGCTCGCCCTTCTTCCGCCGGGTCCCCGAACCGTCCGGGGCATCAGAACCGCCCGGGGCTTCCGAACCGTCCGGGGCGTCCTGTCCCCGCTTCGTCCGTCCCATGAGGAAGAGGACGACGGGCGCCGCGAGCGCCGACAGCAGGACGGGAACACCCGCCGGCAGAACGGGCAGCAGTGTCAGGGCCAGCAGGACGGCCAACCCCGCCGTGACGCGTTCGGTGGTGCTCTTGAGCATCGGCGCGAGCAGCGCGAGGAACACCGCGGGGCTGGCCGCGTCCAGGCCCCACGCGTCGGTGTCGCCCAGCGCCTCGGCGCCCAGGGCACCCACCAGGGTGGTGAGGTTCCACAGCACGTACAGGGTGAGTCCGGTGACCGTGAAGCCGATGCGCGCGGCCCGCCGGGTGGGCTGTGGCAGGGTGACCGCGGTCGTCTCGTCGATGACCCAGTGGGCGGCGAAGGGCCGCACCGCACGGGGAAGGGCGAGCAGCTGGGAGAGCCGCAGACCGTAGAACGCGTTCCGGACGCCCAGGAAGAACGCCCCGGCCGCGGCGGTGTAGGGGTTGCCGCCCGCGGCCAGCGCGCCGACCAGGGCGAACTGCGAGGCGCCGGTGAAGACGAGAAGACTCAGGACACAGGTCTGCAGCAGGCTGAGGCCGGAGCCGGCGGAGGTGACGCCGAAGGCGAAGCCGGAGAGCCCGACCGCGATGCCGACGCCGAGCGCGTCCCGGACGACGGCCGCGTCCGGCTTGTCCGGTCGGGCCTCGGCCGCCGGGCCGGGCGGGCCGGCGGATATGGCACCGGCCGGGCCGGTGCGCTCTGGGGGTGCTGTCTGTTCTGCCACGCCCGGAACGCTACGGGGATCGTTCGGTCCGGGTCTTGTACGTTCTTGCACGCTCGCCGGTACGTTCTGCCCACCCGCTGGGGGGGGTGCACCACCACCGGTACGTTCTCGCGTCCTCGCCGGCACGACCCCGAACCCTCACCGGCCGGGCCGCGACACGCCGCGCTCGCGCTGGTAGGCGCCGGGCGGCACACCCACGATCCGGGTGAAGTGGCGATTGAGGTGCGGCTGGTCCGTGAAGCCGACGGCGGTCGCGGCCTCGGCGGGCGCGACACCGGCGTCGAGCATGCGTCGGGCCCTGCGCACCCGGGCATCGGTGAGCCACGTGTGGGGCGGCATCCCGTACTCCTTCTTGAAGGCTCTCAGCAACGCGAACGGCCCGGTGCCCAGCTCGGCGGCGAGCCTCTCCAACGTGGGCGGGGCGGCCATGCGCTCCTCCAGCGCCGCGCGGGCGCGCACGGCGTTCCGCGCACTCCCGGCGTGCGTGGCCGGTCCGGGCAACGGGCTGCCGTGCCGACTGAGGAGCCGGGTGACCAACACCCGCAGCAGGCTGTCGGCCGCCAGCGCGTTGCCCTCCTCCGCCGCCCGGTGCACCTCGGTGATCAGGCGGGAGGCGTGGGGGTCGGTCACCCGGGTCTCGGCGAAGCCGACCGTGCCGCGCAGGGAGGTCACCTCGGCCGCGATGTCGTTGACGACCTGGGCCGACGGGTAGAGCGTGGCGTACGCCCAGCCCTCGGGCGCCCCGGAGCGGGCGGTGTGCGGCACCTCCGGGTTGATCATGACGACGGTTCCGGGGACCGCGTGGACCGTGCCGCCCGGCAGCCCCACGTCCTCCACCCCGCCGGTGACCGCACCGAAGACGTAGCCCTCGTGGCTGTGCCGGGGGAAGGTGTGCCGGACGTACCGGGCCCGCAGCAGATCGAGGTCGGGCAGCGCGGCGTACTGCCAGTGCCGGGCCCATTCCTCCGTGCCGTCCGCTCCCGTCATGGGGCCATTCTCGCAGGTCCCGGTCGTGCGCCACCGGCTGAGCGGGCCACCGCGGGCGGTGTCACCGGCCCGTTGTCAGTGCCGGGGTGCACGATGGGGAGCATGACCGGATCCGCGCTCGACGCGTTCTCGCCCGCGACCCGCAGCTGGTTCGCCGGGGCTTTCAGCGCGCCCACCGCCGCGCAGGAGGGCGCCTGGCGGGCCATCGGCGAGGGCAGCGACGTCCTGGTCGTCGCGCCGACCGGTTCCGGCAAGACACTGGCCGCGTTCCTCGCCTCGCTGGACCGGCTGGCGGCCGAGCCGCCGCCCGCCGACGCGAAGAAGCGCTGCCGCGTGCTGTACGTGTCCCCGCTCAAGGCCCTCGCGGTCGACGTCGAGCGCAATCTCCGCTCGCCGCTGACCGGCATCCGCCAGGAGTCGGTGCGCCTGGGCCTGCCGGAGCCGGAGGTGCGGGTCGGCATCCGGTCCGGCGACACCCCGCCCGCCGAGCGGCGCTCCATGGTGACCAGGCCGCCGGACATCCTGATCACCACACCCGAGTCGCTGTTCCTGATGCTGACGTCCTCCGCCCGGGAGGCGCTGGCCGGCGTCGAGACGGTGATCCTCGACGAGGTGCACGCGGTCGCCGGGACGAAGCGCGGCGCCCATCTCGCCCTGTCCCTGGAGCGTCTCGACGAGTTGCTGCCCCGTCCCGCCCGGCGCATCGGCCTGTCCGCGACGGTCCGGCCGGTCGACGAGGTGGCCCGCTTCCTGTCGCCCCAGCGCAAGGTGGAGATCGTCCAGCCCCGGTCCACCAAGGAGTTCGACCTCTCGGTCGTCGTCCCGGTCGAGGATCTGGGCGAGCTGGGCGGCTCCCCCGCCACGGACGGCGACTCCGGCCAGGCGGACAAGCCCTCGATCTGGCCGCATGTCGAGGAGCGCATCGCCGATCTCGTGCAGTCGCACCGCTCCACCATCGTCTTCGCCAACTCCCGACGGCTGGCGGAGCGGCTGTGCAACCGGCTGAACGAGATCGCTTACGAGCGGGCGACCGGCACCGCGTTCGACCCCGACAACCCGGCCCCCGACCTCCCGGAGGCGCACGCCCCCGCCGAGATCATGGCCCAGTCCGGCGCGGGCAGGGGCGCACCGGCCCTGCTGGCCCGCGCCCACCACGGCTCGGTCTCCAAGGAGCAGCGGGCCCAGGTCGAGGAGGACCTCAAGGCGGGCCGGCTCCCCGCCGTGGTGGCCACCTCCAGCCTGGAGCTGGGCATCGACATGGGCGCGGTCGACCTGGTGATCCAGGTGGAGTCCCCGCCCTCCGTCGCCTCCGGCCTCCAGCGGGTGGGCCGGGCCGGACACCAGGTGGGCGCGGTCTCCACCGGGGTGGTCTTCCCGAAGTACCGCGGCGATCTGGTGCAGGCCGCCGTCGTCACCGAGCGGATGCGCCAAGGAGCCATCGAGGCGCTGCGCATCCCGTCCAATCCGCTGGACGTCCTGGCGCAGCAGCTGGTCGCCATGGTGGCCCTGGACAGCTGGCAGGCCGACGACCTGCTGTCCCTGGTCCGGCGGGCCGCCCCGTTCGCCTCGCTTCCCGAGTCGGCGTTCACCGCCGTCCTCGACATGCTCGCCGGACGCTATCCCTCCGACGCCTTCGCGGAGCTGCGTCCCCGGGTCGTGTGGGACCGCGTCGGGGGCACGGTCACGGGCCGCCCCGGCGCGCAGCGGCTCGCTGTCACCTCGGGCGGCACCATTCCCGACCGGGGACTCTTCGGGGTCTTCCTCGCCGGGGCCGACCCGAAGAAGGGCGGCGGACGGGTCGGCGAGCTGGACGAGGAGATGGTCTACGAGTCCCGGGTCGGCGACGTCTTCACCCTGGGCACCACGTCCTGGCGGATCGAGGACATCACCCGGGACCGGGTCCTCGTCTCGCCCGCCCCGGGCGTTCCCGGCCGGCTGCCGTTCTGGAAGGGCGACCAGCTGGGCCGCCCCCTGGAGCTCGGGCGTGCCCTGGGAGCGTTCCTCCGTGAGATCGGCGGGCTCTCCGACGAGGACGCCCGGCTGCGCCTGCTGGCCGCCGGGCTCGACGCCTGGGCGGCGGACAACATCCTGGCCTATCTGGACGAGCAGCGCCGGGCCTGCGGCCACGTCCCGGACGACCGGACGATCCTGGTCGAGCGGTTCCGGGACGAGCTGGGCGACTGGCGGGTCGTCGTGCACTCCCCCTTCGGTGCCCAGGTGCACGCCCCCTGGGCTCTCGCCCTGTCCGCCCGCCTCGGTGAGCGCTACGGGATGGACGCCCAGGTCATGCACGCCGACGACGGGATCGTGCTGCGGCTGCCCGACGCGGACATGATGGGCCTGGACCTGCTCGACTTCGACGCCCCGGACGCCGGGGAGGGCGGACCGGCGCCCGGAGCCGTGGCGTACGACAGCGACCAGCCGCCGGTGGCGGCCGCCGACGTCGTCTTCGACCCGGGCGAGGTCCAGCAGATCGTCACCGACCAGGTGGGCGGATCGGCCCTGTTCGCCGCCCGGTTCCGGGAGTGCGCCGCGCGCGCCCTGCTGCTGCCCCGGCGCTCCCCCGGCAAGCGCACCCCGCTCTGGCAGCAGCGCCAGCGGGCCTCCCAGCTGCTCCAGGTCGCCTCGGAGTTCGGCTCGTTCCCGATCGTCCTGGAGGCCGTGCGCGAATGCCTCCAGGACGTGTTCGACGTCCCCGGGCTCACGGAACTGATGGGCGACCTGGAGGCGCGCCGGGTCCGGCTGGTCGAGGTGACCACCCAGGAGCCCTCGCCCTTCGCCCGCTCGCTCCTCTTCGGTTATGTAGCCCAGTTCCTGTACGAGGGCGACTCACCGCTCGCCGAACGGCGCGCCGCCGCCCTCTCCCTGGACTCCCACCTCCTCGCCGAGCTGCTGGGCCGGGCGGAGCTGCGCGAGCTGCTCGACCCGGAGGTCCTCACCGAGCTGGAGCGGGAGCTGCAGTGGCTCACCGAGGACCGGCGGATCAAGGACGTCGAGGGGGTCGCCGACCTGCTCCGCGTGCTCGGTCCGCTCACCGGCGCCGAGCTCGCCGAGCGGGGCGCCGAGCCGTCCTGGGCGCCGGAGCTGGCGTCGGCCCGCCGGGCGATCCAGATCCGGATCGCCGGAGCCGATCACTGGGCGGCGATCGAGGACGCGGGACGGCTCCGCGACGCCCTGGGCACCGCGCTCCCGGTCGGCGTTCCCGAGGCGTTCACCGAGCCGGTGAAGGACCCGCTCGGCGACCTCCTCGCCCGTTTCGCACGGACGCACGGCCCGTTCACCGCCGCCAGGGCCGCCGAGCGTTTCGGGCTCGGCACCGCCGTCACCGACGGCGCGCTGCAACGGCTGTCGGCCTCCGGCAGGACCGTCCAGGGTGAATTCCATCCGGCGGGCATCGGCCAGGAGTGGTGCGACGCCACGGTGCTGCGCCGACTGCGCCGCCGTTCGCTGGCGGCGCTCCGCCAGGAGCTGGAGCCGGTGCCGCCCGCGGCCCTCGCCTCCTTCCTCCCCCAGTGGCAGCACTTCGGCTCCAGCGGCCTGCGGGGCATCGACGGGCTGGCCCGCGCCGTCGAGCAGCTTCAGGGCGCGCCCGTTCCCGCGTCGGCGCTGGAGAAGCTGATCCTGCCGAGCCGGGTCATGGGCTACGCCCCGGCGATGCTCGACGAGCTGACGACCACGGGGGAGGTCGTCTGGGCCGGGGCAGGAGCGCTGCCCGGTAAGGACGGCTGGGTCTCCCTCTACCTCGCCGACAGCGCGCCACTCCTCCTGCCTCCTCCGCACCCGCTGGAGCTGTCGGCACTCCACGAGTCCGCGCTCACCACGCTCTCCGGCGGGTACGGCCTCTTCTTCCGCCAGATCGCCGATCAGGTCCGGGCCACCACTCACCCGGACTGCACGGACCAGCAGCTGGCCGACGCCCTGTGGGACCTGGCCTGGTCAGGGCGGCTCACCAACGACACCCTGGCCCCGCTGCGTTCGCTCCTGGGGTCGGGGCGGACGGCGGGCTCCACCGCCCACCGCTCCCGGCGCAGCGTCCCGCGCGGGCGCTACGGCTCGCTCACCGCCGCCGCCCGCCCCGCGTCCCGGACCGGCCCGCCGACCGTATCGGGCCGCTGGTCCCTGCTGCCCCCGGTCGAACCGGAGCCGACCCACCGCGCCCACGCCCTGGCCCGGACCCTCCTCGACCGGCACGGCGTGGTGACCCGCGGCGCGGTGCAGGCCGAAGGGGTGGAGGGCGGCTTCTCCGCGACGTACCGCATCCTGGCCGCCTTCGAGGACAACGGGCAGGCGCGGCGCGGCTATGTGGTCGAGGGGCTCGGGGCCGCCCAGTTCGCGATGGACGGCGCGGTGGACCGCCTGCGGGCGGCCTCCACGGCCCGCGACCGGCGGGATCCGGGCACCGAACCCCAGGCTCTGGTGCTCGCCGCGGCCGACCCGGCCAACGCGTACGGCGCGGCCCTGCCGTGGCCCGAGTCCCCGGACGGCGCCGGACACAAGCCGGGCCGCAAGGCGGGGGCGCTGGTGGTCCTCGTCGACGGCGAGCTGACGCTCTACATGGAACGGGGCGGGAAGACCCTCCTGGCCTGGCCGTCCGACCCCGAGGCCCCGGCCCTGCGGGCGGCGGCCGGGGCCCTGGCCGCCTCGGCCCGCGGCGGCGCCCTGGGCAC
>NZ_NTGZ01000244.1 GCF_002551245.1 Streptomyces sp. rh34
CCGCCGGACCGGTCGCCGTAGGCCCGCGTGCACGACCCGCCCCGCCCGCTCAGCGCGGCAGCACCATCACGTACGCGGCCGGCTCCCGGTCGGCCGCCGCCATCAACGCCGTCCGCACCACCGTCGCCTGCTGGTCCGCCGCCTCGCGCAGCTTCCTCGGCGTGAGGCGGACGACCGTGACCCCCAACCGCTCCAGACGCTCCCGCTGCGCGGCGTACGCGGACCACCGCGGGTCCTCCTCCGCCCGGCCCCTCCGCGCCGGCACGCCGTACCGGGGCGCCCGGGCGTCCAGCTCCACCGCCACGGCGTGATCGGGCCAGTAGGCGTCGACCCCGCCGAGCCGGGGCCCGCCCGGCAGGCGCAGCTCCACGTTCCACAGCGGCTCCGGCAGCCCGTGCTCGCGCACCATCGCGTACAGCCGTGCCTCCGCCACCGCCCGCCCCTCGGCCAGCAGCGAGTCGACCGCGCCCACCACGGCGGGCCGCCCCAGCAGCTTCGCCTCGCTCAGCTCCCGTACCACAGCGGCCGGTTCACAGTGCCCCTCGCGTACCGCCTCGGTCAGCAGCCGCCGGACGCACGCCGCGTCGGCCGTGCCCGCGACCGCGTCCGCCAGGGCCCGCTCCACCGGCGCGACGGGCACCTCGCCCACCCGCACCGCGCTCGGCATCGAGGCGGTCCGCAGCACCTCCACGAACCGGGTGGACCGCAGCCGCCGGGTGCGCGGCACCAGCACGTCGATCCGGTGCAGCGCCTCCACGTCCCCGGCCGCGGCGAAGCCGTACAGCGCGAGCGCGGCGACCCCGGTGACCATCGACTCGCCGTACCCCGCGTCCGGAGGGCCCGCCGGAGCCCGCCGCGCGGAGGCCGGCGGACGCCCCGCGTAGAGCAGCGCTCCGAGCAGCCGCTCCCGGCCGGTGGGCGGGCCCGGGTGCAGCAGATAGACCCCCGGCAGCAGGTGCTGCCAGGGGCCGCCGGGCAGGCACTGGGCGGACGTCTGCGCCGCGGACACGCCCCGCGCCCTCAACTGGGCGGCGGACAGGACACGGAGCGTCACGTCCCCGGAGGGAAGGGGGAGGTGGGGGAGACGGGGGGAGAGCGGGGTGTTCTGGGTCATGTCCCGGGGTTTCCCGCCCGTGGAGGGTGCCCTAACCCCTGTTACACGCCCGTCGACAATCCCGGACAACGCCGTCCTCAAGCACGGACGTTCAACAACCGAAAAGGGCCGTCGCGCCGGGAATCGGGGGAGGGGCGTCTCGGGCGGGTGTACGAGCGCCGCTTTCACGCCGCGCGCACGCCTTGCCCGAGCGCCCCCTCATGCGTACCCGCTCAGGCTCCGGAGGCCCGGTCGCACTCCTGGCCGCGCAGCGCCCGCGCGAGATCGTCGCGGGCCTCCAGCACCAGTCGCCGCAGCGCCGGGGCGGCGTCCTCGTGGTCGCCCAGCCACGCGTCGGTCGCCGCGAGGGTCGCGGGACTGTCCTGGAGACCGGGGAACATGCCCCGCACCACGTGCATGCCGATCTGGATGGACCGCTCCGCCCAGATCCGCTCGATCACCTCGAAGTAGCGGCTCGCGTACGGGGCGAGCAGCTCCCGCTGGGAGGGCTGCCCGAATCCGGTGATCGTCGCCTCGACCAGCGCGTTGGACAGCTTGTCCGACTCCACGACCGCCGCCCACGCCTGCGCCTTGACCGCCTCCGAGGGACGGGAGGCCAGGCAGCGTACGTGGTGGCGCTTGCCGGAGGCCGTGTCGTCGCGGGCCAGTTCGGCGTCGATCGCCGCCTCGTTCGCCACCCCGTGCGAGGCCAGCGGGGAGAGGAAGGCCCAGCGCAGCTCCTGGTCGACGTCGAGACCGTCGATCCGGGCCGTGCCCTCCAGCAGCCCGCCCAGCAGCTGGAAGTCCGCCTCGGACGAGGCGACCGCCGCGAAGAAACGGGCCCAGGTCAGCTGGTGCTGGCTGCCCGGCTCGGCGGTCCGCAGCTCGCGCAGCGCGCCGTCGGCCAGCGCCCGGCCGCCCTGCTCGCGCCAGTCGGGGACCGCGTAGTTGACCAGCGCGGACTGCGCCCAGGCGTGCAGCATCTGGAGGACGCCGATGTCGCTCTCCCGGCCGGCGAACGCCAGCACCAGCGCGACGAAGTCGCGGGCCGGCATCAGCGCGTCCCGGGTCAGGTTCCACAGGGCCGACCAGCACAGGGCACGGGCCAGCGGGTCCGTGATCTCGCCCAGGTGGTCGCGCAGCGTCGCCAGCGAGCCCTCGTCGAAGCGGACCTTGCAGTACGTGAGGTCGTCGTCGTTGACCAGGATCAGATCGGGCCGCTCGGAGCCGGCCAGGGCGTCCACCACCGTCCGCTCGCCGGCCACGTCCACCTCGGCGCGCGCGTAACGCGTCAGCTCGCCCTCCGGCGTACGCCGGTACAGGCCGACCGCGACGCGGTGCGGGCGCAGCTCCGGGTGCGAGGCGGCGGCCTCCTGGACGACGGCCAGCTCGGCCAGCTTCCCGTCCGCGTCGTACGTCGGCACGGGGGTGAGCACGTTGACGCCCGCCGTCTGGAGCCAGGAGCGGGACCAGGCCGTCATGTCGCGGCCGGACGTCTCGGCCAGCACCGACAGCAGGTCGCCCAGGCGCGTGTTGCCGTAGGCGTGGCTCTTGAAGTAGCGCCGGGCGCCTTCGAGGAACGCGTCGCGCCCCACGTACGCCACCAGCTGCTTGAGCACGGAGGCGCCCTTGGCGTACGTGATCCCGTCGAAGTTCAGCTTGGCGTCCTCCAGGTCACGGATGTCCGCCGTGATGGGGTGCGTGGAGGGCAGCTGGTCGGCGCGGTAGGCCCACGCCTTGCGGTTGTTGGCGAAGGTGATCCAGCCGTTGGTGAAGCGGGTCGCCTCGACCATCGAGAAGGAGCCCATGAAGTCCGCGAAGGACTCCTTCAGCCACAGGTCGTCCCACCACTCCATGGTGACCAGGTCGCCGAACCACATGTGCGCCATCTCGTGCAGGATGACGTTGGCACGCCGCTCGTAGGCCGCCGAGGTGACCTTGCCGCGGTAGATGTACTCCTCGCGGAAGGTGACCATGCCCGGGTTCTCCATGGCGCCGAGGTTGTACTCGGGCACGAACGCCTGGTCGTACTTCCCGAAGGGGTACGGGTAGTCGAAGTGGTCGTGGAAGAAGTCGAGGCCCTGCTTGGTGATCAGGAAGACGTCGTCCGCGTCGAAGTGCTTGGCGAGCCCCTTGCGGCACATCGCGCCGAGCGGGATCTCCAGCGTGGTGCCGTCGTCGAACGTACGGCTGTAGTGGTCGCTCACGTAGTGGTACGGCCCGGCGACGACGGCCGTGATGTACGTGGAGATCGGCTTCGTCTCGGCGAAGGTCCACACCCCGCCCTCGTGCGACTCCTCGGCCCCGTTGGACCAGACCCGCCAGCCGGCGGGGGCGGTCACCCGGAAGCGGTAGGGGGCCTTGAGGTCGGGCTGTTCGAAGTTGGCGAAGACGCGGCGGGCGTCGGCGGGCTCGTACTGCGTGTAGAGGTAGACCTCGCCGTCCTCCGGGTCGACGAAGCGGTGCATGCCCTCGCCGGTCCTGCTGTACGCGCAGCGGGCGTCGACGACGAGCGTGTTCTCGCCCTCGACGAGCCCGTCCAGCGCCACCCGCGTCCCGTCGAACACGACGGCCGGGTCGAGGGCCGTCCCGTTCAGCGTCACCGCGTCCACACCCGGGGCCACCAGGTCGGCGAAGGTCGAGGCGCCCGCACGGGCCGAGCGGAACCGGATCGTGGTCAGCGAACGGAAGGTCCGCGGGCCGGACCCGCCGTCGCCCCCGTCGGCCCCCTCGGGCTCGCCGACGGCGGACCGCAGGTCGAGCTCGACCTCGTATCCGTCGACGGTCAGCAGCTCGGCCCTCTTCTGGGCCTCGTCGCGGGACAGGTTTTCACCGGGCACGGGCACTCCTTCGTGACGCGCGTCATGTGTCGTGTTCGAACCCATTGATCCTTGCACGCGTCTTCGCGCGGCTTCATCCAGGGAATGAGAGCCCCGCCGGAGGCGTTCCCGCCCGCAGGTGGAACACGCACTTCTGAGGAGAGACATGCCCGAGAACACTCCGGCCAACGGCAAGACCCCGGTCGACTTCTGGTTCGACCCGCTCTGCCCCTGGGCGTGGATGACCTCGCGCTGGATGCTGGAAGTGGAGAAGGTCCGCGACGTCGAGGTTCGCTGGCACGTGATGAGCCTGGCCGTCCTGAACGAGAACAAGCTGGACGACCTGCCCGAGGAGTACCGCGAGATGCTGGAGAAGCAGGCGTGGGGCCCGGCCCGGGTCGTCATCGCCGCCCAGCAGCAGCACGGCGACGCGGTCCTCGGCCCCCTCTACACCGCGCTCGGCACCCGCTTCCACAACAACGGCGAGGGCCCCACCCGCGAGGCCATGGCCGCCGCGCTGAAGGACGTCGGCCTGCCCGCCGACCTGGCGGACCACGCCGACTCCGACCGGTACGACACCGAGCTGCGCGCCTCCCACAAGGAGGGGATCGACAAGGTCGGCCAGGACGTCGGCACCCCGGTCATCGCCGTTCCCGGCGCGGACGGCGAGCAGATCGCCTTCTTCGGCCCGGTCGTCACCCCCGCCCCCAAGGGCGAGGACGCGGCGAAGCTCTGGGACGGCACGCTGCTGGTCGCCTCCATCCCGGGCTTCTACGAGATCAAGCGGACCCGGACGCAGGACCCGATCTTCGACTGACGCCGGTCGAGCCGGTATCCGCGCGTATCCGCACAGGCCCGTGGCCGCGCGCGTTCGCACGGGCCGGTGGCCGCGCGTATCCGCACGGGGGACGATGACCCCATGCGGATACGCGCGGGCGAGGCGGCCGAAGCCGCCGCACTGACCGAACTGGCCCTCCGGTCGAAGGGGCACTGGCAGTACGACGCGGAGTTCCTGGCCGCCTGCCGTGAGGAGCTGACCGTCCGCCCCGCGGACGTGGCGGCCCGGCGGACGGCGGTGGCCGAGGAGGACGGACGGATCCTGGGCTTCACCACCCTGGACGGCGAGCCGCCGAACGGCGCGCTCGGCATGATGTTCGTCGAGCCGGACGCCTTCGGCAGGGGCGTCGGGCGCCGCCTGTTCGCCCACACCATGGGCGAGGCCCGCCGCCTGGGCTTCACCCGCCTCACCATCGACGCCGACCCGAACGCGGAGCCGTTCTACCGGGCCATGGGCGCGGTCCGGATCGGCGTCACGCCGTCCGGATCCATCCCGGGCCGCGAACTCCCGCTGCTGGAGATCGTGCCGGCCTGAGGGCCGCCGACAACGGGCCGGTCGGGCAATCCGGCCCGTTGTCAGTGGTGCGCCGTACGGTGAACGGCATGCGCATCTCACCGGAAATGATCACGATCGACTGTGCCGACCCCCAGGCGCTGGCCGCCTGGTGGGCCGAGGCGCTGGGCGTCCAGGAGACGCAGGACTACGACGCGTTCGTCGTCCTCGCGGCGACCCCGCTGGTCCTCGGCTTCCAGCGGGTGCCCGAGCCCAAGGCCGCCAAGAACCGGGTGCACGTCGACTTCTCGTCGCCCGACCGCCCGGCCGACGTGGAGCGCCTGGCGAAGCTGGGCGCGACCGTCGTCGGCGAGCAGTCGACGCAGGGGATGTCCTGGACGGTCCTCAGGGACCCGGAGGGCAACGAGTTCTGCCTCTCCGACGCCGGGAGCCACTGACCCGGAAGTCACTGACCCCGGGGGTCGCCGACCGGTGAAGCAGGGCCCCGGGCCTCCGCTACTTGAGGCCGAGGATCTGCTCCAGCGGGTCGATGACGAAGTAGACCAGGAAGAGCGCGGCGGTGCCCCACAGCAGCCAGTGGACTTCGCGCGCCTTGCCCAGGCACGCCTTGATCACCACGTAGGCGACGAAGCCGGCGCCGATGCCGTTGGTGATGGAGTAGGTGAACGGCATGACGACGATGGTGAGGAAGGCCGGGATGGCGACGTCGTAGCGGTCCCAGTCGATGTGCTTGACCTGGGTCATCATCAGGAACCCGACCACGACGAGGGCGGGCGCCGCCGCCTGGAGCGGCACGATCGTCAGGACGGGCGTGAGGAAGAGGGCGAGCGCGAACAGGCCGCCGGTGACCATGTTGGCGAAGCCGGTGCGGGCCCCTTCGCCGACACCCGCCGCGGACTCGATGTAGGTGGTGGCCGACGACGAGGACGCGGCGCCACCGGCGACGGCGGCCACACCGTCGATGAGCAGGACGCGGCCGAGGCCGGGCACCTGACCCCGCTCGTCCAGGAGCCCGGCCTCGGCGGTGACGCCCACGACCGTGCCCATCGTGTCGAAGAAGTCGGACAGGATGAGGGTGAAGACGAGCAGGACGACCGTCAACACGCTGACCTGGCCGAACGATCCGAACAGGTCGAACTGGCCGAGTAGCCCGAAGTCGGGTGCGGCGACCGGGTTGTCGGGCATCGAGGGCGAGGTCAGGCCCCAGGACTTGATGCGGGCGACCTCGTTGATGACGATGGCGACGACGGTCATGAGGACGATGCTGATGAGGATCGCGCCCTTGACCTTCCGGGCTACCAGCACGATCGTCAGGAGCACGCCGAGGCAGAAGACGAGCATCGGCCAGCCGGTGAGCGTGCCGGTGCCGAGCTGGACGGGCACGGTGGAGTTAGCGGCGTCGGGGATGCGGGTGACGAACCCGGCGTCCACGAAGCCGATGAAGGCGATGAACAGGCCGATGCCGACGCTGATGGCCTGTTTGAGGGGCTGCGGAATGGCGTGCATGATCGCCTCGCGCAGCCCGGTCATCACCAGAACGCAGATCAGCAGCCCTTCCAGCACGATGAGGCCCATCGCGTCGTCCCAGCTCATCAGGGGAGCGATCTGGTAGGCGACGACGGCGTTGATGCCCAGGCCCGCCGCCAGGGCCAGCGGCAGATTGCCGCCCACACCCATGATCAGCGTCATCACCGCGGCGACCAGAGCGGTGGCGGTGACCAACTGCACGTTGTCCAGCTGCTTGCCGAACTTGTCCTCCGCCCCGCCGAGGATGATCGGGTTGAGCACAAGGATGTACGCCATCGTGAAGAACGTGGCGAATCCGCCGCGTATCTCCTGGAGGTAGGTCGAACCGCGTTCGCTGATGCGGAAGAACCGGTCGACGGCGCCCCCCGACCCGTTGGACTTCGCGTCGGGCGGCGGGCTGGTCGTACTGGGGTGCATGACAGAGTCTCCTGAGCCTGCGAATGATGGGGAAGGGGGGTTTCGTCGGTGCTGCCCGAAGTGAGTGGCAGGCGCTGTGCGAACGCACATGCGGCACCTTGCGAGCGGATCATACGCGCCAACGGTGGGATCGCAACTACCCGCGTAGAGGGTCTCCTTGGCCCCATTTCGCCCTGTGGCTTCCTACGGAATCAGGGGTGACCTTTCAGCCAAACCGGCAGGCAGCCGACAGTGGGGATGGAAGTGCCGGTGACAGCTCCCCTACGCTCCGTATGTGCACCCACCACTCCCCTTCAACGCGCGGGCAGCGCGCGCCTTGCGCGAGAAACTCGGGATGGCACCCGGGCATGTCGCCTATGGCATGCGCGCGTCCTTCGGCACGTCACACGTCGGTCCCGAGCATGTGATCGCATGGGAGCGCGGAACCCATGTGCCGGACGCGACGGAATTCACCGCTCTGGCGGGCGCCTTGTGGTGTCAGCCCGCTGAACTCATGGGCCATCCACGCACCTTGCTCGAACACCGCATCGCACGCGGCGTTTCGGCCGAGGACGTCGCGCGCGCCACCGGCCTCACCCTTGACGCGTACCTGTCCATGGAGGAAGCCGGTCTGTGGACCGGCGACAAACGGCAGTCCGCCAAGCTCGGCGAGGTCCTCAGCCTGCCCCCGCGCGACTTCATCGCCATCACCCGGCTGGAGGAGGAACTCGCCCGCCTCCTCGCCGAGGCGGTCTCCACGCGCTGGCAGGCGCACATCCGCGACATCGCGCGGCTCGTCTCCATGGAGCGCCGTGATCTGAAGAGCCACCTGGCCGCCATGCACCAGGAGTACCAGGGCCTCATGGCGGCCACCTTGAGCCGGGCCGGCGGCGCCACGGCATCCGGCGAGGACGGGCGCCGCTACATCGAGAACATCGTCGACCACTTCTGGACCCGGCTGCCGGGGTCCTCCCAGACATAGGGCTCGTCGTCAGACCACCCAGGCCTGCCGACTCAGGCGAGGTGCTTGCTGAAGAAGTCGACCAGCTTGGCGACGGCAGGAGTCACGTACGGGTCGCGGTCGTACAGGTCGACGTGGGTGGCGCCCTGGACGAGGAACAGCTCGGCGTTGCCGGGGCTGTCGGCGACGGCCTTCTCGGAGAACCCGCGGGTCACGGCCTCGGTGCCGGCGATCATGAGCAGCGGGCGAGGCGCGATCTTGGCGACGTCGGCGAAGGAGTCGAACTGGTCGAGGAGATCCGCGCTGCGCACGACCAGGTAACCCGTGGAACGCGGGTGCCTGCCGCGGGGCGTCTTGTAGTAGTCGACGAACTCGGCCGTCGGGGCGGGGGTGTCGGCATGGGCCGTCTCAGGAAGCACGGCGAACGTCGCCGCGGGCTCGCCGGCGGCTTCGGCGCTGCGGAGGTTTCCGGAGTTCGTCACCATCGCCTGCCAGCCCTCAGGGTCGGCGCCGCGGAAGAAGCTGGGAACGTCGGTCCCGGACACGCCGGCCACGGCCTTCATCCGGTGGTCGGTCTGGGCGGCGTAGGGCACGTAGGCGCCGGAACCGCACACGCCCATGACGCCGATGCGGTCGGGGTCGATCTCGGGGCGGGTGGTGAGGTAGGAGACCGCCGCGCGGAAGTCCTCGGCGCGCTGGAAGGGGTCCTCCAGGCCGTGGGGCACGCCCTCGGATTCGCCCTGGAAGGCGGCGTCGAAGGTCAGGACGGCGAAGCCCTCCTTGACCAGCCGTTTCGCGTACGCCGCCGGCGCTTGCTCCTTGACGCCGGTCGTGGGGTGGCCGACGACGATCGCGGCGAGCGGGCGGTCGCCGCTGTCGGGGAGGTAGAGGTGGCCGGCGAGCTGCAGGCCGTTGGTGGGGAAGCGGACGTCGGTCCTCATTTTCTGCTCCTGCGGAATCGTGGGTGGCCGGCGATCTGCGGGCCTGTATCCACTGTCCGGCCGACAGCCGGGCGCAGGAAGGTCGGGCTGCTTCCTAGGAGGAATCTCTCCCAGGCAGAGCCTTTTCCCCGGTGCCATGCTGAAGGAATGACTGGTTCCGCGCATCTTCGTGAGCTCGGTGAGTTCCTCAGGCACCGCCGTGGCGAGCTCACACCGGCGCAGGTGGGGCTTCCCGAGCGCGCGCACACCCAGCGCCGGGTGCGGGGGCTGCGCCGCGAGGAGGTGGCTGAGCTCGCCGCGATCAGCACCGACTACTACGTACGCATCGAGCAGGGCCGGCTGGCACCGTCACCGCCGGTGCTCGAATCCCTCGCACGCGAACTACGGCTGGACCACGACCAGAGAGCGTACGTGGAAGGTCTGGTCACCCAGGCCGCACGGGCCGGACACCGCAAGACGCCGCGTCGGCCCCCTCGTCCCCACGTGCACCCGCACCTGACCCGGCTGCTCGGCCAGCTCACCAGCACACCCGCCATCGTCTTCGGCCCACGGCTCGACATCCTCGCGTGGAACCCCCTGGCAGCGGAGCTGCTGTGCGACTTCGCGGCCGTGCCCGAATCCGAGCGCAACTACATCCGCATGGTCTTCACCGACCCGGTGATGCGCGACATCTACCCGGACTGGGAGGACGTGGCCCGCACCTGCGTCGAGGTCCTGCGGATGGAAGCCGGAACGAATCCGACAGATCCGGCCCTCACCGCTCTCGTGGGCGAGCTGGCTGTCGGCGATCAGCAGTTCCGGGCCTGGTGGGCCGAGCACCGCGTCGCCCACCAGGACTTCGGCAGCAAACGCATTACTCACTCCACCGTCGGCGAGCTCACCCTCGACTGGGACACCTTCCGCTACGCCGGTGCCCCAGAACAGCAACTCGTCCTCTGGTCGGCCGAACCCGGCACCTCGGACGCGGAACGACTGGCCGCTCTGGCTCACGGCACGGCCAGAGTCCGTGACCTTCCTGAGCACCACGGCGACTGAACTGTTCGAGCAGCAGCGGACCGTCACCTAGTCCGCCCCCGGCGCCGCCGCCTCCAGCTCCGCCACCGTGCCCGACATCACCGTACGGATATGGCGCGTCAGGTGGTCCGCCGGCCAGTCCCACCAGGCCACCGCCAGCAGGCGCGCGACGTCCGCCTCCTCGTACCGGGTGCGGATCAGGCGGGCCGGGTTGCCGCCGACGATGCCGTAGTCCGGGACGTCCGAGACCACCACGGACCGTGAGCTGATGATCGCGCCGTGCCCGATGCGGACGCCCGGCATGATCACGGCCTCGTAGCCGATCCAGACGTCGTTGCCGATCACGGTGTCACCCCGGTTGGGCAGGCCCGTCAGCAGGTCGAAGTGGTCGGACCAGGAGCCGCCCAGGGTCGGGAACGGGAACGTGGACGGCCCGTCCATGCGGTGGTTGGAGCCGTTCATGATGAACCGCACCCCGGTGCCGAACGCGCAGAACTTCCCGATCACCAGGCGCTCCGGCCCGTAGTGGTAGAGCACGTTGCGGGACTCGAACTCCGTGGCGTGCTCGGGGTCGTCGTAGTACGAGTAATCCCCGGCCTCGATCAGCGGTGAGGTGATCAGGGGCTTCAGCTGTACCACGCGCGGCTGGCCGGGCATCGGGTGCAGGACGGTGGGGTCGGCCGGGACGGGCGCGGGGGCAGAAGTCATGAGGTCGCTTCCGGAGGGAGGAGGTACGGGCGGGTGTAGATCATCGTGGCATCCGGGCCCGGCGGGGCGCGGGCATTTTCCCGCCCGGCCGAGGTGGGACGATGCGGCGGTGCTGGAACTGCTGGAAGCGATCGAGGCGGTGGACTGGGGCGGCCTGCCGGGCCCCGCCGGCCTGTACGAGCCCGCCCGCGCCGTGACCGGTCTGCGCGCCCTCGCCACGGCGGCGGGCCTCGTCCGGGCCCTGTCTCTTATACACATCT
>NZ_NTGZ01000245.1 GCF_002551245.1 Streptomyces sp. rh34
GGTGCGGCGGACGGGGTCCGGTGGTCTGCTCACCGGGAGACCCGGGCGGCGACCCGGGTCGAACCTCGGGCCGGGCCCGGCCCGGAGGGCGGCTCCGGGTCGGGCCGATTGGGGGCCGATGCCGGCCGGGCGTCGAGGCGGCGTCTAGGCGGCGGTCGTGCCGCTCTCCTGCTCGCGCTCCACCTGCTCGTTCCATTCGCGCTTGACGGCACGCCAGGCGTCGTCGTTCTGGCCGAGACGCCAGTAACCCGAGATCGACAGCCGCGGCAGCGGGATCTGCCGCTCCACGCGCAGGTACCGGCGGATCTCCTTCACGAAGCCCGCCTCTCCGTGCACGAAGGCCTGGATCTCGCCCTCCGGGAAGTCCAGCCCCTTCACAGCGGCGGTCAACAGCTCGCCGACGGGCCGGTCGCCGCGGTGCAGCCAGGTCACGGCCACCCCGTCGGGCGTCACGATCTTCTGCTCCTCCGAGGCGTCCGACACCTCGACGAAGGCGTGCACGAGCGCACCCGACGGCATCTGCTCCAGCGCCGCCGCGATCGCCGGCAGCGCGCTCTCGTCGCCGACCAGCAGGTGCCAGTCCGCCGACGCCTCGGGGGCGTAACCGCCGCCGGGGCCGAGGAAGGTCACCTGCTCGCCCACCCGGGCCCGCTGCGCCCACGGTCCCGCGAGGCCCGCGTCGCCGTGCACGACGAAGTCGACGGCCATCTCCCGGGCGACCGGGTCCCACGAGCGCACCGTGTACGTACGGGTGGTGGGCCACAGCTCGCGCGGGTACCGCTCCCGGATCGCGGCCATGTCGAACGGGTGCGCGTAGTCCGCGCCCTCGGGCGCGAAGCACAGCTTGATGTAGTGGTCGGTGAAGCCGGAGAGGGTGAAGTCAGCGAGCCCTTCGCCGCCGAGGACCACCCGCACCATGTGCGGGGTGATCTGCTCGGTGCGCACGACCTGCGCCCCCTGAGCCGTGGGTCCTTGCCGGGCCGGCCGCTCTGCCACGAGGTACTCCCTGGTTCGAAAACGTGAGCTTAGGTATGCCTAAGTTAACACCTCAGTGCTGAAGGGTGGTCAGCAGTCGCTGAAGCGCTCCGCCCAGCCCCCACTGGTCCGCCAGCGCCTCCAGGGCGGCCGGGTCGCGCGGCTCGCGGGGCAGTGCCGGGTCGAAGTCGGGCAGGGGGACGTCCCCGGCCACCCGGACCACCTTCGGCGCGACGGCCACATAGGCGCGCGACTCGTCCAGCCGCTTGCGTTGCGAGGGTGTCAGCTTCGCCTTCGGGTCGTCCACCGCCGCCATGATCCCGTCGAGATCGCCGTACGCGTCCAGCAGCTTCGCCGCCGTCTTCTCGCCGATGCCGGGGACGCCCGGGAGTCCGTCGCTCGGGTCGCCGCGCAGCAGTGCCAGATCGACGTAGCCCGCGCCGTCCACGCCGTACTTCTCGCGCAGCCACGCCTCGTCGGTCAGCTGAAGGGTGCCGACGCCCTTGAGCGGGTAGAGCACGCGCACCTGACGGGCGTCGTCGACCAGCTGGTACAGATCGCGGTCGCCGGTGACGATGTCCACCGGCCCGGTCGCCCGCCCCGTGAGGGTGCCGATGACGTCGTCCGCCTCGTACGGCGTGACGCCGACCCGGGCGATCCCGAGGGCCGCCAGCACGTCCTCGATGATCGGGACCTGCGGGGACAGCGTGTCGGGGATCTCCTCCTCGTCCGTCTGTCCGGCGGGCGTCTCCTCGGCGACCCGGTGCGCCTTGTACGTCGGGATCAGGTCGACCCGCCACTGCGGACGCCAGTCGTTGTCCCAGCAGGCGACCAGATCGTCCGGCCGGTGGTCCTGCACCAGGCGGCCGATGAAGTCGAGGAGGCCGCGCACGGCGTTCACGGGCGTACCGTCCGGCGCGCGCACCGAATCGGGCACCCCGAAGTAGGCACGGAAGTAGAGGGAAGCGGTGTCGAGGAGCATCAGGCGTCGCGTCACAGACCCGATGATGCCCCACCGCACCCACAGTCGCCCCGAGTGACCGCTTGCTGCCGCTCCGTCGCAGGTCAGTGACGTGGATCACTGTTGTGTTTGGGTTGTGTAAGCGAGGGCAGGCGCGCCATCGGAGCGAACCACGTCGCATTTTCAACTAGTGCATGTGCCACGCGGACAGAGCCCGCACCGCTCCACGGTCTGCCGGAGGGGGTGGCAGACCGTTTTCGGTTCAACGCGTGAGGTGTATGTGTCCAGGCTGCAAGCCGAACACTTGTACAAAGTCTTCGGAAGACGACCCGATGAGGCAGTGCGAAAGCTCGAGAGCGGCTCCGGCCGCGACGAGTTGCGTGCCGAGGGAACGACCGCAGCGGTGATCGACGCCTCGTTCACCGTGGAGCCGGGGCAGATCTTCGTCGTCATGGGGCTGTCCGGCTCGGGCAAGTCCACCTTGCTGCGGATGCTCAACGGTCTGCTCGACCCCACCGCGGGCCGGGTGCTGTTCGACGGCCAGGATCTGACCGCCCTGAGCCCCCGCGACCTGCGGCACGTCCGCTCCACCAAGATCAGCATGGTGTTCCAGCACTTCGCGCTCTTCCCCCACCGGAGCGTCCTGGAGAACGCCGCGTACGGCCTGGAGGTCCAGGGCGTGTCGCGCGAGGAGCGTGAGGTGCGCGCCACCGAGGCGCTGCGGCTGACCGGCCTCGAAGGCTGGGAGAAGTCCTGGCCCGACGAGCTCTCCGGCGGTATGCAGCAGCGCGTGGGCCTCGCCCGCGCGCTGGCCACCGACGCCGACCTGCTGCTCATGGACGAGTCCTTCAGCGCCCTCGACCCGCTGATCCGCCGTGACATGCAGGACCAGCTCCTGGAGCTCCAGAAGCGCCTGAAGAAGACCATCGTCTTCATCACCCACGACCTGAACGAGGCCATGCGCCTGGGCGACCGGATCGCCGTGATGCGCGACGGGGAGATCGTCCAGCTCGGCACCGCCGAGGACATCCTCGTCACCCCGGCCAACGACTACGTCGCCTCCTTCACCCAGGACGTCGACCGCTCCCGGGTGCTCACCGCGGGCGCGATCATGGCCGAGGCGCACACCGTGATGGGCACCAAGGCGGCGGACGGCAAGGAACTGCGCACCCCGCAGGACGTGCTGGCCGCGGCCCCCGCCACGGTCCCGGAGTCCACGCCGATCATCGACCTGTTCACGCCCTGCTCGCAGAGCTCGAACCCGGTCGCCGTGACCGACGCCAAGGGCAAGCTCGTCGGCGTCGTCCCCAGCTCCCGGCTCCTCGCCGTCCTCGGCGAGCCGATGACCCCGGCCGAGGCCCCCCACGACACCGAAGCCGCGGCAGCGGACGGCGTGAAGAAGGTGGCCAGTGTTTAGGCTCCCCCTCGGCGAATGGGTCGACTCCGCGGTCGACTGGCTGCAGACCCACCTCGCCTGGCTCTTCGACGCCATCAGCTCCGTCGTCAGCGGCATGTTCGACGGCATAGCCGCCGTCCTGTCCGCCCCCGCACCGCTGCTCTTCGCGGGCATCGTCGCCGTCATCGCCTGGTGGCTGCGCGGTCTGCCCGCGGCCCTGCTCACCTTCGTCGGGTTCGCCCTCATCGACTCCGTCGAACTGTGGGACGAGGCGATGGACACCCTCACCCTGGTGCTCGTCGCGACACTCGTCACCCTGGTCATCGCCGTACCCCTGGGCATCTGGGCCTCCCGGTCCAGGACGGTCAGCGCGATCACCCGGCCGGTCCTGGACTTCATGCAGACCATGCCCGCCATGGTCTACCTGATCCCCGGCGTCATCTTCTTCGGCGTCGGCGTGGTCCCCGGCATCATCGCCACCATCATCTTCGCGCTGCCCCCGGGCGTCCGGATGACCGAGCTCGGCATCCGCCAGGTCGACGGCGAACTCGTCGAGGCGGCCGAGGCCTTCGGCACCACCTCGCGCAACACCCTGCTGCGCGTCCAGTTGCCGCTCGCCCTGCCCACGATCATGGCCGGAATCAACCAGGTCATCATGCTCGGCCTGTCCATGGTCGTCATCGCGGGCATGGTCGGCGGCGGTGGCCTCGGCGGCTCCGTCTACCGCGCCATCGGCAACGTCGACGTCGGCCTCGGCTTCGAGGCGGGCATCTCCATCGTCATCCTCGCCATGTACCTGGACCGGATGACCGGCGCGCTGGGCACCGAGGTCTCCCCGCTGGGCCGCCGCGCGGTCGCCAAGGCCCAGGCCATGGCGGACGGCTGGAAGATCTGGACCTACCGCCCGCAGCCCCGCATCGCGGCCGTCGGCATCGTCGTCCTCGCGCTCGTCGCGGGCAGCATGAGCGTCTTCGGCGGCGGCTCCAAGGACGACACGGCCGGCAAGGCGGCGCTGATCGGCGACGGCAAGAAGGTCAGCATCGGCTACATCCCGTGGGACGAGGGCATCGCCTCCACCTTCCTCTGGAAGGAGATGCTGGAGCAGCGCGGCTTCGAGGTCGACGTCAAGCAGTACGAGGCCGGCGCGCTGTACACCGGTATGGCCAACGGGCAGATCGACTTCCAGACCGACTCGTGGCTGCCGGTCACCCACGCCAGCTACTGGGCGAAGTACAAGGACCGCCTGGAGGACCTCGGCGCGTGGTACGCCCCGACCTCGCTGGAACTCGCCGTCCCCGCGTACATGAAGGACGTCCAGTCGATGGACGACCTGAAGGGCCGGGCGTCCGAGTTCAAGGGCCGGATCGTCGGCATCGAGCCGAGCGCCGGCGAGATGGGCCTGCTCAAGGACAAGCTGCTGCCGGGCTACGGCCTGGACGAGGAGTACAAGCTCATCGACGGCTCCACGCCGTCCATGCTGGCCGAGCTGAAGCGCGCGTACGCCAAGAAGGAACCGATCGTCGTTCCGCTCTGGTCGCCGCACTGGGCGTACAACGAGTACGACCTCACCAAGCTCAAGGACCCCAAGGGTCTCTGGGGCGAGGGTGACGGCGTCCACACCCTGGCGCGCAAGGGCTTCTCCGCCGAGAACCCCGTGGTCAGCAAGTGGCTCAAGGACTTCAAGATGAGCGAGAAGCAGCTCACCAGCCTTGAGGCCCAGATCCAGAAGTCCGGTTCCGGCAAGGAGCAGGAAGCCGTCCGCACCTGGCTGAAGGACAACCCGGGCGTCGCCGACAAGTGGTCCCCGGTCCCGAAGGACGCCAAGGCCGACGGCGGCAAGGACGAGCGTGACCGTGCCGTCGAGGTCGCCTGGTTCCCCTGGGAGGAGGACATCGCCGCCACGTACCTGTGGAAGGCGGTCCTGGAGGAGCGCGGCTACAAGATCAACCTCAAGCAGTTCGAGGTCGGCCCGATGTACGCCGCGATGTCACGCGGCCAGATCGACGTGCAGTTCGACGGCTGGCTGCCGTACACCCAGAAGAATTACTGGGACAAGTACGGCGACAAGCTGACCGACATCGGCTCCTGGTACGGGCCGACGTCCATCGAGGTCGCCGTCCCCGACTACGTCAAGGACGTCAAGACCCTCGACGACCTCAAGGGCAAGGGCTCCGACTTCAAGGGCCGGATCGTCGGCATCGAGCCCGGCACCGCCACCATGGAGAACCTCAAGAAGAACGTCCTGCCGAGTTACGGCCTGGACAAGGAGTACGAGGTCCTCGACTCCTCCACGCCCGGCATGCTGGCCGAGCTGAAGCGCGCGTACGCCAAGAAGGAGCCCATCGCGGTCCTGCTGTGGACCCCGCACTGGGCGTACAACGAGTACGGCATGACCAAGCTGAAGGACCCGAAGAAGGCGTTCGGTGAGGGCGACCGGCTGCACACCATCGCCTCCAAGGAGTTCCCGAAGCAGTACCCGCAGCTGACGAAGTGGTTCAAGGACTTCGAGCTCACCGAGAAGCAGCTCGGCGGCCTGGAGAACGAGATCCAGAAGCGCGGCGTGGGTCACGAGGAGGAAGCCGTGAAGGCCTGGATGGACGACAACCCGGGCATCGCGGACACCATGGCGCCCCAGTAAGGGCCCACGGGCACGAAAGCAGCAGGTCGTCAGGGGTGGCCCCCGCCTTCGGGCGGGGCCACCCCTTCCGGCTGCCCGGGGGGCGTTTACCGGACGTCGTGCGCAACCATGTGCGTAAGGTGCTGGCAACCGGGAGGATGGCGGAGGCGGGAGGGAGCCGGGACATGGACGACAAGGACACACCGCGGGTGGGCGCCGCCGTCCGCCGACGACGCAGAACCCTGGGACTCACGCTGGCCGCGGTCGCCTCGCGCAGCGGCCTCTCCGTGCCCTTCCTCAGCCAGATCGAGAACGAGCGCGCCCGCCCCAGCGCCCGTTCCCTCGACCGGGTCGCCGAAGCGCTGGAGACCACCACCAAGAAGCTTCACGCCGCCGCCGACTCCGCGCGCGCCGTGGACGTCGTCCGGGCCGAGGAGGGCGAGGGCGTACGCCGCCTGGTGCGCGGCCGGCATCAGCTCAGCGCCCTGGAGTTCACCGGCGAACCGGACCTCGGGCGCGAGTTCCAGCACCGCAACGACGAGTTGATGTACGTCGTCGAGGGCGCCGTCGACGTCGAGGCCGAGGGCCAGGTCCACCGCCTGGAACACGGCGACACCCTGTTCCTCTCCGGCGGGGTCCGCCACCGCTGGCGCGCCACCGTGCCCGGCACCCGGCTGCTGGTCGTCTCGGTGGCCGAACACATCGACGCCACGTTCGACTCGCGCCGCTGAGGCCGTACGCCGCCCGTACGGCGCCGAGTCCGTACGGCGCCGAGTCCGTACGGCGCCGAGTCCGTACGGCGCCGCGCCCGTACGGCGAGTGTCCGTACGAGGTGAGCCCGCCCCTCCACCCGCGAAAGGCCCGCCCGTGCGCGTCGTCTCCCTGGTCCCCTCGCTCACCGAGGCCGTCGCCCGCACCGCACCCGGGCTGCTCGTCGGCGTCACCGACTGGTGCACGCACCCCAGGGACCTCACCGCCGCCCGCATCGGCGGCACGAAGAACCCGGACGTGGCCGCGATCGCCGCCCTCGCCCCCGACCTCGTGATCGCCAACGAGGAGGAGAACCGGGCCCCCGACCTCGACGCGCTCCGGGCGGCCGGGCTCGACGTCCTGGTCACCGAGGTCCGCACCCTGGATCAGGCCCTCGCCGAACTGCACCGCGTCCTCGTCGACGGCTGCGGGCTCGCCAGACCCCGCTGGCTGGACGAGGCGGAGGCCGCCTGGGCCGCGCTGCCCCCGCCCTCCTGGAGCCCGCGCCCCGCCGCCGTACCGATCTGGCGCAGGCCCTGGATGGTGCTGGGCCGCGACACCTTCGCCGGCGACCTCCTTGCCCGTCTCGGCATCCGCAACGTGTACGCCGACCACGCCGAGCGCTACCCGCGCATCCCGCTCGACGAGCTGAACGCCTCCGGGGCCGAGCTGATCGTGCTGCCCGACGAGCCCTACCGCTTCACCGCGGACGACGGGCCCGAGGCCTTCCCCGCCCTGCCCGCCGCCCTCGTCGACGGGCGGCTGCTCACGTGGTACGGGCCGTCGCTGGCCGAGGCGGCACGGGCGCTGCCGTCAGCGCTCCGCTGAGCACCCCGAGCGCCGTCCGCGTCCCGGCCGCCGCCCACGCCGCGACCAGGGCGACGTACAGCGCCACCGCCAGCCAGGTCAGCGCGTCGAGACCGGTGTGCCGCGCCAGACCCGCCGCGCCCGTCACACACGTACCGACGGGGAAGGTGAACGCCCACCACGTCATCGCGAACCCCATCCCGTTCCGCGCGGCCCGCACCACCATCGCGGTCGCCAGGGCCAGCCACAGCAGCGCGAAGCCCATCACCGGCACCCCGTACAGCACGGCGAACGCGCCGAACGCGGAGGCGTAGGGGGCCCCGACCGCCCCCGGGGCGGCGTCGGCCAGCTGGTTGACGGCGGTCGTCGACTGCCCGAGCGGCCCCAGCACCAGAAACAGCGTCGGGGTCAGCGCGAGCGGCAGCGGACCGTGGTGGACCAGCCGGGAGAAGACCAGCGGCAGCACCACCAGCGTGGCCAGCAGCGACAGGCCGAACATCGCGTAGCAGGCCAGCAGCAGCGCCTCGCGCCCCTGCCCGGCGGAGACGTGCGGCACCAGCAGCGCGCCCTGCGAGGCCGACACCATCGGGGCGACCAGCGGCAGCAGCCAGACCGGCGACGCGGTCCCCGGCGCGGGACGGTGGCGTACGACCATCAGATACGGCACCGCGACAGCGGCCACCAGACCGACCGCCGTGCCCGCCACGAACAGCACCACATCCACCGCGAGCGCCGCCCGCGCGCCCACCACGTCCTGGCCCACCGTCAGGGTGGCCCCGCCGACGGCCATCAACGCCATCGACAGACAGCCGTAGAACGGGGCGACGGCCGGGTCCAGGAGATGGGCGCGGGCCTGGTCGCGGTGGCAGAGCCAGTGCCCGGCCCGCGCGGTGAGGACGGCCAGGAGCAGCACGGCCGACAGCGCCCACACCACGGTGCACGCGGCGCGCAGTCCGGGAACGTCCACCGGAAGCATCGCCCCGGCGCCGGCGACGATCGCGGTGCCCATGACGCTCGCGTACCAGTTGGGGCCGATGTGCCGCAGCGACGGCAGCCGCGTCGAGTCGCCGGACGCCTCCGCCGGGAGGGTCGGAAGCGCGGTGGGCGGCGATGGGACGGCGGTCCGGGTCTGCGGAAAGATGGCCATGCCACGATTCTTCGCGGTCGGGCCCCCGCCCACCAGGGACCTCGCCTCTATGAGGTCATAAGCTGGATTTATGACCGGCGACGACACCCACGTACCCCACGTCCCCCTCTCCCACCGGGTCCCCGACCTCGGGGCGCTGGAGCTGCTCCTCGCGGTCGCCCGGCACGGCAGCCTCGGGCGGGCCGCCCGGGAGGTCGGCATCACCCAGCCCGCCGCCTCCAGCCGCGTCCGGTCCATGGAGCGACAGCTCGGCGTCGCCCTCCTGGACCGTTCCCCGCGCGGCTCCCGGCTCACCGACGCGGGCGCGCTGGTCACCGACTGGGCGCGCCGGGTCGTCGAGGCGGCGGAGGCCTTCGACGCCGGCGCCCAGGCGCTGCGTGACCGCCGCGACTCCCGGCTGCGGGTCGCCGCCAGCATGACGATCGCCGAGTACCTGCTGCCGGGCTGGCTGATCGCCCTGCGCGGGGAGCGCCCGGACACCGCGGTCTCGCTCCGCGTCGGCAACTCCGCGGACGTCGCCCGCCGCCTGGTCACCGGCGAGGCCGACCTCGGCTTCGTCGAGGGCCTGTCGATACCGGAGGGCCTCGACGGCACCGTCATCGCCCACGACCGCCTCGTCGTCGTGGTCGCCCCCAGCCACCCCTGGGCCCGCCGCCGCGCCCCGCTGCTGCCCGGTGAACTCGCCGCCACCCCGCTGATCCTGCGCGAGCACGGCTCCGGCACCCGCCAGGTCCTGGACGCGGCGCTCGCCGTGCACGGTGGGCTGGCCCGGCCCCTGCTGGAACTCTCCTCCACCACGGCGGTCAAGGGCGCGGCGGAGAGCGGCGCGGGCCCCTGCGTCCTCAGCGAACTCGCCCTCGGCGAGGAGCTGTCGTCCCGCCGCCTCGTCAAGGTCCCCGTCGCGGGCGTACGGCTGCGCCGCCAACTGCGCGCCGTCTGGCCGGGGGGCCACCGCCCCACCGGCCCCGCCCGCGATCTGCTGTCCCTGACCGGCCGCGACGCCTGACCCCGCGAACCCCGGCCGCCGTGTCCGAGCCGGACCCTAGAGTGGTGGCATGAGCTACGCGACGCCGCCCGGCTGGTACCCGGACACGGGCGCACCCGGCCACGAGCGCTGGTGGGACGGCACGGCCTGGACCGTGCACACCCGCCCGCTCGCCGCTGCCCACGCCGCACCGGAACAGTCGCCCGCGCCCGCGGCGTTCGGCCCGCCGTCCCTTCCGCTCCCGCACCAGCGCGACCCCCGGGGCGAGGCCGCCGGCGGCAGCCGGACGAAGGTCCTGGCGATCACGCTCTCCGGGGTGCTGGTCCTGGGCGCGGCCGTCGCCGGCGCCGTGCTGCTGGGCCGCGACGAGGGCGGTACGCCGGCGGCTCCGACGACGACCACCTCGCCCCCGGCCCCCGTCACCGCCCCCACGGCCACCGCCTCCTCCGCCGAGCCCGCCCCGGAGGAGGACCCCACCGTCCTCGTCGACCAGCTCAACGGGATCACCCTGCCGGTGCCCAAGGGCTGGGAGAAGCCGGAGAGCACCTCCGACGACGCCCCCACCATCCGCACCGAGCAGTCCTACGACTGCCCCGGAGGCGCGTCGTTCTGCTACCACGGCACCGTCTCCACCCGCACCGCCCGGGGCGGCGAGACCGATGCCAGGACCCTGGCCGAGGCCGACATCGTCACCGCGGCCGACAGGGCCTACGAGGAGGACAACCTCGGCCGGCGCACCCACGGCGGCATCACCTCCCACAAGGTGCTCAAGGCCCAGGAGCTGACCGTCGCCGGCCGCACCGGTTACCTGGTGCGCTGGCAGGTCGCCACCGGCAAGGGGCCAGGCGGGTACGTGCAGTCCCTCGCCTTCCCCTCCTCGGTGGGCACCGGGACGCCGGTGCTCGTCCGGTTCGCCTTCGACGCCGAGGTCCCCGGCCTGCCGCTGTCCCTGATGGACACGATCACCCGGGGCATCCGCCCGCTCGGCGACAGCGCGACGAGCGGCGGGGTGGGCGCGTCCATCGGCCCCTGACGCGCCGGACCCGGTGCGGTGCCCGGGGTCGGAGGAAGGCCGCCCGCCCCTCGCCCGCGTTCCCGGGGTCAGAGGAAGGTCTGCCCCTCGCCCCGGTACGTCGGAACGCTCGCCGTGACCCGGTCGCCCTCGATCAGGTGCAGCGCGTCGAAACGCTCGCACAGTTCCCCGGCCTTGGCGTGCCGGAACCAGACCTTGTCGCCGATCAGCAGGTCGTCGGCGGGGGAGCCCAGCAGCGGCGTCTGCACCTCGCCCGCACCCTCCTGCGCGTCGTAGCGCAGCCCCTCCGGCAGATACGGCACCGGCGAGCGGTCGGCACCGGCCGCGCCGGACGCCGGATAGCCGCCACCGAGCACCGTCACCACGCCCACAC
>NZ_NTGZ01000246.1 GCF_002551245.1 Streptomyces sp. rh34
AGATGTGTATAAGAGACAGTCCCGACACCCCGCTGCGCCGCGCCGCGAGCGGCCGGTGCGACGCCGTCCGGGACACGGCGGAGGGCGGGGGAGAGGGCCGGGCGCGGGAGCGCTCGGCGGGGATGACCCGCCGTCTCCCCGCCCGTACGCCGTACGCGCTCGCCACCACCGACCTGCGGGCCCGGCTCGTCCCGCTCGCGCCCGACACCCCCTGGCTGGACACCGACCCGGACGGGGCGCGCGCCGTTTCGGAGACCGGCGCGCACTCCCTGATCGTCGTTCCCCTCATCCTGCGGGGCGCGGTCCTCGGGCTGGTCAGCCTCTACCGCTGCGGGGCGGCCGAACCCTTCGACGAGGACGACGTCTCCCTGGCCGGTTCGGCGGCCACCCGGGCGGCCCTCAGCATCGACAACGCCCGCCGCTACGAGCGCGAGCACGTCATCGCCTCGACGGTCCAGCGACGGCTGCTCCCGCAGGCCGAACGGCAGCAGGCCGCCGTCGAGACCGCGCACGTCCTGCTGCCCGGCCGGGACAGCGGCTGCTGGTTCGACACCATCGCCCTGTCCGGCGCCCGCACCGCGCTCGTCGTGGGCGGCGTCGCGGGCGAAGGCCTCCAGTCGGCCATCGCCATGGGCCAGTTGCGTACGGTCATCCAGGCGCTGGCGGGTCTCGACCTGGAGCCGGAGGAGGTCCTCGCCCGGCTCAAGGACACCGCCGACCGCCTCGCCCACGAGCGCGCCGCCCTGCCCCCGGCCGACGAACTCCAGGGCGAACCCCTGAGCGCGGGCTGCGTGTACGGGGTCTACGACCCGTTCACCCGCACCTGCACCGTCGCGCGCGCCGGGCACCCCGCGCCGCTGATCGTCGGCCCCGACGGGCGGGCGGTCGCCCTGGACGTGCCGGAAGGGCCCGGACTCTTCTCCGACGACAGTGCGCTCTTCGCGCCCGCCACCGTCACCCTGGAGGTGGGCAGCCTCCTCGCGTTCTGCACCGCCGACCTGCTCTCGGGCGACCACGCCGCCGAGCGCATCACGCAGGCCCTCGCCCGGCCGGGCCGAAGCCTTCAGCAACTGGGCGACGACATCGTGTACGCGCTGCCGGACGACACCCGCTCCGCCGGTGCGGCCCTGATCCTGGCCCGTACGGGTACGGTCTCCGACCATCTGGTCGCCACCTGGGACCTGGCCCAGGACCCCACGACGCCCGGCACCTCCCGGGTGCTCGTACGCGACCGGCTCCAGGGCTGGGGCCTGGGCGAGGACACCGTCGAGGCGACGGAGCTGATCGTCAGCGAGCTGGTCACCAACGCCGTCCGCTACGGCGCCCCGCCGCTGCGGCTGCGCCTCCTGCTGGACTCGACGCTCACCTGTGAGGTCCACGACGGCTCCACGGCCTCCCCGCACCTGCGGCACGCCCGGACCGTCGACGAGGGCGGCCGGGGACTGTTCATCGTCTCCCGGCTCGCCTCCCACTGGGGGGCCCGCCACGGGCCGGACGGCAAGGTGCTGTGGACCGAGCAGGAACTGCCGGGTGACGAGCGGAACGAAGCGGACGGTGAACAGGGCGACGCGGACGGCGGGCCTGACGGCGCGGGCGACGAGCAGAACGGTGCGGGCGGCGAGCAGGGCGACGCGGGTGATGAGCCGGTGGGTGCGGGCGGCGGGCGGTAGCGGCGAGGGGCGCCCGCGGTCCCGGAGGCCGGGGTCTCCGCCGCCCCGGGCCCACCGCCTCGCCTACCGGAGCACGATGTTCCGGCCCGGGCCGCCGTCGACGGTGTCCTTGCCGGGGCCGCCGACCACCAGGTCGTCGCCGCCCTCGCCGTGCACCATGTCGTCGCCGGAGCCGCCGAGCAGGATGTCGTCGCCGTCCCCGCCCATGACGTGGTCGTCGCCCGGACCCCCGTACACCAGGTCATCGCCTTCGTACGCCTCGATCATGTCGTCGCCCCGGCCGCCCCACAGCCGCTGGTCGCCGTCGACGGCCATCAGGTGGTCCATGCCGTCGCCGCCGTCCAGGACCACGCGCCCCATGACCATGTCGTTCCCCGCGTCGCCCCGCACCGTGTGCGCGGTGTGGGCGTGCAGCATGTCGTCGCCGGAGCCTCCGCTGACGGTCGCGACCCCGGGGTCGCTGGTGGCGATCTCGTCGTCGCCGTCGCCCAGGAAGACGTCGATCCGGTCCGGCCGGGAGCTGTCGGTGGGCAGTTCGCAGACGACGTAGGTCTCGTCCCCGGGGGTGAGGTAGGCGCAGTGGTCGCCGGGTACGAGCGGGACCGCGTCGCGGAAGCCGATCCGCCGGACTCCGTCGCCCCGGTCCATGGGCACCACGTGGAGGTCGTTCGCCTGTCCCGCGCCGGCGGTGAAGGTGATCGACTGATTCGCCCAGTCGGCGCCGACGCGGGCCTTCGCCCCGGTGGCGGTGGGGGCCGCGACCGCCGGGGATGCGGCGAGGCCGGTGGCGAGCAGGGCCACGACGGCCGCGCGGGCGGTGAGTCGGTGTCGGTTCATGGGACCTCGTCTCGAAGGGGCGGGCCGGTGGGTCGGCCTGCCGGCGGGGGCCTGCCCGGGGTACCGGCGACCGCGGTCGCGAGGGCGGCTTCCTCGCGGCCGCGGCCGGCGCGCTCCGGTACCCCGGCAGAACTGTTCGTCCCGGCGGGCGCCGGGTGGTGCGGTACCGCGTCTGCTCACGTGCACGCGGTACCGCGTCAGCTCACGTGCACGCGGTACCGCGTCAGCTCACGTTCACGTCCACGCAGGCGTAGAACGCGTTGGCGGTGTCGGCGATGTTCCACACGGCCAGCACCTTCTGCTTGCCGGACAGGCCGCCGAAGCTGACCTGGTGGGTGACTGTCTCGCCGGGCCGGGCGCCGCCGTCGTTGAACTCGGCGATCTTCCGGCCGCCCGCGTAGTACTGCCAGGTGCTGGTGGAGTGCCGTGCCGTCAGCCGCCAGTTGAAGCTGGTCGTCCGGCCGACCGGGGTGACCTTCCAGCCCCTGCCGTCATCGTTGAGCTCGGCGAAGCGGGCGTTGCCTCCGCTGCAGCTCATCAGGCCCTTGGGGCCCTCGACGCTCTGCGGCTCGTACTTGATGTCGCCGCAGGGGACCGTGCGGGCGGCGCACTGGGCCTGTCGGCTGGGGGGCGATGAGATGTAGCCGTGCGCGCTCGCGCTGCTCGCGGGCAGGCTGACGGCCAGGAGCGGGGCGATTCCCGCGCCGATGGCGACGGCTAAGAGCCTCTTGCTTTTCATGACAACTCCTCTGTGGGGGTCCGTGCCTGCCCGCGTGAGGACGGACAAGGCATGCGCATGTCAAGCAGCCACGCCGTGACGGTGGGGATGTCACGGGTAACGACGGAAGCGTACCGCTCTTGGTCTAGACCAAGCTAGACTCGGGCGCGACCTCTGTGCCCGGCTGCCGGACCGGGAAGGCGCCGAACAGGCGCTCCAGGACCACCGCGACTCCGTCCTCCGCGTTCGACAGGGTCACCTCGTCGGCCGCCGCGCGCAGCTCCGGGTGTGCGTTGCCCATGGCCACCCGGTGGCCCGAACCGGCGAACATCGGCAGGTCGTTGGGCATGTCCCCGAACGCGACCGTCCGCTCCGCCCCGATCCCCAGCAGCTCGGCGGCCAGCGCCAGCCCCGTGCCCTTGTCCACGCCGCGCGGGGCCAGCTCCACCGTGCCCGGCCCCGCCATGGTCACCGTCGCCAGATCGCCCACGGCCCCGCGCGCGGCGGCGGCCAGCGCGTCGTCGCCCAGCTCGGGGTGGCGCACCAGCACCTTGATCACGGGCCGCTCCCACAACGCGGCGCGGGAGTCGACGCGTTGGGCGGGGAGCGTCGGGTTCGGCATCCGGTACCCGGCCTCGATCAGGGTCGCCCCGTCCACGCCGTCCTGGTCCACAGCGGCGAACACGGCCCCGATCTCCGCCTCGATCTTCCCGAGCGCGGTGTCGGCGGCCTCGCGGTCCAGCGCGACGGACCGCAACAGCCGCCCGCCGCCGCCCGCCCCGGCCTCGTAGAGCTGGGTGCCCTGCCCGCAGACGACGAGCCCGCTGTACGCCAGGTCCGCGAGCAGCGCCCGTATCCCGGGCACGGGCCGCCCGGTGACGACCAGGTGCCGGGCGCCCGCGGCGGCGGCGAGGGCGAGCGCGGCGCGGGACCGGGCGCTCACGGTGTCGTCCGGACGCAGCAGGGTGCCGTCCAGGTCCGTGGCGACGAGGGCGTATGCGGGGGTGGTGCCGGGGGCGTATGCGGGTGGCGTGGGCATGGGCATGGGCCCCAGCCTAGAAGGGCCCGAACGGCCGCTTGCGCGCCAGGGGCGGACCGGGTAAGCGCGCGCCCGCCGTCAGGCGGCTGCGCCGGTGGCGTTGCGGATGAGCTGCCGCAGCACCTTCACCGTGGTGACGTAGTCCGCGTCGGAAATGCCCTCGTGGAGCGCGGCGCGGATCGCGGGAGCGTTGCGCTTGAGGTCGAGGCGCGCCTGTTCCCCCGCCTCAGTGATCCACAACCGGCCTGCCGCGTCCCGCGTGAGCCAGCCGCGCTGTACGAGCTCCTCGGCCGCGACCGCCAGGTCGTCCTCGGGCCGGATGTACGAGGCCATGGCCTGCTGAAGCTCGGGCAGGGTCATTCCCGCGCCGTCGGGCGAGATGTCGTCGGCCGACAGGTTGCGCAGGAGCCAGAACTGGGGCTGGGTGTAGCCCTTCTCGGCCTGCCGCTCCCGGGTGTACGCGATCAGCGCCTCGTAGGCGACGCCGGTCCAGTGGGCGGCGGGCTGTCCGGCGAGTTCGGCGTCACTGAGCTGCTGGTCAGGCATGGTGCATGCTCCCTCGGTGCTGCGGTCGGTCGCCCGTACGGTCGTGCGGGCGGCGAAGCCCTCGCGGGCGTTACGGTGACCGTAGGACCTCAAGTGCGGTCGAGGGCAAGGGGCAGGCTTGGCGGGGGCCGGCCCCGGCCCCGGCCCCGGCCCCGGAGCGGCTCGGGCGAGGAAGTCAGCGGAAGATGCCGCTGTAGGCGTTGAGCGCGGGCTGGCCGCCGAGGTGCGCGTACAGCACGTTGGACGCCTTGGGGATCTCGCCGCCGCGCACCAGATCGATCAGCCCGGCCATGGACTTGCCCTCGTAGACCGGGTCGATGATCATGCCTTCGAGTCGGCCGGTGAGTTTGATGGCGTCCACCGTGGACGCCACGGGTACGCCGTAGAGGTCTCCGGCCCAGCCTTCCAGCACGGTGATCTCGTCGTCCTTCAACTCGCGCCCCAGGCCGATGAGTTCGGCGGTGCCCCGGGCGATTCGTGCCACCTGGGCGCGGGTCTCGGTGAGCTTCGCCGACGCGTCGACGCCCAGGATTCGCCGTGGCCGGTCCTGGCCCGCGAACCCGGCGATCATGCCGGCCTGGGTGCTGCCGGTCACGCTGCACACCACGACGGTGTCGAAGAAGACGCCCAGCTCCTGCTCCTGCCGCTGCACTTCGCGCGCCCAGTTCGCGAAGCCGAGGCCGCCGAGCGGATGGTCCGAGCCGCCCGCCGGAATGGCGTACGGTGTGCCGCCCGCGGCCCGTACGTCCTCCAGCGCCTGGCGCCAGCTGTCCTTGACGCCGATGCCGAAGCCCGCCTGCACCAGCCGCACGTCGGCGCCCATGATGCGGGACAGCAGGATGTTGCCGACCTTGTCGTTGACCGCGTCGGGCCAGTCCACCCAGCTCTCCTGGATCAGGACCGCCTTCAGGCCGGCGCGGGCGGCGACGGCCGCCACCTGCCGGGTGTGGTTGGACTGCACGCCGCCGATGCTGACGAGTGTGTCCGCGCCCTGCCGGAGGGCGTCGGGGAGCAGGTACTCCAGCTTGCGGGTCTTGTTGCCGCCGTAAGCGAGACCGGCGTTGCAGTCCTCGCGTTTGGCCCAGACGCGCGCACCGCCGAGGTGGTCGCTGAGCCGGTCCAGGGGGTGCACCGGGCTGGGGCCGAACAGCAGGGGGTAACGCTCGAAGTCGTCAAGGGACATCGCGGGCTCCTCGTGAGTGGGTCCGGCACGGCCCTGCGGCGGGCCGTGTGGTGGAGGGCGTTCAGCGGAAAGGTGCGCCGTCGCGGCTCTGCGTCTGTTCACCGCCCCGCGCACCGCTGCCGGGCTCCTCGGAGGAAACCGGCCAGGCCTCCAGCAGCGGCAGCAGCGTCTGCCAGTTCGCCCGGGTGGCGGCCACCGCTCCCTCGACGTCCCCGGCCGCGCACAGCGCGATGATCCGGTCGTGCTGGGCCACCGACCCGCGCCCGCTCAACGAGGAGAAGCGCAGCCGCTCCAGGCGTCGCAGCACGGGCGTGAACTGATCGAGAACGGTGGTGACGGCCTCGTTGGCGCAGGCGGTCACGGTGACGCGGTGGAAGGTGTCGTCGGCCTCCAGTGCCGCCTCGGCGTCGTTGCGTCGCAAAGCGTCGGCGAAACGGGCGTTCGCCTCGCGCATGGCGTCGAGCTCGACCGTGTCCAGCCGCGGAACCGCCTCCCGTACGGCGAGTTCGTGCATGGCGGAGGTGACCGACTGCGCGGCCCGCACGGCGCGGACGTCGAGCGGACTGACGATGGTGTACCGGCCGGGCTTCGTCTGCACCAGCCCCGCCTGTTCCAGCCGCGCCAGGGCCTCGCGCACGGGCGTGCGGCTGACCCCGAGCCAGGCGACCAGGTCGCCGTCGTTGAGGCGTTCGCCGGGTGCGAGAGTGCCGTCGACGATGGCGTCACGGATGGCCCGGTAGGCGCTCTCGCGCAGGAGCGACCGGGAGACGAGACCTCGGTTCTGCGGAACTGGCATGCAATATATTGCATGCCGCGCCAGTTGGGCTGTCAAGGTCCAGGTCCGCAGGGTCGTCCGCCGGGCCCCGCCGCCACGGCCGACCGAGCCGCCGCGAGGACCCGGCGCGCCCAACAGCCCACGGGAGACGGACTGGTGACAGGACCGGTAACCTCAAAGACGGCGGTGCCGGCCCGCCGATATGGGCGTCGCCAAGAGATGAAATGCGAACAGCGACTTTTACAGTCTCGCCGACGTTCTGTTAAAACCTCGCCCCGCCAAGAACCTTGATGGCGCCCGGCCGTTGGGCCACAGTTCATCTCGCGGCGGGCATCGCTCCCACCGCCGGGCGAAAGCTCACTCCCGGCGACACGCGCTGACGTATCGCCGAATCAACCCCCCTCGCGAGTTTTGGCCTGCCATGCGGAAGGAATCAGCGTGCGTAATTCCCGTAGTTCGCGTATTTCCCGCGAATCCCGCACCTCCAGCAAGTACAGATTCGCCTTCGTGGCGGCCGCGCTCTCGGCTTCCGTGGTCATGGGAACCCAGGCCACCGCTCAGGCCCAGGACGCCGCCCCCGCCGGGAACTCGTCCACCCCGCGCTACCAGCCCGAGATGGTACGGGCCCTCGCCGCGTCGCTCGGCGTGGACGAGAAGGCGGCGACCGACCGGCTGGACCGGCAGGACGCCCAGCAGAAGCGGCTCGCCGAGCTGAGCAAGGGCGGACTGGCCGACGACGGCGCGTTCTTCGACGCCTCCGGCGACCTGACCGTCAACGCCGAGGACCGCGCCGATGTCGCCCGGTTCGAACGGGCCGGACTCGACGCCCGGCTGCCCGCCCGCGGCGAGAGCACCCTCGACCGGATCAAGGCCCAGCTCGACGCCTCCGCCGCGAAGAAGGCCCCCGCCGGAGTGGTGGCCTGGTCCGTGGACCTCGCCGCCGACCAGGTCGTCGTCAAGGTGAACAGCGACCGCTCGGCCCCCGCCAAGGCGTTCCTCGCCGCAGCGGCCAAGCACGGCTCCGCCGTCAAGATCGTGCGCGGCGAGGAGAAGCTCGCGCCCCAGGCCGCGATATACCCCGGCAGCAAGATGACGATCAACAACACCACCGGCTGGTGTTCCGTCGGCTACGGCGCCCGCGACCGGTCCGGCAACCAGTACCTGGTCACCGCCGGCCACTGCGTCGCCAACCTCCCGACCCTGCGCTACGACGGCACCGCCTTCGCCAAGGGCGTCAAGACCCGCTACGCCCTCGGCACCCGCAGCGTCGACATGGGTATCGCCTCCGTCAACTCCGGCCACTCCATCACCACCAGCGTCGGCACCTGGGGCAACACCAGCCCCATCGCCGTCCGCGGCAGCAGCCGGGCCTACTCCGGCGCATCGATCTGCAAGTCCGGCGCCACCACCGGCTGGACCTGCGGCTCGGTCGGCTCCTACAACGTCTCGGTCACCTACGTCGACCTCAACGGCGGGCCCGACACCGTCGTCACCGGCCTCGCCACCTCCAGCGTCTGCACGGAGGGCGGTGACAGCGGCGGTGCGTACATCTCCGGCAACCAGGCCCAGGGCATGACCTCCGGCGGTCCCACCAACCAGCGCTGCACCGGCGGAGTCAACTCCCGCGGCTCCTCCTACTTCCAGCCGCTCGACGACACCCTCGCCTACTACGGGCTGACCCTCAACACCAACTGACCTGCGGCAGAAGGGCTGACCAGGGGCCGTCCACCGGGCTAAGGTGGGCGGCCCCCGCGCCGCCGGTGCCCGCAGACCGTTGAGAGACGCCATGCCGCATCCTCTCCCCGCCGCCGACGATCTCGAAGACCTCCCAGGGGCCGACGCGACCTTCGCGGCCGTGTTCCGCGAGGCCCTGCGCCGACGTGGACTCCCGCTGGAACGCATCCGCGACCACCTGCGCGCCCAGCAGATATCCGTCAGCCTCGCCACCCTCAGCCACTGGCAGCGTGGCCGCAGCCAGCCCGAGAAGGCCCAGTCGCTGCGCGCCGTGGACGCCTTGGAACCGCTGCTCGATCTCCCCGCCGGGGCCCTGCGCTCGCTGCTCGGACCGCACCGCCCCCGCGGCGGGGCCCGACCGCCCGACCCGGCCGCCGCCCGGGGTGTTTTCGGCGAGGACTCCGACGTGGAGCAGGCCCTCGGTGACGCCTTCGCCCACTTCAACGCCGGTCTGCGCGCTCTGACCGTCCAGGAGACGGTCTGCCTGGACGAGCACCGCGCCATCCGCGAGACCTCCGTCACCACGGTGGTGCAGGCCGTCCACGACGGCGTGGACCACCTCAGCGTCGTCCACTTCCTCGACTCACCGAAGGCCGGAACGGCCGTCCTCGATGTCCCCGGCCGCCCCGCACCGCGCATCCGGTTCCTGGAGGAGCTCGGCTGTGTGGCGGCCGAGATCCCGCTCGGCCGCCGACTCGCCCGTACGGAGACGGCGGTCATCGCCTACACGCTGCGGGCGGAGGGAGAGGCCTCCTGGCAGCACGAGCGCCGCGTCACGGCCCCCCTGCGCGCGTACCTGCTGCACGTGCGCTTCCACCCCCGGGCGGTGCCCGCCCACTGCTGGGGATACCGCCGCGAGCGGATCGGCGCCGACCCCAGCCACCGCCACCGCACGGCCCTGGACGACTTCCACACGACCCACCTCATGCCGACCCGGTGCGTACCGGGCGTGTACGGGATCGAGTGGACCTGGCCGGACTGAGCGACGCGAGGCCCCACCGCGTGAATGCGTGCGCGGTGGGGCCTCGCTGTACGGCTCCGATGGCTCAGACGGTGCCGAAGCCCTCAGCCCGGACGCCCGCGACGAAGGCGCTGAACGCGGTGGCGGGGACGGCGAGGACCGGGCCGCTCACGTTCTTGGAGTCGCGGACGGGGACGATTCCGTGCGGGGTGGCGAGGTTGGTGGCGACCTCGACGCACTGGCCGCCGTTGTTGCTGTACGAGGACGTGAACCAGCGGGGGGTCTCGGTTGTCACGGGGTGCCCTTCCGTAGTTACGGGTGCTGCAAGTCTCCTGACTTGATGCCCGTGACGAAGGCGGTGAATGCCCCGGCCTGAACGTTCAGGCTCGGGCCGCTCGTGTTCTTGGAGTCGCGGACGGGGACGATGCCGTGCGGGGTGGCGAGGTTGGTGGCGACCTCGACGCACTGGCCGCCGTTTTCGCTGTACGAGGACGTGAACCAACGGGGGGTCTCGGTTGTCACGGGGTGCCCTTTCGCAACTGCCTGAACATGTCTACGGACGCGGCCTGGGTGGGCGCTACCGCCTGCATCTGATGGTAGGCCGTCAGATGTGGAAGCACAGAGCCACTTTCGCGCTCCAAGTAGCCCTGCTGGGCGGACTCCGCGTACGACATGAGCGAGCGGTCGGGCATCGTAAGGATGGTGATCGGCAGACTGAATGGGCGGTGCTCTCCCATGGTGAACGGCACCACCTGGAGCACCGTGTTGGGCTGCTCCGCGAACTCGATGAGCCGGTCCATCTGCGCCTTCATGACCGCCGGTCCGCCCACCGGCCTGCGGAGGCAGCTCTCGTCCAGCATCGCGAAGACCAGCGGCGGCTTCTCCCGGACCAGGGCCGCCTGACGCTCCGCGACCAGCGCGACGCGCTCCTGCGCCTGGTCGGCGGTGATCCCTTGTCTCCTGACGACACTGTCCGCCAGGACCGTCGCATACTCCGGTGTCTGGAGCAGGCCCGGGATGACACCGACCTCGTACAGCCGGATCTCCGCCGCCCGGCGCTCGTAACCGAGGAACTCCGGGAAGCCCTCCAGCAGGCTGCCGTGCTTGATCTGGCCCAGCTCGCGCTCGAACGACGCCTCGGTCCCGGTGAGCCCCAGCACCCGGTCCGTACTGCGCGAAAAGCGCAAGGTCGCGAGTTTACGACCAGTTTCCACCGACGAGATGTGCGTGCTGGAGTAGCCGTTGTGGTCCCCCAGCACCTCCTGTGTCCAGCCCCGCTTCTCCCGTAACCCGCGCAGACGTGCACCGTAGGCCGCCTGCGCGGAGCTTTCCGGGTTCAACTCCTTGATGTTCACAGACCCCGCCCCGATCTTCCGTGCCGAATGGGCAAGTTGAATGGCTCCTCACGGTAGGTCACGCTGAATCGCCCCGGTAGTCATACGGCTACAGAGAGGAGCGATAGGTGTATGGCGAGAACGCTTGTCCGAACGCGCAGCGGCCTCCCGAT
>NZ_NTGZ01000247.1 GCF_002551245.1 Streptomyces sp. rh34
GTGCGGGCCCGGGCGGTGCCCGCACCGACCTCGCCGTCGCCGCCGCCAGCGCCGCCGCCGCGGCTTCGGCCTTCGCGACGGTCAGACCGCAGGACAGGGTGCTCCCCGCCGGCCTGCAGCCGGTGGTCGGCTGGGGGGCGTGCGCACTGCTGCTCGCCGCGGGCCCCGGCACGCTCATCCTCGATCTGGCCGGGGTCGTCACGCTGCATCTCGACGACATCGAGTGGGCGGACTTCCTGCACCGGGTGTTCCTGGTCGCGGGCGGTGCGGTGTTCGGGCTCTCGGTCCTCGCCCACCAGCGCCGCGTCCGGGAGGCCTGTGCGTACTGCGGCCGCAGCCCGGGGCGTACCGGGCCCCGGCCGCGCGTGGACTGGATCGGGTACGCGGCGGCGGTGCTGCCCCTGCTCGGCTTCGCCGTGCCGCACTGGCTCTGGGCGCTCGGGGTGCCCTTCGGCATCCCGCAGGAGAACGCCGACGAGCTCAGCAGGCCGGGGCTGGCGGTGGCGGTGGCCGCACTCGGCGCGGTGGCCGCGGCCGCCGGAGTCGCCACGCTCGCCCTGGTACGGCCGTGGGGCGAACAGGTCCCCGCCGCGGTGCCGTTCATCGGCGGCCGGAAACTGCCGAAGGCGCTGGTGATGGGGCCGCCCCTGCTGGCCGCGGCCGCGCTGACGCCGTACGGGCTGTGGGGAATCGTGGCCACGATCGGCTACGCCCTCGGCCTGGTCCGGCCCGCCGAGGGAAAGCTGGAGGGCATCGAGCACTTCGGCAACCAGCTGACGTACGCGACCTTCTTCGCCTGGGGCGTGTCGCTGGGCGCCGCCGCCATCGTCTACCACTACCGAACACGTGGTGCCTGCCGCAGGTGCGGGCTCTCCGGCTGACGGCAGTTTCCTGCCAGCACGGGCGGCCGAGCGTCCAATCGGCGGCTTGAACTGTTTTTCTGGCAGCGGGACCGGGTCGTCTCCCGGAACCCCACCCCGCTATGTCCTTTATCGAGTGAGGTTGTTGGTGGACGTTGCCATAGAAGCAGAGGGGCTGCGGAAGCGATATCGCGGACACGAAGCCCTGCGCGGGATCGATCTCTCGGTGCCCGCGGGAACGGTCCTGGGCGTTCTCGGCCCCAACGGCGCGGGTAAGACCACGGCCGTCCGGGTGCTCACCACGCTGCTCGCGGCGGACGGGGGCAGGGCCAGGGTCGCCGGGTTCGACGTGGCCGCACAGCCCGGCGAGGTGCGCCGCAGGATCGGTCTCACCGGTCAGTACGCGGCCGTCGACGAACTGCTCACCGGACGCGAGAACCTGACGCTGATCGGCCGTCTCCACCGCCTCGGCCGCAAGGGTGCCAAGGCGAAGGCGGCCGAACTCCTCGATCAGTTCGATCTGACCGAGGCGGGGGACCGGCCCAGCCACACCTACTCCGGAGGCATGCGCCGCAGGCTCGACCTGGCCGCGAGCCTCCTCTCGGAGCCGCAGGTCATCTTTCTCGACGAGCCGACCACCGGCCTCGACCCGGCCAGCAGGATCGCCCTGTGGGGCATGGTCAGGGACCAGGTCGCACGCGGTGTCACCGTGCTGCTGACCACGCAGTACCTGGAAGAGGCCGACCAGTTGGCCGACCGCATCGCCGTCATCGAGGCGGGGCGCGTCATCGCCGAGGGAGCCCCCGCCGAACTGAAGCGCACGGTCGGCGGCGAACGTCTGGAGGTGTCCACGGCGAACGTGGCCCACCTGGGGCTCGCCGCGGAAGCACTGGCCAAGGTCGCGCCGGACGACCGGATCGTCGTGGAGGAGACCGAGGGGCGGATCACCATTCCGCTCACCGGAGGCGTACGGGGCATCACGGCGGCCGCCGCGGCCCTGGAGGCCGCGGGGGTCGAGGTCCAGGACTTCTCCGTCCGCAGGCCGTCCCTCGACGATGTCTTCCTCTCGCTCACCGGCAGGTCCGACCGGAGCGAGCCGGCCAAGGATCCGGCCACGGACCCGGCCACCACCGAACCCACCCAGGAGAGGGCAGCCGCATGATCGGCGTGCTGAGCGACTCCGGCGCACTCGTCGGCCGCCAGATGCGGCACATCCGCCGGGTGCCCACCAAACTGCTGAGCGTCACCCTCATGCCGGTGGCGTACGTTCTGCTCTTCGGTTACCTGTTCGGCAGCGCCATGGAGGTGCCGAACGGAAGCTACCGGGAGTTCATCATGGCGGGCATCTTCGTGCAGATGATGCTCTCCGGAATCCAGACGACGGCCCTCGGGGTCACCGGAGACCTGAACAACGGTCTCGTCGACCGATTCAGATCGCTGCCCATTTCCCGGGTGTCGGTGCTGATCGGCCGTACGGTTTCGGACATGGCACTGGCCGCCATCACCTGTGTGGTGATGGGGGGCGTCGGCTATGCCATCGGCTGGCGCATGAACGAGGGAATCCTCAACGGCCTGACGGGGTTCGGACTGCTGCTTCTCATGGGACTCACGATGTCCTGGATCGGCTGCTGGATCGGGCTGGCGCTCCGCAGTGTGGAGGCCGTCAACTCGGTCGGATTCGTCCTGACGTTCCCCCTGGCCTTCCTCTCGTCGGCCTTCATCCCGCTCACCGGGCTGCCCGGCTGGCTGCGTACCGTAGCCGAATGGAATCCGGTCAGCGCGGTGGCAGGTTCCTGCCGCGAGCTGTGGGGAAATCCCGGAGCCGCCGCCAGCGATTCCTTTCCCGCGCAGCATCCCATTCCCGTCGCTTTCGGATCGATGCTGCTCCTGCTGGCCATCGTGGTTCCGCTCGCGCTGCGCTCCTATCGCAAGGCCGTCGGTTGATCCTGTCGCATTCCTTCTCCCCCGCACGGGGGAGAAGGTTCATCGTCTGGCCGGATGCCCGCCGATTCGGTCCGCGGGCAAGGTGAGAGCAGCGAGCACCTTGCTGCGGCATCCATTTCCACCGAGGACGGAACATGCGCGTAACCCAGGACGTCACCGCCACTGACCCCCAGCAGCCGGCACCGTCTCCCTCGGCGCCATGGTGGGCGGAACGGGTCGCGCCCGCAGCCGCCGGCTGGGCCTTCGTCTACGGAGCGTTCGTCCTCTCCTGGGCGCTGGGCAGCGACTGGGGCAGACCGTTCGGTGACATCGACGTGCCGTGGGTGCTCTACGGCGGGCTCGCCGCCCTGTGCGCGGCGGCAGCCGTCGCGGCGCTGGCGACCGTACGGGTCAGGCCGGGCACCGTGCGCCCCGGCCTCGCGGGCAACGCGCTCTGGGCCTTCGCCGCGATCTTCCTCACTGTCGCACCCGGCACCCTCACCCTCGATCTGGCCAGTGTGTTCACCGCGCACTTCGACGCCATCGACTGGCCGCCCTTCCTGATGAAGCTGTTCGCCGTGCTCGGCGGAGCGCTCTTCGTGGGGGCCGCGGTCTCGTACCGCAGGCGACTGCACAAGGCCTGCGGCCACTGCGGACGCTTCGGCGGCGGCAGCGGGCAGCGGCGCCGCTGGGAGAAGGCCGCGGGGTACGCGGCCGTCGCCGTGCCCACCCTCGGATTCGCCCTGCCGCACGTGCTCTGGGCGATGGACGTGGCGTTCGGTGTCACGGAGAAGGGCGCTGCCGATCTCAGCGCCCCCGACACCGCACCCGCCCTGTGGGTACTCGCGCTGCTCACCGTCGCCGGCTCCGTGCTCACCCTCGGTCTGGTCATGTCCTGGGGCGAGGCCTTCCCGCGCTGGATTCCGCTGCTCGGCGGCCGCGCCGTTCCCCGGCTGCTCGCGATGATCCCGCCCCTGGTGGTGGCGGCCGCGCTCACGCCGTACGGAGTGCTGGGCACGGTCGCCATGACCGCGAACGTCACCGGGGTCCACGAACTCTCCGCCGAACGCATGGGGGAAATGGAGCCGCTCGGCTTCTACATCACGTATCTGACGTTCGCCGCCTGGGGCGCGACCCTGTGCGCGGCGGCCTTTATGTATCACTACCGCACCCGCGGTGCGTGTGCCCACTGCGACGGGCACCGCGGGCTTCCGCCTGAGGAGAGTTCCTGATGTCAGAGTCCAGCGCCGTGCCGCGCACTCTCATGGACCCGGAATTCATAGCGAACCCCCATCCCCTCTTCGCCCAGCTGATCGACCAGGGGCCGGTCAGGATGACGATGTACCCGGGTGGCCCCCAGACCTGGGTCGTCACCCGTTACGACGATGTCCGGCAGATCCTGACCGACCCCACCGTGCACAAGAACCCGCTGTACGCCATGGACATCCTGGGGGCGGGCGGCCCGCCGCCGGAGCCGGAGGAGGGCTCCCTCGACCCGAGCACGGTGCTCACCCGGCACATGCTCAACAGCGACGGGGACGAGCACACCCGGCTGCGCAAGGTGGTGGCGAAGGCGTTCACCGCCCGGCCCGCGAAGGCCCTGCGGCCGCGCGTCGAGCAGCTGGCCGCCGAGCTCCTCGACAAGCTGACGGAGGGCCAGGAGGTGGACCTCGTCCAGGCGCTGGCGGTTCCGCTGACCACCGCCACGATCTGCGGCATGCTCGGCATCCCGCCGGAGGACCAGGAGACCTTCCACGGCTGGTTCGACTCGGTCACCAATGTCACCGACCCGGAGGAGGCCCAGTCGGCGGCCTCCTCGCTGATCGACTACCTCGTCAAGATCGTGGCCAGCAAGCGGGAGAACCCCGCTGAGGACATCATCAGCGAGCTGATCACGGTCACCGACGGCGAGGACAGGCTGTCGGAGTCCGAGCTCCTCTCCATGATCTTCCTGCTCCTCGGCGCGGGTCACGAGTCGACCATCAGTCTGATCGGCAACGCCGTGATCGCCCTGCTCCAGCGGCCGGCCGAATGGGACCGGCTGCGCGCCGATCCCGCGTCGGTGGCAGCCGTGGTGGAGGAGGTGCTCCGCTTCGACACACCGTCGCACCTGGCCACGTTCCGCTACACCACGGAGCCCGTGGAAATCGGCGGAGTCACCATCCCCGCGCGGGAGTCGGTGCTCGCCGCCCTCGGAGCGGCCAACCGCGACCCGCGGTACGTCGAGCGCCCGCAGGAGTTCGACACGGGCCGCTCGGGCCACAGCAGCCACCTGGCCTTCGGCCACGGCGTCCACCACTGCTTGGGCGCGCCGCTGGCCCGGGTGGAGAGCGTGGTCGCGCTCGGCGCGCTGCTGGAGCGCTTCCCCAACCTCCGCCTCGCCGTCGACCCGGCCGAACTGCAGTACCGGCCGAGCCTGCTGGTCCGCGGCGTGACCCACCTGCCGGTCGTCCTCTGACCGTCGGCCGCGGCCCGGACCCGGGAACACCCGGGTCCGGGCCACGGCCGAACCGGCGACCCGGTCATCGCCACGGTTCCGACCTGCACCATGGGGCGAGCCTGCTATGCCGCAGGCTGTACGAAGGCGTCGCGCGGCCGCGGCTTTCCCCATGGAACGGAACGATTACGCATGAGCCCCGAGAGTGAAGGCATCGACGCTTCGCAGGACGATGCGCAGGAAGTTCTGTATCGACTTGTCGATCAGGAGTCCGGAGAGGTTCTGATCGCCGCCGAAGATCTTCTGCACTACTTCGTGGAGGAGGACCGGGAGCCGCCGGAGACCGTCACCTTCGTACGAACGCACCAGGTCGGCCGTGCCCGCCGGAAGACCGAGCAAGCCGAGCTGCAGGTCGTCGACCGGCAGGGCGGAACGATCGGGGCGTACTACCTCGGGAGGGTGTGCGCCGCGTTCCGGCACGAACTCGTGTCGTCCGTCGAGGACCGCCCCGACCTCGACTACACCTTCGGGCACACCTGCGAGTACCCCCGGGCGGGGGAGATGTGGCGGCAATGGGCCGCGGGTCGACCCGTCGAGCGCGGAGAATGGGCCCGCTACCCGTCCGACCGGCACGAGAGCTGGCTGCACGTCGTGCAGACCGCCTGGTTCGACTCCGGACGGAACGCGACGCGTTACGAGACCGGCGGGACGGCGGTCCTCGACGGCTCCGGATTCACCACGAGGGGCGGCTTCTACTGCGCCTTGGGAGAAGCCGTCAACGGGCCCGGCGGCTACTTCGGCTCGAACCGCGACGCGGTCTACGACTGTCTTCGGACCATGCGGCGCGACGGAGCGGCTCCGTTCCGACTGGTGTGGCGGAACTTCGCGGCCTCCCGCGAGGCGCTGGGCAGTGATTTCACCGAGAGCGTCCTCGCTCTGTTCGAGGAGTGCGCCGTGGAGACCGAGCTGTCTTTGGGGGATGATCCGCACCGCTCCTTGAGGGCGGGCTTCTACGCCGAAGGCCCGGCCCGCTCGGCAGAAGCGGTCCGGGCCTTCGGGGCGTAAAACGCTCAGGCCGACGCCCGCGGATACAGCGCGCGCGGCAGCTGCGAGGCCGCCGCCGCGTCCAGCAGCCACAGGGTCCGGCTCCGGCCGTACGCCCCTGCCGCCGGGGCCTGGATCTCCCCGGCCCCGGACAGTGCGATGGCCGCCGCTTCCGCCTTGTCCTCGCCCGCCGCCAGCAGCCACACCTCGCGGGCCGCGCGGATCGCCGGCAGCGTGAGCGAGACGCGGACCGGCGGCGGCTTGGGAGCCCCGTGCACACCGACGACGGTGCGCTCGGTCTCCCGTACCGCGGGCAGCTCCGGGAAGAGCGAGGCCACATGCGTGTCCGGGCCGACGCCCAGCATCAGCACGTCGAACGTGGGCACCGGGCCATGGTCCCCGGGGCCCGCGGCGGCGGCCAGTTCGGCGGCGTAACCGGCTGCCGCCGCGTCCGCGTCATCGCCGTACGGGCCGTCGGACGCGGGCATCGCGTGCACCCGGGCCGGGTCCAGTGGCACCGAGTCGAGCAGCGCCTCGCGGGCCTGGGTGACATTGCGCTCCGGGTCGCCCTCGGGCAGGAACCGCTCGTCGCCCCACCACAGATCCAGGCTCGCCCAGTCGATCGCGTCCCGGGCGGGCGCGGCGGCGAGCGCGGCCAGCAGGCCGTTGCCGTTGCGCCCGCCGGTCAGCACCACCGAGGCGTGGCCCCGGGAGGCCTGGGCGTCCACGATCTTCGTGATCAGCCGGGCCGCCGCGGCCTGCGCCATCAGCTCCTTGTCGCGGTGCACGACCAGCTGGGGAGGCGTCACTTCGAAGCCGCCTTCTTGGCCGGGGCCTTCTTCGCGGCGGGGGCCTTGGCCTCGGCGGCCTTGTCCGCCTTCTCCTCGGCGCTCTCGACCGGCGCGGCCTTGACCTCGCCGCCCGCGTGCAGCCGGTCGACGCCGAACTTCACCGCGGACGCGTAGGTGTTGTCCGGGTCGAGCCGCCGCAGCTCCTCCGCCAGCAGCTCGGCGGTGTCGCGTCGCTTGAGCGCCACCCCGCGGTCCGGCTGGTTGTGCATGGAGAGCGTGGCCAGCGTGCCGTCGGCGCGGTCGAGGACGATCACGCCGTTCTTCGTCTCCATCCGGACCGCCGTGAGGCCGGGGCCCTCGGAGACCATGCGCTCCACCGGGACGCCGAGCCGGTCCGCGAGCCACATGGCGAGCAGCTCGCAGCTCGGGTTGTCGCTCTCGCCCTCGACGGTCGCGCCGATCACCTCGGCGGGCTGCTGGTCCAGCGACGCGGCCAGCATGGAGCGCCACGGTGTGATCCGGGTCCAGGCCAGGTCGGTGTCGCCCGGACTGTATGTCGCCGCCCGTACCGCCAGTGCCTCGATGGGGCGCTCGGCCGAGTAGGTATCGGTGATCCGGCGCTGGGCGAGGGCCCCCAGCGGGTCCTTCGCCGGGTCGGAGGGCGCGCCCTCGGGCCACCACACCACGACCGGGGCGTCCGGCAGCAGCAGCGGAAGGACCACCGACTGGGCGTGGTTGGCCAGTTCGCCGTGCAGGCGCAGGACGACGGTCTCGCCGGTGCCCGCGTCGGAACCGACCCGGACCTCGGCGTCGAGCCGGGCGTCCCGGCGGGCCCTCGGCGAGCGGCTGACCCGCTTGATCACCGCGATGATCCGCGAGGGGTGCTCGCGGGAGGCGTCGCCGGCCGACTTGAGCGCGTCGTACGCGTTCTCCTCGTCGGTGACGATGACCAGCGTGAGCACCATGCCGATGGCGGGGGTGCCGATGGCCCGGCGGGCCGACACCAGCGCCTGGTTGATCTTGCTGGACGTGGTTTCCGTGAGATCGATCTTCATGGCCGCCTCCAGCTCCGTCCGTCGCGTGCGAGCATCTCGTCGGCCTCGGTCGGGCCCCAGGTGCCGGCCGCGTACTTCGCAGGCTTGCCGTGCGTGTCCCAGTACTCCTCGATGGGGTCGAGGATGTTCCAGGAGAGTTCGACCTCCTGGTGGCGCGGGAAGAGGTTGGCGTCGCCGAGCAGGACGTCCAGGAGGAGCCGCTCGTACGCCTCCGGGCTGGACTCCGTGAACGACTCGCCGTACGCGAAGTCCATCGTGACGTCCCGGACCTCCATCGAGGTGCCGGGCACCTTGGAGCCGAAGCGCACGGTGACGCCCTCGTCCGGCTGGACCCGGATGACCAGGGCGTTGCCGCCCAGCTCCTCCGTGGCGCCGGACTCGAAGGGCAGGTAGGGCGCGCGCTTGAAGACGACCGCGATCTCCGTGACCCGGCGGCCGAGCCGCTTTCCGGTGCGGAGGTAGAACGGCACGCCCGCCCAGCGGCGGTTGTTGATCGTCAGCTTGATCGCCGCGTAGGTGTCGGTCGTCGACTTGGGGTCGATGCCCTCCTCCTCGCAGTAGCCGAGGACCTCCTGGCCGCCCTGCCAGGCGTGCTCGTACTGGGCGCGCACGGTGTGCTTGCCGAGGTCCTCGGGCAGCTCGACGGCGGTGAGCACCTTGAGCTTCTCGGCGACCAGGGCCTTCGGGTGGAAGGAGCCGGGCTCCTCCATCGCGGTCAGCGCCAGTAGCTGGAGCAGGTGGTTCTGGATGACGTCACGGGCGGCGCCGATGCCGTCGTAGTAGCCGGCCCGGCCGCCGATGCCGATGTCCTCGGCCATCGTGATCTGCACGTGGTCGACGTAGGACCGGTTCCAGATCGGCTCCCACATCGTGTTGGCGAACCGCAGCGCCAGGATGTTCTGGACCGTCTCCTTCCCCAGGTAGTGGTCGATCCGGAAGACCTCGTTGGGCGGGAAGACGTCGTGCACGAGCTGGTTGAGCTCCTGCGCGCTGGCCAGGTCGTGGCCGAAGGGCTTCTCGATGACGGCGCGCCGCCAGGAGCCTTCCTTCTGGTCGGCCAGGCCGTGCTTCTTCAGCTGCTGGACGACCTTGGGGAAGAACTTCGGCGGCACGGAGAGGTAGAAGGCGAAGTTGCCGCCCGTCCCCTGCGCCTTGTCGAGCTCCTGAATGGTCGACTTCAGCGTCTCGAACGCCTCGTCGTCGTCGAAGTTGCCCTGGACGAAGCGCATCCCCTGGATGAGCTGCTGCCAGACCTCCTCGCGGAACGGCGTACGGGCGTGCTCCTTGACGGCGTCGTGGACGACCTGGGCGAAGTCCTCGTCCTCCCAGTCGCGGCGCGCGAAGCCGATGAGTGAGAAGCCCGGCGGCAGCAGGCCGCGATTGGCCAGGTCGTAGACGGCGGGCATCAGCTTTTTACGGGACAAATCGCCCGTGACGCCAAAGATGACCAGGCCCGACGGCCCCGCGATACGCGGGAGCCGTCGGTCCTGTGCGTCACGGAGCGGGTTGGCTCCGGGAACAGCAGACAAAGTGGTCAGCCCTCCGAGGGGGCGAGGCGCTTGAGCTCTGCCTCGGTCGACTTGAGCAGGTCGGTCCAGGACGCCTCGAACTTCTCCACGCCCTCGTCCTCCAGCACCTGCACGACGTCGTCGTAGGAGATGCCGAGCTTCTTGATCGCGTCGAGGTCGGCGCGTGCCTGGTCGTAGCCGCCGGTGACGGTGTTGCCGGTGATCTCGCCGTGGTCGGCCACGGCCTCCAGGGTCGCCTCCGGCATGGTGTTCACCGTGTTGGGGGCGACGAGGTCGTCGACGTACAGGGTGTCCTTGAGGGACGGGTCCTTGACGCCGGTGGAGGCCCACAGCGGGCGCTGCTTGTTGGCCTGCGCCTTGTCCAGCGGGGCCCAGCGGTCGGAGGAGAAGACCTCCTCGTACGCCTCGTAGGCCAGGCGCGCGTTGGCCAGGGCGGACTTGCCCTTGGCGGCCTTCGCCTCGTCGGAGCCGATGGCGTCCAGGCGCTTGTCGATCTCGGTGTCCACGCGGGACACGAAGAAGGACGCCACCGAGTGGATCTTGGAGAGGTCCAGGCCCGCGGCCTTCGCCTTCTCCAGGCCCGCCAGGTAGGCGTCCATGACCGCGCGGTAGCGCTCCAGCGAGAAGATCAGCGTCACGTTGACGCTGATGCCCCGGCCGATGGTCTCGGTGATCGCCGGGAGACCGGCCTTGGTCGCCGGGATCTTGATGAGCGTGTTCGGCCGGTCGACCAGCCACGCCAGCTGCTTGGCCTCGGCGACGGTGGCCAGGGTGTTGTGCGCCAGGCGCGGGTCGACCTCGATGGAGACCCGGCCGTCCTGGCCGCCGGTCGCGTCGAAGACCGGGCGCAGGATGTCGGCGGCGTCGCGGACGTCCGCCGTCGTGATCATGCGGACCGCTTCCTCGACGGTGACCCGGCGGGCGGCGAGGTCGGTGAGCTGCTGCTCGTAACCGTCGCCCTGCGAGATCGCCTTCTGGAAGATCGACGGGTTGGTGGTGACGCCGACGACATGGCTCTGGTCGATCAGCTCGGCCAGGTTGCCGGACGTGATCCGCTTGCGCGACAGGTCGTCGAGCCAGATCGCCACGCCCTCGTCGGAGAGGCGCTTGAGTGCGTCTGTCATGGGTTGCATCTCCTACTAGTCGTATATAAGGCGTCAGCGTGTGGCGGCGGCGAGGGATTCCCGGGCGGCGGCGGCCACGTTCTCGGCGGTGAAACCGAACTCGCGGAACAGGACCTTCGCGTCGGCCGAGGCCCCGAAGTGCTCCAGCGAGATGATGCGGCCGGCGTCGCCGACGTAGCGGTGCCAGGTCAGGCCGATGCCCG
>NZ_NTGZ01000248.1 GCF_002551245.1 Streptomyces sp. rh34
AGATGTGTATAAGAGACAGCCCCGAGGCCGCCCGGCGCAGGCTCGCCCACCTGCTGGCCGGCCGCGCCGCGCCTTCGGGCGGCGGGCGGCGCGGTGCAGCCCCCGACCTCACCGAGCTGATTCCGCAGTGGCTGGCCACCGCCAACCGGAAGGGATTCCGCGCCCCGGCGGCCCTGTTGCCGCCGCTTCTGGACGCCGCCCGTGCCCGTACGGACCTGCGCCCGCAGGCGCTCGCGTTCGCCGGGCCGCGCGGTCTGTGGCTGGCAGGGCTGAATCCCGACTGGAAGTTCGCCCTCCGGGGCGCGGCGAGCGGCGCGCTCCACCCCGACATCACGGATCCGGAAGCGGTGGGCCGACTGTGGGAGGAGGGACTGTTCGCGGAGCGGGTCGCGCTGCTCGACGCCGTACGGGCGCAGGATCCGCCCGCCGCGCTCGCCCTGCTCGCCACCACCTGGCCGGCCGAACGGGCCGAGGACCGGCTGATGTTCCTGGACTCCCTGCGGTCCGGGCTCGGGGGCGACGACGAACCGTTCCTGGAGCAGGCCCTGTCCGACCGCAGCCGCAACGTCCGCGCCACCGCCGCCGAACTGCTGTCCGCCCTGCCCGAGTCGGCGCTCGCCGGACGGATGGCGGCCCGCGCGACGTCCTGCGTGAACCCGGACCGTACGGGGGACATCGCCTCCATCGCCGTGGAGGCACCGCACGAGTGCGACGCGGGAATGCAGCGCGACGGCGTCGCCGCGGTCCCGCCGACAGGCCGGGGCGAACGGTCGTGGTGGCTCGGCCAGTTGGTGGAGGCCACCCCGCTCGGCGTCTGGGAGGAGCGGTTCGGCGGACGTCCCGCCGAGGAGGTGGTGGCCCTGCCCGTCGCCGACGACTGGGCGGGCGAGCTGCACGCCGCCTGGTGCCGGGCGGCCGTGCGGCAGCGGAATCCGCAGTGGGCCCGGGCCCTGCTCGGGCGCCCCTCGGCACCCCCGGCGAGCGGCCCCGGGACGGCCTCGATCGCCGAGCGCTCGAAGCTCCTCGCCATCCTGGACCAGGCCGAACGCGCTTCCTGGGTGGCCGCGTTCATCGCCGCGCACGGCCTCTCGGAGGCGTTCCAGCTGCTCGGGGTGTGCACGGTCCCCTGGGCCGGGCCGCTCGGGCGCGCGGTGGTCGACGCTCTCGACATCGCCCGGGACGGCGGAAGTTATCCGTGGAGCTTCAGCGGAGTGATGGGCCTCGCGGAACGCTGCCTGGATCCGGCCGAGGCCGACCGGCTGGAGGTCCTGACGGCCGCGCAGGACGAGCAGGAGGGGGCGTCGCCGGGGGCGGGCGGCTACTGGTCGGAGGCCTTCCAGCGCCTGGTCTCCACCCTGCGGCTGCGCGCCGCGATGGAGGCGGAGCTGATGACCTGATGCCGTCACGGAGCCGGAACCGATGTCCTGATGCCGCAGGGAGCCGGAACTGACCCGCCCACCGCCGCGACGACCAGAGCCACGAGCGAAAGCGAGAGCGAGAGCGACAAGCGACAGCGACGTCGACGGACTGGGGTGGCGACGGAGCCGCCGCCGCCCGCGCGGGCCCCGTACGCAGGGGCCCGCTCCGGGGCCGGCGTTCAGGCCTGGGCGGCCTGGCGGACGTTGGCGTTGACCCACGTGACGATCTCGGTCGTCGTCGCCCCCGGGGTGAACAGCTCCGCGACGCCCAGCTCCTTCAGCGGTGCGATGTCGTCCTCCGGGATGATCCCGCCGCCGAACACCTTGATGTCCTCCGCCTCCCGCTCCTTCAGCAGCTCGATCACCTTGGCGAACAGCGTGTTGTGCGCCCCGGAGAGGATCGAGAGGCCGATGGCGTCGGCGTCCTCCTGGATCGCCGTGTCGACGATCTGCTCGGGCGTCTGGTGGAGCCCCGTGTAGATCACCTCCATACCGGCGTCCCGCAACGCCCGCGCGATGACTTTGGCCCCGCGGTCGTGGCCGTCGAGTCCCGGCTTGGCCACCACCACACGGATCGGACCGGTCACACCCATCACTGCCTCCACCTGGTCTCCCGCGCCTGAAGGGCCGGGGATGTGAACGAACGTTATCCACAGCATCCCGCAAGGCGCTGTTTCGCGGCAGGCGGGGAGGGGGAAATCACACATGGGACATGTTCGCCAGGCGTCGTCCCCCGTGCCACGCGGCGTTCCGGCCGCGCGGGGTCCGGCGCAAGGGGAGCCGCTACGAGGTCGCCGTACCACCGCGCCGCCAGCCGCACGGCACGGTGGTACGGACCCCGTGCCGCCCGGCCGCCACCGGCCCCCGCGGCGGCCCGGCCCTCGTGCCGACACCCCATGAGGGCGTACGGGGACGGGAGCCGCCTCCCCGTACGCCAGTGCAGGAGGCCGGCCCGTGAAGCTCCTCCCTCTTCTCCCCCTGCTGCCCCGCCTGCCCGGCCCCCGGATATCGTCCGCGCTGCTCGGCGCCACCGCGCTGGAGCTGGCCGTCCTCGCCGGACACCTGGTCGCCTACCCCTTCGGCCTCACCCCGGAGCGCCACCTGCCGCCACGCCCGACTCCCCGCCCGCCGACCCGCCCGGCGGACACCGGCGCCGACGACCCCGACGAGGGCGAAGCAGCTATCCACCCGACCACCGCCCTGCCGGCCGCTGCCGCGCCGCCCGTCGTCCTGCTGCACGGCTTCATCGACAACCGCTCCGTGTTCGTCGTCCTGCGGCGCGCGCTGACCCGGCACGGCCATCGCCACCTGGAATCCCTCAACTACTCACCGCTGACACGCGACATCCGTACCGCCGCCGAACTGCTCGGGCGGCACGTGGAGGAGATCTGCGCGCGCACCGGGCACAGCCGGGTCGACGTCGTCGGGCACAGCCTCGGCGGCCTGATCGCCCGGTATTACGTCCAGCGACTCGGCGGTGACCGACGGGTGCGCACCCTGGTGACGCTCGGAACCCCGCACGGGGGCACCGCCGTCGCCCCCGGGGCGGGCGTTCACCCCATCGTGCGTCAGATGCGCGGCGGTTCCTCCGTGATCGAGGAGCTGCGCACCCCCGCACCCGGCTGCCGAACCCGGTTCGTGAGCTTCTGGAGCGAGTTGGACCAGGTGATGGTGCCCGTCGAAACCGCGTGCGTCGATCATCCCGATCTCGACGCGGTGAACGTCCGCGTCACCGGCATCGGACACCTCGCGCTGCCCGTGCACCCGAAGGTGGCCGCCGCGATCCGTGAGGCTCTTGAGGCGCCGGAGGCCGAAGAGGACACCGCCACCGCCGCCGGGCCCCGCACCGGGTCCGCCACCGGAGCGACTTCCGCGGCCTGAAATAGAACATCACTCGAACGTAGGGCCAAGGCTGCGTCTGCCGTCCACCGAAAGACGGCCGATTGCCCGTTTCCTGCGAACGCAAAACCTGTCGAAGATTGTCGTCCTCACATACCGCCGGGTACAGTCGCGGCCACTGCTTCCCCCTGGAACCCCCTGACCGGGATCCAGAACAGTCCTGCTGCCGAGGCGAGAGAGAAGTTGGTGAACGACCAGCACCCCCACGCCGGGCCTGTCGGGTACGACGACCGATCGACCGGCGGCTTCGACACCGACCCGCTCTTCGGCTCCCTTCCGGGCGGCCACGACACCGGCTACACCGCGGGTCACCCCGCCGCCGGATACGGCGAGACCACCTACGGCACCGGCCACGACACCCCGTACGCGACCGGGCAGCCGGACCACAGCGGCTCGTACGACTCCTCCGCGTGGAACAGCGGCGCACAGCAGACGCCCGTCTACGACGGTTACGCCGCCCAGGAGCAGGCCCCGCAGCAGTGGGACACCTCCGGGGCCTGGCAACAGGTCGCCGAACAGGACCTGACCGGCCAGTGGGCGACCGCCGACACCGGCGCGTTCCCCACCACCGGCTTCCCCGCGGCCCCGTACGGCACGGACACCGCGTACGCCACGGAGGCGTACGGCACCGGGGCATACGAGACGGGCGCCTACGACACCGGGACGTACCCGGCCGGGACGGCGTACGGAACCGGCGACGTCCACGGCGCCGACGCCTACGAGACCGGGTCGTATCCGACCGGCGCGTACGGCACGGCGGCCGTCGCCGCCGACACCGGGACGTACGCCACCACCGCCTTCACCACCGGCACGTTCGACACGGGCCCGCATGACACCGGTTCGCACGACACCGGCGCTTACGAATCCGTCGCTTACGGCACGGGTACGTACGACACGGGCGCCTACGACGCGACCGCGTGGAACTCCGGCGCCACGCCCGGGGACACCGCGTACGAACCCGAACAGACGTCGCACTCCCTGTACGAACAGCAGCCGGCCGACGCGGCGGCACCCGAAGCGGCGGCCGAGCCGGACGGTACGGCCGGGGAGCCGGAGACCGGCCACTCCTCCACCGCCGAGTTCGCCTTCCTCCCACCGGACGCCGCGCCGGAGCCGGACGCCGGGGACGGCTTCCCCGCCCCGCCCTCCGTGAACCGCACCGCCGTCCGTCCCCCCGGTCCCCGTAGCCGGGCCCGTCGGCGTACTCCCGCCAAACGTTCCGCCCTGCTGACCGTCGCCGTGCCCTCCGCCTGCGTGATGAGCGTCGCGGGCATCGCCGCCGCCTCCGTCGGCGGGATGCCCGGCGGCGAGGAGAAGCCGGAGGAGACGACCACCTCCCTGGCGGTCGCCGACCCGAGCACGGTCAAGCCGGTCGCCGCGAACAACCGGCTGGACAGCCAGTTGGAGCAGCTCTCCGAGGGCAGCGACGACTTCCGTGAGCGCGCGAGCCGCACCCAGGAGCGCCTCGACCTGCGGGAGCGGCAGGCGGCGGAGAAGAAGAAGCGCGAGGAGGAGGCCGCACGCCGTGAGGCGCTGCGACCCAAGTTCGTCCTGCCGGTCAAGCAGCACGGGCTGAGCGCCTACTACGGTCAGGCGGGCGTCAACTGGATGTCCGTGCACACGGGCATCGACTTCCCCGTCTCGTACGGCACTCCGGTGATGGCCGCGACCGACGGCACCGTGCGCACCCAGCTGAACAGCGCCTACGGGGTCATGGCGATCGTGACCGCCGCCGACGGCACCGAGACCTGGTACTGCCACCTCAGCAGCACCAAGATCCGCTCGGGCCCGGTGAAGGCCGGTGACGTCATCGCGTACTCCGGGAACTCGGGCAACTCCACCGGTCCGCACCTGCACTTCGAGGTCCGGCCCGGCGGCGGCTCGGCGATCGACCCGCTGGCGTGGCTGCGCAGCAAGGGCGTCGACCCGAGCTGAGACGGAGACACGAAGACGGAAACACGAGAACGGACGGACGGAAGCGGGTGGGAGGGCCTCGGCCCTCCCACCCGCTTCCGTCTGTCCGGCCCGGCCCGCCTCGGCGGCCGGCCGGTCTACAGCTTCTCGACCGGTGCGTACCGCAGCAGCAGCTTCTTCGGGCGCTCGTCGCCGAAGTCGACCGTCGCCTTGGCCTGGTCGCCGAAGCCCTCGACGGCCGTCACCGTGCCGAGCCCGAACTGGTCGTGCGTGACCCGGTCCCCGGCCACCAGGGTGACCGTCGGCTTCTCCGCACCGCCGCGCCGGGTCGCGAAGCCCGAGGGGCCGGAGCGGGAGCGGGAGGAGGACAGCGAGGACGTGATGCCGGAGGTGGGCCCGGCGGGGGCAGCCATCGGGCCCTTGCGCCGCCAGTCCAGGTGCTGTTCCGGGATCTCCTCCAGGAACCGCGAGGGCGGGTTGTACGAGGGCTGGCCCCAGGCGCTGCGCATCGCGGCCCGGGTCAGATAGAGGCGTTCGCGGGCGCGGGTGATGCCGACGTACGCGAGGCGGCGTTCCTCCTCCAGCTCCTTGGTCTGGCCGAGGGCCCGCATGTGCGGGAAGACGCCGTCCTCCATGCCGGTGAGGAAGACGACCGGGAACTCCAGGCCCTTCGCCGTGTGCAGGGTCATCAGCGTGATGACGCCGGAGCCGTCCTCGTCCTCGTCGGGGATCTGGTCGGAGTCGGCGACGAGGGCGACCTTCTCCAGGAACTCCGCGAGCGTGCCCGCGCCCTCCTCGTCGGCGCGCTCCTGCTCGAATTCGAGGGCGACGGCGGCGAGTTCCTGGAGGTTCTCGATGCGGGTCTCGTCCTGCGGGTCGGTGGAGGACTGGAGCTCGGCGAGATAGCCCGTGCGCTCCAGGACCGCTTCCAGGACGACGGCGGGTCCGGCGCCGGACTCGACGATCGTGCGCAGCTCCTCCATCAGCGTGTTGAAGCGCTTGACGGCGTTGGACGAGCGGGCGGCCATGCCGTACGCCTCGTCGACGCGGCGCAGCGCCTGCGGGAAGGAGATCTTCTCGCGCATCGACAGGGCGTCGATCATGGCTTCGGCGCGGTCGCCGATGCCGCGCTTGGGGACGTTGAGGATGCGGCGCAGCGGGACGGTGTCCTCGGGGTTGGCGAGGACCCGGAGGTAGGCCAGGACGTCCCGGACCTCCTTGCGCTCGTAGAAGCGCACACCGCCGACGACCTTGTAGGGCAGGCCGACGCGGATGAAGATCTCTTCGAAGACACGGGACTGGGCGTTGGTCCGGTAGAAGACGGCGACGTCGCCCGCCTTGGCGTCGCCCGCGTCGGTGAGCCGGTCGATCTCGTCGGCGACGAACTGCGCCTCGTCGTGCTCGGTGTCGGCGACATAGCCGGTGATGCGGGCGCCGCCGCCGGCGTTGGTCCAGAGGTTCTTCGGGCGGCGGCTCTCGTTGCGCTCGATGACCGCGTTGGCGGCGGAGAGGATCGTCTGCGTGGAGCGGTAGTTCTGCTCCAGCAGGATCGTCGTCGCGCTCGGGTAGTCCTCCTCGAACTGGAGGATGTTGCGGATGGTCGCGCCCCGGAAGGCGTAGATCGACTGGTCCGCGTCGCCCACCACGCACAGCTCGGCGGGGGCGTCGGCCTCCCCGGCCGGGCCGACCAGCTCCCGTACCAGCGTGTACTGGGCGTGGTTGGTGTCCTGGTACTCGTCGACGAGGACGTGGCGGAAGCGGCGGCGGTAGTGCTCGGCGACGTCCGGGAAGGCCTGGAGCAGGTGGACCGTCGTCATGATGATGTCGTCGAAGTCCAGGGCGTTGGCCTCGCGCAGGCGGGCCTGGTAGAGCGCGTACGCCTGGGCCAGGGTCTTCTCGAAACCGTCGGTGGCCTGCCCGGCGAAGGTCTCCTCGTCGATGAGCTCGTTCTTGAGGTTGGAGACCTTGGCGGTGAAGGACTTCGGCGGAAACTGCTTCGGGTCCAGGTCGAGGTCGCGGCAGACCAGGGCCATCAGGCGCTTGGAGTCGGCGGCGTCGTAGATCGAGAACGACGAGGTGAAGCCGAGCTTCTTCGACTCGCGGCGCAGGATGCGGACGCACGCGCTGTGGAAGGTCATGACCCACATCGCGTTGGCCCGGGGGCCGACGAGCTGCTCGACGCGCTCCTTCATCTCGCCCGCGGCCTTGTTGGTGAAGGTGATCGCGAGGATCTGCCCGGGGTGCGTCCCGCGCTCGGCCAGCAGGTGGGCGATGCGGTGGGTGAGGACCCGGGTCTTGCCGGAGCCGGCGCCGGCGACGATGAGCAGCGGGGACCCGGCGTGCACGACGGCGGCGCGCTGCTCGGTGTTCAGCCCGTCGAGCAGCGCGGCGGAGTCGATCACCGGGCGCGGGTGACCGTCCCGGTAGTACCCGTCCCGGGGCGGCGGGGGTGCGTCGTAGACGCCCTCGAAGAGTCCCTCCGGCACCGCTTCGGGCGCGTGGTCCTCGGGGGGCGGCGGGGGGCCGTCCTCCACGGGCTGGAGGCCGGTCAGGAAACTGTCGTCAAAGAGGCTGCTCATCGCCTCCCGAGTCTAGGCGGCCGGACCGACAACGTTCCGCCGAAGCCGGGAAGCGACCGCCGGCACCGGGGAATCGCCCGCCCCTCACCCGTACGCACGGAGAGCGGACGCCCACGTTCCGTGAAGGAGCGCCCGGTCGGAGGGGGTGCCGGGCCGCCGATCCGGAAAGGTCACGAAAATGTATCGGGCATATCGCTCATCGTCCTTCCCAGCGGCGGGGCCGGTTGGCTAGCGTGCTCGGTCAGGTGGCCCGGACCTCCCTGAGGCGAACCACGCCCGACGGGCACCTCTGCCGAATCCGTCCTGCCGCCCTGGCAGTCCGGAACCGGGGACCCACACGCAGAACCGGGGTGAATCGGTCCGTGACCTCGCATCCGGACCGTAGGACAGCCTTCCGTTCCGTCCGAACCCGACAGCTAACCCGGTAGGCGGTCCACGGAAGGAGATGCCGGTCTTGGCATCGCATCGCAAGCCGCGCGCGAAGGTGCGCACCACCACCCCCGCCGTCGGGCTGACGACAGCCGCGCTGGCCTCCGTGACGCTGCTCTCCACACAGAGCGCCACGGCCGCGCCCGCGGAGCCGAAGCCCGCCGTCGAGGAAGTCCAGAAGAAGGTCGACGCCCTGTACCGGCAGGCGGGCACCGCGACCCAGGAGTACAACCGGGCCAAGGCCGCCTCCGCGTCCCAGCGGACGAAGGTCGACACGCTGCTCTCCGACGTGGCGAAGCGGGCCGAGAAGATCAACGAGGCGCGCAGGGCGCTGGGCTCCTACGCGGCGGCCCAGTACCGCAACGGGGGCATCGCGCCCGCGGCGACCTTCTTCCTGGCGGACAACCCGCAGGGCTACTTCGACCAGAGCCGGCTGATGGACCGGGCGACGGAGCGGCAGCAGAAGGCCGTCGCCGAGGTCCGTACGCAGCAGGCCACGGCGGCGAAGAAGCGCGCGGAGGCGGTGAAGAGCCTGGAGACCCTCACCGAGACGCAGGCCACGCTGGCCTCCAGCAAGAAGGACGTGCAGACCAAGCTCACCGAGGCCCGGAGCCTGCTGTCGAGGCTGACCGCCGAGGAGAAGGCGCGGCTGGCGGAGCTGGAGCGCAAGAAGGAGGCCGAGGCGAAGGAGAAGGCGGCGAAGCTGGCCGCCCGGCAGGCCGCCGAGGCGAAGGAGAGGGCCGAGGCCGAGGAGAAGGCCCGCGAGGAGGCCGCGAAGGAGTCCGGCGGCGGTTCGGGCACGGGCCCCGGCTCGGGTACGGGCACGGATCCGGGCTCGGGCACCGGCACGGACAGCGGCTACGCCGCCAAGGCGGAGAAGGTGCTGGCCTTCGCCCGCGCCCAGATCGGGAAGCCGTACGTGTGGGGCGCGTCGGGCCCCTCCAGTTACGACTGCTCGGGGCTGACGCAGGCGGCGTGGCGGGAGGCGGGCGTGACCCTGCCCCGGACGACCTGGGACCAGGTGGAGGTCGGGACGCGGGTCGCCACGTCCAATCTGATCCCCGGAGACATGGTCTTCTTCTACGACGACATCAGCCACGTCGGCATCTACAAGGGCGACGGGATGATGATCCACGCCCCGAAGCCGGGTGCGAACGTGCGCGAGGAGTCGATCTACTCGATGCCGATCTACGGAAGCGTGCGCCCCGCGTAGAGCATGCGCCCAAGGTGGAGCGTGCGCCCCACAGGAGCGGGCAGCCCACAGGAGCGGGCACCCACAACCGGAGCGCGCGCCCCCACCCGGAGCGGGCGCACGCCGCGCGGACTCAGGTCCAGACCGTGGCGATGAAGATGTTGGCGGCCGTCAGTCCGCCGACCGCCGCGAACGCGCCCTTGTCCACCGACTCGTCGTCCCGCTTGACGTAGACGAGGGCGAGGATCACGACCAGCAGCGCGAGCTTGATGCCGATCTTGACGTGGTTCACGGTCTGGTCGTCGGCCTGATTGAGTCCGACCAGGGCGACGCCGGTGACGAGCATGGTCAGCGCGCCGTGCAGCATGGCGGGGGTGAAACGGGCGGTGCCCGCTCCCATGGCCTTCATCTGCGTCAGGAAGCCGCCCAGCAGGGAGGCGATGCCGATGATGTGCAGGGCGACGAAGACATTGATGAGTACGTCCATGGCTCCGGAGCCTAGCCAGGGCCCCTTCTTCTCCGCGCAGTGAGGCAAGCCTTCCTTATGCGCTTTCCCTACTCTTGAGCCAATTACTCAGCTCGTGAGCTAATGGCCCAGCAATAGGCCTCTCTTCCCGATCGGATGCGACCACCGAAACGTCACATCAGGGCAATAGCCGTCATGGTGATTCTTTTCCCCGCGCCCGGAATAGCGTCCTTCACGGGCCCGCCGGCATCCCCCGGCGGGCATCCGACAGAAAGGATGCCGCCCCCGTGGCAGCGCACCGCAGGTCAGCTCACCGAAAACCCAAGCAGCGCCCGCTCACCGGCTCTGCTGCCCGCACCGCCGCCACCCTGGCGCTCGCCGGGGCCGCCACCGCGGGATCGGTCACCGGGGCGGGCGCGGCCCCCGCCGAACCGGCCCCCACCGCCGCGCAGGTCAAGACGAAGGTCGACCGGCTTTACCACGACGCCGAGGCCGCCACCGAGAAGTACAACGGGGCGAAGGAGGAGGCGGCCACCGCCACCCGCGCCGTCGACGCCCTGGCCGACGAGGCCGCCCGCCGCACCGCCCGCCTCAACACCGCCCGGCACGCCCTGGGTTCGCTGGCCACCGCGCAGTACCGCAGCGGCACCCTCGACCCGGCCCTGCAACTGGCGCTCTCCTCCGACCCCGACACCTATCTGCAGCGCGCCTCCTACCTCGACCGGGCGGGCGACCGGCAGAACGGTCTGCTGCGCGGCATCCGGCGGCAGGTTTCCCAGATCACCCGCGTCAAGGCCCGCGCCGACCAGGAGACCGAACGCCTCGCCGCCCGCCGGGCCGAGCTGCGCGAACACCGCACCGCGATCCGCGCCAAGCTGGCCGACGCCCGCAGGCTGCTGGACACCCTGACCGCCGACGAGCGCGCCGCCTACGAACGCGCCGCCGACGCCCGGCACGGCGGCGGCCCGTCCCACGCCGACCGGGGCGTCTGTCTCTTATACA
>NZ_NTGZ01000249.1 GCF_002551245.1 Streptomyces sp. rh34
GCGTGGATCACCGCGCGTCGGCGGCGCCCGCCCGGCGGGGCCCGCGGAGGGGCGGGCTGCCGCCGTTGGTCCACTCCTGCGAAATACTGGCTGAACTGCGGCGTCGACCGGTCGCGGAAGAGACTTTCATCGGCAGGAAACCGTACGAGGGGTACTGACGTGCGCGGGATCGACAGCGAGCCGGAGCCGGGCGCGACGGACGGAAGCGGCGTGGACCACGAATTTCTGGCGCTGGAGCGTGAGTTGGCCGTGTTCCTGCGGCGGGCGCGCGCCACCTCGGGCGATATGGCCCGGGAGGTCCACCCCGAACTGGAGCCCGCCGCCTACGGCTTGCTCGTCCGCCTGGAGGCGGCTGGCCGGCAGCGGGCCACCGAACTGGCCGCCTACTTCGGCGTCGGCAAGGCCACCATGAGCCGCCAGCTGCACTCCTTGGAGAACCTCGGGCTGGTGGCCCGCGAACCCGACCCGGCCGACGGGCGGGCCTGGCTCGTCCGTCTCACCGATGACGGCCTGGCCCGCTTCCGCAGCGTCCGGGACGCCCGCCGGGGGCGCTACGTGCGCAAACTGGCCGACTGGGACCGGGCCGAGGTCGCCGAACTGGCCAGGCTCCTGCACCAGCTGAACGCCCGCGCCGAGAGCTGAGCACGGGGGCCGTCACGCCCGCCGGGGCCGTCCCGATCGCCGCAAGCCGCTTCATTGCCGTCGCCGGGCGCCGGTCGACCGCCGCCCGGCGCGCTCGGCTCAGTCCAGCTCCACCAGAAGCGCGGTGGCGTCGTCGTGCGTCTTGCCGCGCCGCAGCCGTACGCGCCCGGCCGCCGCGTCGGCGCCCTCCAGCTCCCGCACCCGGTCGATCAGGCCCTGCGGCCCCGCCTTCCGCAGCAGCCCCAGCGCATCCGTCCAGTCGCCCTCACCGAACACCTCCGTCCAGCGGGCCGCGCCGTCCGTGAGCGCGGCGAGGGCCCGGACGCCGGCCGCCGGGGTGCTGCCCGTCACCGCGCGCGCCGCCACCGACGGATCGGCGGCGGCGGTGAAGAAACCGCCCTCCTTGTTGCGCACCGTGGAATCGGCGATCTCGTCCGAGGCGAGCGAGCCCGGCGGCAGCAGGTCCAGCCGGTCGTCGAGGACCGCCCGGACCGTGCCGTCGAGGGACTCCAGCAGCAGGACCGAGTCGGAGAGCACCAGGTGGTCGATCGCGTGTTCGTCCCAGCGTGCCAGGACCACGGTCGCTTGAGGCGTACGCACGTGAGAAAGGTCACAGGTGGCTCGATGCGTGTCGGCTGTACGGGAGATGGCCGCGGCCAGGACCTCGGTCAGGGTCAGGTCGGGGCGGGAACCGGACAGTTCCACCAGCGCGCCGCCCAGCCGTGCGGTGAACCACGGGACCGAGTGCACACAACCGTCGTCGCCCCGCGGTGGGGTGACGCCGTCGAGCAGGACCAGCACACCGCCCTGGCCGGACGCGGGAAGGGCCCCGGAGACCCAGTCCTCGTTGGGGCGTTCGGAGCTCCCGGGCGCGGTGGCGAGTTCGATGCGCATGGAGCCAGTCTGCACGAGCCCTTCACTTTCTCCGCACGCGGCCGGTAATGGCCTGTACCAGCAGGTCAACGCGGGCGCGCAGGGCGGAAGGGGCGGCTCCGGACCGATGCGGGCGGGCATCCTGCCAAAGGCGGGGCCGAAGTTCCACCCCATGGTCCACGCATGGTCAGGGGCGCACCAGGGGAGACTTGTTCGCCAACTCAAGAGTGATGTTCACTCCTTCGAGTGGCGGAGCGGTTGATGCGCGCCCCCCTCTCAAAAGCGCTGGAATGGTCAGAAGCCGTACCAGGAGCGGGGCGCCCTTCCATGTGACCGTGCGTCACCTCTGCTTCAAGGGTGGACGAGTCAAGATTGCGAGCACCGGTGCAGATGAAGCGGCCGCGGAGCAAGGGCACGACGCGCGACGGTTCCGGGGCGACGCCTCCGGCGCCCGGCACGGACAAGCGGACCGTGCGGGTGCGCAGCCGACTGGTCGCCGGTGTCGCGGTCGTCGGCGTCATCGTCATAGCGGCGGGCGCCCCCGCCGTGCTCGGGGCCTCCGCCGATCTGACCGAGTCCCAGCGGCTGGTCACGCTCGCGGAGCTGAACCGGCAAGCGGTCACCCTCGGGCACTCCCTCGCCGACGAGCGTGACGCCATCACCGCGTACATCGCCGACGGCAGGGACGAGGAAGCCGACGACAACGGCGTCGCCAAGAACCGCACCGCCCGCACCACCCGCGTCGACCAGCAGATCGACGAGATCCACGAGGCGGCCCCCGCGGCCCTGCGCCGCGACCTCTCGACGGTTTCCTCGCTGCGCCGCGACGCGCTGACCGGCAAGGGCTCGGCCCTGGAGGCGCACCAGGCGTACTCCGACGTCATCGCCAAGCTGCACGGCATCGCCGCCGAACTGGCGGAGAGGACCCCGCCGCGCGCCGCCGACGCCACCCGGGCCCCGCTCACCCTCGGCGGCGCGTCCGAACAGGCCTCCGCCACCCGCGGGCTCCTCCTCGCCGCGCTCGCCGTACCGAGCCCCGAGGCCGAGACGGACCCCTTCACCGGGCTGCCCGTCACGACCCAGGACGAGGGCGGCACCCGGGCCGACCGCGAACGCGACGAGCTGAGCGCCGCCGCCCAGCAGGCCCGTGTCCGGGAGCTGGCCGCGCTGGCCGACTTCGACCAGGCGGCGGACCCGGAGGCCCGCGACAAGCTCTCCGGCACCGTCACCGGATCCGAGGTCAACGACGCGGAGAAGTACCTCACCCGCCTCACCGACCGCCCCGAGCTCTCGGAGGCGGAGCGCCGGATCAGCCCGAAGAAGCTGGAGGCCGCGCTCTCCGCCCGCGTCGACCGGATGCGCAGCGTCGAGTCGGCCCTGACCGCCGGCCAGGTCCAGCACCTGGAAGGCCTCCGCGACGACGACGTCACCGCCCTCGAACTGAGCATCGCCCTGCTCGGCGGCTGCTTCCTCCTCGCCGTGGGAGTCTCCACCGCCGTCGCCCGCACCCTCACCCAGCCGCTCGCCGTCCTGCGCATCGGCGCCGCGCGCCTCGCCGAGGACCCCGAGAGCGCCGAACCGGTCCGCTACACCGGCCGCAACGACGAGTTCGCCCAGGTCGTACGGTCGATGAACTCCCTGCACGGCAGGCTCACCGCCCTGCACCAGGACCTCGGCGGACGCGTCGAGAGCCTGACCGGCGAACGGTCCAAGCTGGTCGCGGGCCGCGAGACCCTCGTGGCCCAGCGGGCCGAACTCCAGACGCGGGCCGCCGAGCTGACCACCCAGCTGGAGCAGCTGAGGAACACGGTCAACCACACCTTCGTCAACCTCTCCCTGCGCACGCTCGGACTGGTCGAGCGGCAGCTCGGGGTCATCGAGGGCCTGGAGGAGCGCGAGCAGGACCCGGAACGCCTGGCCACCCTGTTCAAGCTGGACCACATGGCCACGGTCATGCGCCGCCACAGCGAGAACATGCTCGTCCTCGCGGGCGCCGAGCACGGCCACGGCCACGCCGGGCCCATCCCGCTGGTCGACGTGGCGCGCGCGGCCGTGAGCGAGATCGAGCGGTACGAGCGGGTCACCATCCAGTCCCTGCCGCCGCACGCCCAGATCGCCGGGTTCGCCGCCGACGACCTCAGCCACCTCCTCGCCGAACTCCTGGAGAACGCGACCTCCTTCTCGCCGCCCGACTCCCAGGTCGAGCTGTCCGGCTGGTTGCTGGAGAGCGGAGAGGTGATGCTCTCCGTGTCGGACGCGGGCATCGGCATGTCGACGGTCCGGATGGGCGAACTCAATGCCAGGCTGGCCGACCCGGCCTCGTTCGAGCCGGGGGAGCGGCACATCGACATGAGCGGGGCCGGACTGGGCCTCCAGGTCACGTCGTTGCTGGCCGCCCGGCACGGAGTGCGGGTCCAGCTCCGCGAGCAGAAGGGGAGTGGTGTGACGGCCGTCGTCGTCCTGCCGAGCGCCCTGCTGCCCAACTCCCTGCCCGCCGCCTCGCCGCCCGCCGTGCAGTTGCCCGGGGACGCGCCCACGCTCAATCTGCCGGGCTCGGTGGCGGAGGCGAACTCCAACGCCCTGCCCAGCCGTTCAGCGCTTCCGCCCTCGGGCCCCGAGCCCGGGACGCCCGCCGACGCGGAGCCGACGCCGGCCCCGGCACCGACCCCGGAGCCCGAGGTGGCGGCGGACGCCGAAGCGGGGAACGCCTCCGAGGTGCCCGCCGAGCCCTTGCCCGCCGTCGACCCGTTGATCGTCGCCGCCGAGCGGACGATCCGCGAGAACGCGGCGGCCGAGATCGCGGCGGCCGAGGAGGCAGCGGCCGAGGACGCCGCAGCCGAGAACGCGGTGCCCGACGAGGGCCCGGACGCCACCGCCGTACCGCCGCGGGAGCCGGACACGCGGCAGCCGGGCACGGCCCCCGAAGCCGAAAGCGGAACCGAAGCCGGAACCGACGCCGGAGCCGGAACCGATGCCGGGGCCGATTCCGGAGCCGAGTCGGACTCCGAGATCACCCTGCAGGTCCGGCTCCCGAAGCCTCCCCCGGCCGGCCCGGTGGCCCCCGCGGCCCCCGACGCCCCGGCGGCAGTGGACTCCCCGGCCCTGCCGGGCACCGCCGACCCGTACGCGATCGGCCCCGACCGCCATGAGCGCCCGGCCGAGACCGGCCCGGGGGGCCAGGACCCGGACGGGCCCGCTTTCCGCCCCGCGCCCCACGCCGAAGCGGCCTCCGCACCCGCACCCGCCCCCGCCGACACCGTCCCGGGCCCCCGTCGGCCCGAGACCGGACGGATCACCGACAAGGGGCTGCCCAAGCGCACCCCCCAGGTGGTCCGGCCCGACTCGACCCCCGCGCCCGGGCGCACCGGCAGCCTCGACCGGGATGCCCTGCGCCGTCGGCTCGGCAGCTTCCACCAGGCGGCGAAGGAGGGCCGGCGCGATGTCGAGGCGGAGATCGCCGAGACCGGTGGCATCACCGTCGCCGGCCCCGGGGGCGTGCCCGCCGGGCGTACGGGGCACGAGAGCACCACCGCACACGCCACAGGGGCCGCACAGGACACACGGAACGCAAGGACCGCACGGACCGCCGAGACCGGCGGCCGGGCGGAGGGCCGGAACGAAGAGACGGGGGACACAGTCGAGGAGGCACGCAGTTGACTGCGCCCAGCACATTCGGGCTGAGTACCGAAGCCCGGAACCTTCACTGGTTGCTGAGCAATCTCGTGGAGGAGGTGCCAGGGGTCCGCTCGGTCACCGTCGTCTCGTCCGACGGCCTGATGCTGCTCTCCTCCGACCCCGGCCATCTGACCGCGAAGGCGGCCGGACCGGCCGCCGGGAAGCCGGACGGGCCCAGGGGTTCCAGCGCCGACCTGGCCACGATCGTCTCCGGCATCGGTTCGCTGACCGTCGGAGCCGCGAAGCTGATGGACGGCGGCGGCGTCAAGCAGACGATGGTCGCCATGGACGAGGGCAGCGTCTTCGTCATGTCGATCAGCGACGGCTCCCTCCTCGGCGTCCACGCCACCCCGGACTGCGACATGAGCGTCGTCGCCTACCACATGGCCCTCTTCGTCGGCCGGGCCGGACACGTACTCACCCCCGAACTCCGCAGTGAGCTGCGCACATCGATGGAGAGCGCCCTGTGACCACCGCCGCCGCGGAACCCGCCCCCCGACTCCCCGTCCGAGGGGCGGACAAACGCCCCGCCCGGGTCCGCCCGTACTCCCTCACCGGCGGTCGCACCCGCTTCGGGCACGTCCTGCTGGTCGAGACGTTCGTCGCGGCCCTCGAAGCACCCGACGAGCGCCGGGAGCTCACCAACGGCAACCTCGCCTCGCGCGTGATGCCGGAGCTCCGGGCCATCGTCGAACTCTGCCGCCGGATGCGTACGGTCGCGGAGGTCTCGGCCCTGTTGAAGATGCCGCTCGGAGTCGTCCGGGTGCTGCTCAGCGACCTGGCCGACCAGGGAAAGATCCGCGTGTACGGAACCGGTCACGGTGCCGGCCAGCCCGACCGCGCACTGCTCGAAAGGGTGCTCAATGGACTCCGCCGTCTCTGAGGCGCCGCTCTTCGCCCCGCGCCAGCCGGGGCCCCGGGAACAGGCCGAGGAGTCCCTCCAGGCCTGGCAGCTCGACCACACCCGCGCGCCCACCGCCACCAAGATCGTGGTGGCGGGCGGATTCGGCGTCGGCAAAACGACGTTCGTCGGCTCGGTCTCCGAGATCACGCCGCTGCAGACCGAAGCGCTGATGACCCAGGCCAGCGAGGAGACCGACGACCTCTCCGCGACGCCCGAGAAGACCACGACCACCGTGGCCATGGACTTCGGCCGGCTCACGCTGGAGGACGACCTCGTCCTGTACGTCTTCGGCACCCCGGGTCAGCAGCGCTTCTGGTTCATGTGGGACGACCTGGTGCGCGGGGCGATCGGCGCGGTCGTCCTCGCCGACACCCGGCGGCTGGAGGACTGCTTCCCCGCGCTCGACTACTTCGAGAGCTGCGGGCTGCCGTACATCGTGGCCGTCAACCACTTCGAGGGGACGCCCGGTTACGAGGCGGAGGACGTCAGGGAGGCCCTGACCGTACCCCCGCAGGTCCCGATAGTGATCATGGACGCGCGTAACAGGATCACGGTCGTCGAGTCGCTCCTGGCCCTCGTGGGCCATGCTCTCGACGCCACCCCCGCATAGCCCGGCGGCTCCGCACGGAGCGGCGGAGCGCTGGATCACACACAACGGAGAGCCGCGATGCGGAAGATACTCATAGTCGGAGCCGGCCAGTCCGGGCTCCAGCTGGCCCTGGGGCTGCAGTCCAGAGGCTACGAAGTCACCCTGATGTCCAACCGCACAGCCGACGAGATCCGCACCGGCCGGGTCATGTCGACGCAGTGCATGTTCCACACCGCGCTCCAGCACGAGCGGGACTACCAGCTGAACTTCTGGGAGTCCCAGGCCCCGAAGATCGAGGGCCTCGGCGTCTCCGTCGCCGCCCCCGACTCCTCCCGCGCCGTCGACTGGGTCGGCAAGCTGGACGGCTTCGCCCAGTCGGTCGACCAGCGCGTGAAGATGGCCGGCTGGATGGAGACCTTCGCCCAGCGCGGGGGACAGCTCGTCATCCACGGCGCCGCCGTCTCCGACCTGGACTACTTCTCCCGCACCTACGACCTGGTGATGGTCTCGGCCGGCAAAGGCGAGCTGGTCTCCATGTTCGGCCGGGACGCGGCCCGTTCGCCGTTCGACGCCCCGCAACGCGCGCTGGCCGTCGCCTACGTCCACGGCATGGGCCCGCGCCCCGAGCACCCGGAGTTCGACGCGGTCCGCTGCAACCTGGTGCCGGGCGTCGGCGAGCTGTTCGTGATGCCGACGCTCACCACCTCCGGCCGCGCCGACATCCTCTTCTGGGAGGGCATCCCGGGCGGACCGCTGGACGCCTTCCAGGGCATCAAGGACCCCTCCGAGCACCTGGCGAAGACGCTGGAGCTGATGGAGAGGTTCACGCCCTGGGAGTACGCCCGCGCCACCAAGGTCGAGCTGACCGACGCCAACGGCACCCTCGCCGGCCGCTACGCCCCCACGGTCCGCAAGCCGATCGGGCGGCTGCCCGGCGGCGGTCTGGTCCTCGGCGTCGCGGACGTCGTCGTGGCCAACGACCCGATCACCGGACAGGGCTCCAACTCGGCCTCCAAGTGCGCGAACGCCTACCTGGACGCGATCATCGAGCACGGGGAGAAGGAGTTCGACGCGGCGTGGATGCAGTCCACGTTCGACCGTTACTGGGAGACCGCGCAGCACGTCACGAAGTGGACCAACGCGATGCTCGGCGTCCCGCCGGAGCACGTGCTGAACCTGATCGGCGCCGCCGGTCAGCTCCAGCCCGCCGCGGACCGCTTCGCCAACGGGTTCAACGACCCGGCGGACTTCGAGAACTTCTTCTACGAGCCGGAGAAGACGAACGCCTACCTGGCCTCGCTCACCGGAGCCTGAGCGGCCCACCCACCGCTTCGGCGGCCGGACCCGCACCGTCGGTCCGGCCGCCGAGGTCTGTCCGTACCGGTCTACGGGGTGGCGTCCGGAGCGGCCTCCGTGCCGTACCCGGTGTCCGCGCCGTCGCGCGCCCCCTCGGGCAGCTCCGGGGGCGTGTACGAGGACAGCGGGGCGCCGCCGGGGTCGGGCCGGACGGCACCCAGCAGCGGGTTCGACGCCAGCGGTGAGACCTTGACCTTCGTGCCGGGGCGCGGTGCCTGCACCACCAGGCCGTTGCCGATGTACAGCGCCACGTGGGTCGCCTTCGGGAAGTAGATCACCAGATCCCCCGGGCGCAGCGCGGAGACGGGCACCTTCGGGAGCTGCTTCCACTGCTCCTGCGAGGTGCGCGGGATCGTCCGCCCCGCCGCCGACCAGGCCTGGGACGTGAGACCGGAGCAGTCGAAGGAATCGGGGCCCTCGGCCCCCCACACGTACGGCTTGCCGATCTGCCGGACCGCGTACGCGACGGCGTCGCCGCCCTGCCGGGTGGGCGGCCGGGCGGAGCTGAGCGCCCCGGAGGCCACCAGCTCGCGCTGGGCCTCGTCCACGCCCCGCTGTTCGAGACCGGCGAGCTGGGTCATCTGCTCCTCGGAGAGCGTGGCCAGCAGCCCCTCGACCTCCTTCAGCCTGCCGCGCACGGCGTCACGCTGCTTCTTCTGCCGGCCGGCCAGAACCTTCTGCTGCTCCAGCGCCTTGCGGGAGGCGGCGGCCAGCGCGTCGGCCCGCCGCGCGTCGTCGGTCAGCCGGTCCACCGTCGCCGCGCGGTTCGCGGCCAGCCGCCGCACGACGTGGCTCTGGTCCAGGGCCCGCAGGGGATCACGGGACAGCAGCAGCCGGAGGTACGCGGAGAACTCGGTACGCCCCTGGTACTGCTCCCGGGCCAGCCGGCCGGCGTCCCCGCGGCTGAGCTCCAGCGCGGCCCGCGCCTTCGCCAGGTCCGTGTTCACCTTCTTCACCCGCGCGGTCCGCTGCTTCAGTTTCTCCGCGGTGGCGTTGTACGTCTCGCTCGCCTCCTCCGCCGCCTGGTAGCGGGTCTGCAGCTCGCGCAGCAGGGCGGCGACGCTCCTGGGCGCCTCGGGGGCACCGAGGGCGGTCTCGGCGTCGACCTCCGTCGCGTCGGACCCGCCGGAGTCCTCCGCCGCGTCGGGCCCGTCCGGGGCCTCTGCCGCGTCGGACTCGTCCGAGTCCTCCACCGCGTCCTCCACCGCGTCCGGATCGGCCGTTCCGGAGGGCTCCTCGGACGGTACGGGGCCCGGTTCGGCCGACGCGGCGGTGGCGGGGGAGACCGTGAGCACCGCGGCCAGCGCGGTCGTGCAGACCACGCGCAGGAGTCTGCCTGACACGACATCACCTCCGTGACGGAGACGTAGCCCGGCTACGGGCTCGTCCATAAATGGGCGAATCCGATAATCCGGTCACGTGGTGTCAGGTGATGCAAGCACCGAGCGGCGCGCCGTCCGGGGACCCCCCGGACGGCGGTGGTGAGGAAAGGGGCCGGGTCTCAGGCCACGGGGAAGGCGTAGAAGGACCTGTCCCGCTGGACGACGACGGTCTCCCCGGCGGCGAGCACCCGGTACGACGCGCTCACCGTCGCCCCCTTCGGATCGGCCGACCCGATGTCCTGGAACTTCCACAGCCGTTCGCCGTCGGCCGCCGAGAACGCCGTGACCTGGACGGCGTCGGCGGCGAGCAGAGTCTTCTCGCTGCCGCTGAGCGTGAGCGACGGGGCGTCCCCGACGCCCGGCACCTCCGTGGAGCGCCGCCACACGAGCCGGCCGCTCTCCCGGTCCACCGCGCCGACCAGCCGGCTGCGCTCGGTGGTGTGGATCAGTGGCCCGGCGACCAGCGGGGTGCCGAACACCGAGCCGTCGCTGCCCTCGACGCGCCACAGCGGCTTCGCCGTGTCCGCCTCGAAGGCCTGGAGGTCCTTGCCGACCGCCGCGTACAACGACCCGTCCTCGTCGCCCGAGGTGGCCGCCTCGGGGGAGGCCGCCCCGTACTGCTTGATCCACAGCAGCTTGCCGGTCTCCTGGTCGAACGAGCGGATGGAGCCCTTCCCCTTGGCCGCCTTGGTCTCGGCCGCCGTCAGGCTGACCGCGTCCTGCCGTACGAGGACGTCGGCGGAGCGTTCCACGACCACCCGGTAGGCCGGGGTGCCCGGGGCGCGGCCCGCGGGCACGGGAGTCCGCCACAACTCCTTGCGCTGCACGATGTCGTACGCGAAGAAGTAGGCCTGGACGACCTCCTTGTCCTTGCCCTTCTTCTTGCCCTTCTTCGGCTTCGGCGCCTTCACGGTGACCGTGTGCGAACCGGTGAACCGGATGACCGGCCCGGAATTCCCGGCCAGCCGCCCGAGAGTGAGGCCCGGCAGGTCGCCGAAGGCGTCCGTGTAGCGCACGCGGTGCACGACCTTGCCGTTCTTCGGCGACAGCCACAGGAACTCCGTCGGGCTCGCCACGAAGACCAGATCGGCGCCCGCAGCCAGCGCGGCCTGCCCCTTCGCCGCGTCCGCGCGCTGCCACAGCCGCTTGCCGGTGCGCAGGTCCACGGCGCTGGCCTGGCTCTCGCTGGTCACCACGAGGAGTTTGTCCCGCCATACGGCGGTGGTGAGCGGGGCCGACTCGGAGGCCGGGTGCGTGTAGATCCAGCGCGGCTCGGGGGGCTGCCCGGGGAGCGTGCGGCGGGGCTTCGGCGCGGGCTTGTCGTCCGTCGCCACCGCGGTGTCCCCGGACCCGAGAGCGGCGACCGAACCGCCGCCCACGATCAGCCCGCCGACGGCCGCCGCCGCGATGGTCAGCAGGGTCCGGCGGCTCGCGGCGGAGTCGGGCGCCGGGGCCGGTGCGGGGGCTGTCTCTTATACACATCT
>NZ_NTGZ01000025.1 GCF_002551245.1 Streptomyces sp. rh34
AGATGTGTATAAGAGACAGGTCCTGGGCCAGCGGCGCCCTCGGGTCGGCCTGCGGCGACGGGCGGCCGGCGGGCTCCTGCGCCGGACCGCCCCAGTCGACCCGGCGGTCCCGTTCGCCGCCGAAACCGTTCTGGCGTGCGGTGTCCGCCTGCCAGACGGACGCGGAGTCCGCGTGGTCCGGGGCGGGTTCACCGGGCCCCGCCGGGGCCACCGGGCCGTCCTGGAGGCCACCCCGGGGGCCGTCCTCCTCGTCGAAGAAGATCGGCCCGGTCTCCTCCACCGGCGCGTCCTGCGCACCGGCCGCGGGGGCGGCGGGGGCGGCGGTCGGACCGGTCTGCCGGGGCGCGGGGCGGCTCGTGCCGGGAACCCAGGACGCGCCGTTCCAGTACCGGACGTAGCCGGGGATGGAGGGGTCGGGGTAGTAGCCCTCACGGGGGCTTTCGTCACCGGGTGCCGGAGTTGGCGCGCTCATCAGCGGGTCCCGTATCTCTTCGAGGCCTCAGGCCGTCCCCGCCGGGCGGGCGGACGGCCTCAATACAAGGGTCCACATCTATCAGACAGCCGGCCGCCCCCGGGCCGGTCCACCTGTTTGGGACCACTTTCGGGACCGCATGAAGTTTTTTCGGGAAGTCGCGTAATAGGTGGCGGGGAGGGCGCTCTCTCCTTGTGCGGGACGGTCACGGGACCGGCCCACGAGCACCGGAAGGTTGTGCATTCTCATGCTGAGCATCGTGGAACGTGAGCTGGAGCTGAAGCTGGTCCTGTCCCCCGAGCGGTCCATCCCGGTACCCGCCCGGCTGACGTATCGCACGGACGACCCGTACGCCGTGCACATCGCCTTCCACATCGGCTCCGAGTCGCCGGTGCACTGGACGTTCGCCCGGGAGCTGCTGGTGGAGGGCGTGTTCCGGCCGTGCGGGCACGGGGACGTACGGATCTGGCCGACGAAGGTCGCGGGCCGCAGCGTCATCTGCGTGGCCCTCACCTCGCCCGACGGCAACGCCCTGCTCGAGGTGTCCTCGCCCGCCGTGGCCGCCTGGGTGGAGCGGACCCTGCGGGTCGTGCCACCGGGCGCGGAGAGCGACCGGCTCGGCATCGACGAGGCGCTGGCGGAGCTGCTGGCCCCCCTGCCGGCCGACGACCTCTGGCTCGGCGACCCGTGGTCGGCGGACGACGCGTCGTCCCAGGACGGCGAGGCGTGAGGGCGGCCGGACAGGAGGGCCGCTGTCAGAAGAGCTTGCCGGGGTTGAGGAGGCCGAGCGGGTCGAAGGCCGCCTTGATGGAGCGCTGCAGTTCGATGCCGGTCTCGCCCAGTTCGCGGGCGAGCCACTCCTTCTTGAGGACGCCGACGCCGTGTTCGCCGGTGATGGTTCCGCCCAGTTCCAGGCCGAGCGCCATGATCGCGTCGAAGGACGCTCGGGCCCGGCGGGACTCGTCGGGGTCGGTGTGGTCGAAGCAGACGGTGGGATGGGTGTTGCCGTCGCCCGCGTGGGCGCAGACGCCGATGGTGAGGTCGTACTCCTCGGCGATGGCGGCCGTGCCCGCGAGCATCGCGCCGAGCTGCGAGCGCGGTACGCAGACGTCGTCGATCATCGTGGCGGACTTGACGGCCTCCAGGGCGGTGAGCGACATCCGGCGGGCCTGGAGGAGGAGTTCGGATTCGGCGTGGTTATCGGCGGGGACCACCTCGGTGGCCCCGGCGGCGGTGCACAGCGCTCCGACGGCGGCGAGGTCGGCCGACGGGTCGGGGGTGTCGAAGGCGCAGAGCAGCAGGGCCTCGGTGGTCTCGGGCAGGCCCATGGAGGCCAGCGCGTTGACGGCACGCACGGTCGTACGGTCCATCAGTTCGAGGAGTGACGGGGTGTGACCACGCTCCATGATCCGGCACACAGCGTCACACGCGGCGGCGGCCGAGGAGAACTCGGCGGCGACGACGAGCTGCTGGGGCGGCTGCGGCCTGAGCGCGAGGACGGCCTTGACGACGATCCCGAGGCTGCCCTCGGAGCCGACGAAGAGCCGGGTCAGGTCGTACCCGGCGACGCCCTTGGCGGTGCGGCGGCCGGTGGTCAGGAGCCGTCCGTCGGCGAGGACGACGTCCAGGCCCAGGACGTACTCGGCGGTGACCCCGTACTTCACGCAGCACAGACCGCCGGACGCGGTGCCGATGTTGCCGCCGATGGTGCACGTCTCCCAGCTGGAGGGGTCCGGCGGGTAGTACAGACCGTGTTCGTTCACCGCGCGTGACAGGACGGCGTTGACGACGCCCGGCTCGACGACGGCGATCCGGTCGACCGGGCTGATCTCCAGGATCCGGTCCATCTTCACCAGGGACAGCACGACGCAGCCGTCCGAGGCGTTGGCCGCGCCGGACAGGCCGGTACGGGCGCCCTGCGGGACGACCGGGACGCGCAGCGCGGTGGCGGTGCGCATGACGTGCTGGACCTGCTCGACCGTGCGCGGGAGCACGACGACGGCCGGGGTGCCGGCCTCGCAGAAGCTCGCCATGTCGTGGGCGTAGGACGCGGTCACGTCCGGATCGGTGATCAGCGCTTCCGGGGGCAGTCCCGCGCGCAGCCGTTCGAGGAGATCGCTCATGGTCCGAGCGTGACACCCGGGGCCAATGGTGTGAACCCGTGGGCGGCGACGATCCCAAGGCGCGGTGTGCTCGTATGACTGACGCACAGTGAGGGCCATGGATGTCATGCCGCAGCAGGATCCGGAGTCGCGCCGGCCGCCCGAGCCGTCCCCGCAGGACCCCTACGTGATGCCCGCCGAAGGCGCCACCGCCGTACCTCCGCCGCCGCCCACCCTGCGGACGACGCTGCGCAGGGCCGCGGTCGGCGCGGTCGCCGCCGGGGTGCTGCTGGCCGGGGCGCTGGTGGCGGTGGAGGACGGGGAGGGCGACGGGCCGAAGGAGCCGGGGCCGGTCGAGCGGGCCGAGGCGGCGACGACCGCGGGCTCCCCCGCCTCGCTCTCGGACCTCACCGCGCTGATCGGGGACCGGAAGAAGTGGGTGGAGTCCCACCCGTCCGACGCCCCGGCCCTGGCGACGCTCGGCACGGCGTACGTGGAGTGGGCGCGGCGTTCGGCGGACCCGGCGTACTATGCGCGCGCCGAGGAGGCCCTGAAGCGCTCGCTGGAGGCGCGGGCGGGCGAGCGCGGGAACGAGGAGGCGTGGGTGGGCCTGGCGGCCCTGGCCAACGCCCGGCACGACTTCGTCGCGGCGAAGCGGTGGGGCGAGACCGTGAAGAAGCAGCAGCCGAAGGCCTGGAGCGTGTACCCGGTCCTCATCGACGCGTACACCGGGCTCGGCGACCAGAAAGCGGCGACCGCGGCGACGGAGAGGTTCGGCGAGCTGCGCAAGGGCGTTCCGGCGCTGGCCCGCACCGCCGAGCTGTACCGGGGCCAGGGCTGGCGCGAGGACGCGCTGGCCACCGCCCGGGAGGCGGCGGACCGGGCCACGCGGCCCGCCGAGAAGGCCGAGGCGCTGCACCGTCTCGGCGAGCTGGCCTGGGAGCGCGGCGAACCGGAGGAGGCGGTGGCGCAGTTCGACGCGGCGCTCCGCACGGACGCCGGTCACCACGCCTCGCTGGCGGGCCGGGCGCGGGCCCTGGTGGCGCTGGAGCGCACCGACGAGGCGCTGGCCGCGTACACGAGCGCGCTGGAGAAGCTCCCGCGGCCGGAGTACGCCCTGGAGCTGGGCGAGCTGTACGAGTCGCTGGGGCTGGACGGGGACGCCCGCACCCAGTACGCCGGGCTGCGCAAGATGGTGGCCGGGGCGAAGAAGGCCGGGGTCGACGAGTCCCTGCTGCTGGCCCGCTACGAGGCCGATCACGGGGACCCGGAGGAGGCGGTGGAGCTGTTGCGCGGCCAGTGGGCGAAGCAGCACCGCAGTGCGGCGGTGGCGGACGCGCTGGGCTGGGCGCTGCACCGGGCGGGCAGGTCGCAGGAGGGGCTCGGGTACGCGGAGCGGGCCGTCGGCACGGGCGTGCGGAACGCCTCGTACGCGTACCACCTGGGCGTGATCCAGCGGGAGCTGGAGGACTACGGTCCGGCGCGCCGGAATCTTGAGCAGGCCGTGCGCACCAACCCGGCCTTCTCGCCGCTCGCCGCGCCGCTGGCCCGTCAGGCGCTGGAGGCGCTGGGCGAGCCGCCACCGGGCGGGCCGGGCGACACGCAGCCGCCCCCACCGCCGCCTGCCCCGGAGCCGAAGCCGGAACCGAAGCCGGAACCGAAGCGGGAGACGAGGCCCGAGGCTCCGGCCCCCTCGAAGGCGGCCCCTTCCCCGTCCCCGTCCCCGGCCCCGTCGAGGACCGCGGAGAGCAGCCCGGCGGCCGAGGCCTCGAAGAGTCCGTGACGGGCGGCGGGTGACGGGGTGCCGTGAAGGACGTGGGCCGCCGCGGTCCGGGGTACTGCCCCGGGCCGCGGCGGCGTTCTGCGTGCGGGACGCGGATCAGGCGGAGCCGCGGCCCGGGGCCGAGCGGCTCGCGGACATGCGGCTCAGAGGTTGCCGCGCTTCTCCTGCTCGCGCTCGATCGCCTCGAACAGGGCCTTGAAGTTGCCCTTGCCGAAGCCCATGGAGCCGTGGCGCTCGATCATCTCGAAGAAGACGGTCGGCCGGTCCTGGACCGGCTTGGTGAAGATCTGCAGCAGGTAGCCGTCCTCGTCGCGGTCGACGAGGATCTTCAGCTCGCGCAGGGTCTCGACCGGCACCCGGGTCTCGCCGGCCCACTCGCCGAGCGTGTCGTAGTACGAGTCGGGGGTGTCCAGGAACTGGACGCCGGCGGCGCGCATCGAGCGGACCGTGGCGACGATGTCGTTCGTGGCGAGCGCGATGTGCTGGACCCCCGCGCCGCCGTAGAACTCCAGGTACTCGTCGATCTGCGACTTCTTCTTCGCGATGGCCGGCTCGTTGATCGGGAACTTGACCTTGAGCGTGCCGTCGGCGACGACCTTCGACATCAGGGCGGAGTACTCGGTGGCGATGTCGTCGCCCACGAACTCCTTCATGTTGGTGAAGCCCATGACCTGGTTGTAGAAGCCGACCCACTCGTTCATCCGGCCGAGCTCGACGTTGCCGACGCAGTGGTCGATCGCCTGGAAGGTGCGCTTGGCGGGCGGCTCGACGATCGGCGAGGCCGCCGCGAAACCGGGGAGGTAGGGGCCCTCGTAACCGGTGCGCTCCACCAGGGTGTGGCGGGTCTTGCCGTACGTGGCGATGGCGGCGAGGACGACGGTCCCGTGCTCGTCCTTGACCTCGTGCGGCTCGGTGAGGCCGCGGGCGCCGTGCTCCACGGCGTACGCGTACGCGGCCCGGGCGTCCGGGACCTCGATCGCGAGGTCGACGACGCCGTCGCCGTGCTCGGCGACATGGTCGGTGAGGAAGGTGCCCCACTCGGTGGACGGCTTGATCACGGAGGTGAACACGAAGCGGGCGGCGCCGTTGGTCAGGACGTAACTCGCGGTCTCGCGGGTGCCGTTCTCCGGTCCGGAGTAGGCGACCAGCTTCATGCCGAAGGCGGTCGAGTAGTAGTGCGCGGCCTGCTTGGCGTTGCCCACGGCGAAGACGACCGCGTCCATTCCCTTGACCGGGAAGGGGTCGGCCTGCCGGGCGGTTTCGGGGCTGGTGTGCAGAGTCTCAGTCATGTTCGAAGGCTCTCCCCCCATCGCAAGGTGCGCAACAGTTCGCACATCCACTGGTCAATGTGGACAGCGGATCGCCATGATGGCCGGACTATCTGTACAGGATGACCATCGAAGGCGGGCTCATGGCGATCGATCATCTGGACGGGCGGCTCATCGTGCTCCTGGCGCGCGAACCGCGGATCGGCGTCCTCGAAGCATCCCGGCGGCTCGGGGTGGCGCGCGGGACCGTGCAGGCGCGGCTGGACCGTCTTCAGTCGAACGGCGTCATCCGGGGATTCGGCCCGGACGTGGATCCGGCGGCGCTCGGCTACCCGGTCACCGCGTTCGCCACGCTGGAGATCAAGCAGGGCCAAGGGGCCGACGTACGAGCCCATTTGGGCGGCGTACCGGAAGTGCTGGAGCTGCACACCACCACCGGGCACGGCGACATGTTCTGCCGGCTGGTCGCCCGTTCCAACGCCGACCTTCAGCGGGTGATCGACCGGGTTGTCGGATTTGATGGCATTGTCCGGGCCTCCACGGCGATCGTCATGGAGAACCCGGTTCCCCTGCGGGTCATCCCTCTGGTGGAACAGGCGGCCGAGGACACCGACCGATCCGAGGCCCCGGGGCGTCATTGATCCGAAGGAGTGCCGTGTGAGCTTCTGGGAGTACCTGAGCACCCGCCACCAGCAGCTCCTCACGGACGCGTTCCAGCACGTCAGCGCGGTCTTCCAGTGCATGGTCATCGCCACCGTGCTGGGGGTGGTCATCGGGGTGGTGAGCTACCGCAGCGGCTGGGGCGGCTCGCTGGCCATCACCTCCACGGCGACGATCCTCACCATTCCGTCCCTGGCCGCGATCGGTCTGCTGATCCCGCTGGTGGGCCTCGGCGTCGCACCGACGGTGATCACCCTGACGCTGTACGGGCTGCTGCCGATCGTCCGGAACTCCGTCGTCGGGCTGCGGGGCGTCGATCCGTCGCTGGTCGACGCGGCGACGGGCATCGGGATGTCGCGGCTGGCGCGGCTGTGCCGGGTGGAGCTGCCGCTCGCCTGGCCGCCGATCCTGACCGGGATCCGGGTCTCCACCCAGATGCTGATGGGCATCGCCGCCATCGCCGCGTACGCCTCCGGGCCCGGCCTCGGCAACGAGATCTTCCGGGGCATCGCCTCGCTGGGCAGCGCCAACGCGATCAACCAGGTCCTCGCGGGCACGCTCGGCATCGTCGTCCTCGCCCTGCTCTTCGACGCCGCGTACGTCCTGCTGGGACGGCTGACCATCCCGAGGGGGATCCGTGCCTGAGACCGAGACCGACACCGGGGCCGCCGCCACGGGCGGGGCCGCCGCCACCTCCGGGGCCACCATCCAGCTGGAGAACCTCACCAAGAGCTACCCGGGCAACCCGAACCCGGCCGTCGAGAACGTGTCGATGGAGATCAGGGCGGGCGAGACCGTGGTCTTCGTCGGGCCGTCCGGCTGCGGGAAGTCCACCACCCTGAAGATGATCAACCGGCTGATCGAGCCGACGTCGGGCCGGATCCGTATCGACGACGAGGACGTCACCGACATCGACCCGGTGAAGCTGCGCCGCAAGATCGGCTATGCCATCCAGTCCTCCGGTCTCTTCCCGCACATGACGGTCGCGGACAACATCGCCCTGGTCCCGAAGATGGTCGGCTGGTCCAAGTCCCGGGTGAAGGGCCGGGTGGAGGAGATGCTCGACCTGGTGGGCCTGGACCCGCGCGAGTTCCACGGCCGCTATCCGCGCCAGCTCTCCGGCGGGCAGCAGCAGCGGGTGGGCGTGGCGCGGGCGCTGGCCGCCGACCCTCCCGTACTGCTGATGGACGAGCCGTTCGGGGCGGTCGACCCGATCACCCGCGACCACCTCCAGGACGAGCTGATCCGGCTCCAGCACGAGCTGCACAAGACGATCGTGTTCGTCACCCACGACTTCGACGAGGCGATCAAGCTCGGCGACCGGATCGCGGTGCTGCGGGAGCGCTCGCACATCGCGCAGTTCGACACCCCCGAGGCGATCCTCACCAACCCGACGGACGACTTCGTCTCCGGCTTCGTCGGCGCGGGCGCGGCCCTGAAGCGGCTGAACCTGACCCGCGTACGGGATGTGGGCATCGCGGACTTCCCGACGGTGACGGTCGAGGACCCGCTCCAGTCGATCTTCAACAAGCTGCGCAGCGGCCCGCACAACGAGCTGCTGATGCTGGACCGCCGCAACCGCCCGTACAAGTGGCTGCGGCGCGGCGACCTGATGCGGGCGCGCGGTTCGCTGGCGCGGGCCGGGCAGCTGGTGCACGACACGGTGACCCGGGACGCCACCCTGCACGACGCGCTGGAGGCGGTCCTCACCGACAGCGGCGGCCGGGTCGCGGTGACCGGGCGGCGCGGCGAGTTCATCGGGGTCGTCGACATGAAGACGCTGATGGACAACGTGCAGGAGCTGCTGGAGGCCGACCGGCTGACGGCGATGGAGCACCAGCACGAGCTGGAGGAGCTGCGGGTCCACCAGACGGAGCAGGAGCTGGAGGGGGGTGGCGGCGGCCGATGAGTCCCAGCCATCCGTCAGGCTCCGGCAAGGGCCCCGCCCCGACCCGGCCGCCGGGCGAACACGACGTCAAGGGCCACGCGTTCCACGACGAGGAGAGCGACCCCTCCCCCGCCCCGGCGGTGCCCGCGCGCCGGTTCACCTGGCGAAAGCTGGTGGTCCTGCCGGTGGTGCTGGCGGTGCTCCTGGTCGTCACCTACGTATGGATCACCAACACCCACCTGGACTCGATCGCGGAGAACTCACTGACCGGCGGCAATGTGCAGCTGCGCTGGTGGCAGCACGTGCGGCTGACGGCGATCTCCACGTTCTGGGTGCTGATCATCGCGATCCCGCTGGGCATCGCCCTGACCCGGCGGCGGCTGCGGAAGGCGGCCCCGGCGTTCACCGCGCTGGCCAACATCGGGCAGGCGACGCCCGCGATCGGCCTGCTGGCGCTGCTGGTGATCTGGCTGGGCATCGGCCCGCGGACCGCGATCATCGGCATCGTGATCTACGCGGTGCTCCCGGTGCTCTCCAACACGGTGGCGGGCCTGCGGGCGATCGAGCCGAACATGATCGAGGCGGCGCGCGGGATGGGGATGTCCGGCCGGGGCGTCCTGATGAAGGTGGAGCTGCCGCTCGCGGTGCCGCTGATCCTGGCCGGAGTGCGTACCGCACTCGTCCTGAACGTCGGCACGGCGACGCTGGCGACGTTCGGCGGGGGCGGCGGACTGGGCGACCTGATCACCTCGGGGATCCAGACGCAGCGGATGCCGGTCCTGATCATCGGCTCGGTGCTGACGGTGGTGCTGGCCCTGCTGGTGGACTGGCTGGCCTCGCTGGCCGAACTGGCGCTGACGCCACGCGGGCTGGAGGAGCGATGAGGAGGACGGCGTACGTTTCCCGGCGCCGGGCCCTGGTGATCGGCGGCCTGGCCCTGGCGGTGACGCTGAGCGGCTGCGGGCTCAAGAGCGGTTCGCCGATGGTGGACGACGTGTCGCCCGGGTCGGTCGGGCAGGGCGAGCCGCTCAAGGGCGCGACGCTGACCGTGACGTCGAAGAACTTCAGCGAGAACATCATCCTGGGCCAGATGACCGGCCTGGTGTTCAGGGCGGCCGGGGCGGAGGTCCTGGACCGGACGAACCTGCCGGGTTCGATCAGCGCGCGCGAGGCCATCATCAACGGCGACGCCGACGCCCAGTGGGACTACACCGGCACCGGCTGGATCACCTTCCTCGGCCACGCCGACCCCGTGGTCGACCCGAAGAAGCAGTACGAGGCGGTACGGGACGAGGACCGGGGCAACGGGGTGGTGTGGCTGCCGCCCGCCCCGCTCGACAACACGTACGCGCTCGCCATCAGCAAGAAGAACAACGCCAGGTACCGGCTGAAGACCCTTTCGGACGTGGCGGCCCTGGCGAAGAAGGACCCGGGCGCGGTGACGATCTGCGTGGAGAACGAGTTCGCCTCCCGCGACGACGGGCTGCCCGGCATGGAGAAGAAGTACGGGATGAGGATCCCGGCCGGCAACATCCGGAAGATGGACGCCGGGATCATCTACACCCAGGTGTCCGAGTCCGACTCCTGCCTGCTGGGCGAGGTGTTCACCACCGACGGGCGCATCAAGGCCATGAACCTGGACGTCCTGGAGGACGACGAGAACTTCTTCCCCAACTACAACGCGTCCCCGGTCATCCACGAGGCGACCTTCGAGAAGTACCCGGTGATCGCGGAGCTGCTGGACCCGCTCGCGAAGAAGCTGACGACCGAGGTCGCGCAGACGCTGAACGCCAAGGTGGACGTGGACGGCGAGGACCCGCACGAGGTGGCGAAGGACTGGCTGGTGGCGGAGGGGTTCATCGGGGAGGGGTGAGTTGCCAAGGGATCGCTGCAAAAGTCCCGTTGCAAAAAAGCCTTGCAAAGCATTCTTTGCATCTCTACTGTCGAAGTATGCCGGAGAACGAGAACGACCAGAACGACCCGCGCCCCTATCGCCACGACGGAACCGACCGCAGGGTCCACACCATCGACGCCCGCACGCTGCGCGCGGTCGCCCACCCCCTACGGCTCCGACTGCTGAACACGCTGCGCGAGTTCGGCCCGGCCACCGCCTCCAAGCTCGGTGAGCGGCTGGGCGAGTCCAGCGGAGCGACCAGCTACCACCTGCGCCAGCTGGCGGAGAGCGGACTGGTCGAGGACGCCCCGGAGCTGGGCAAGGGCCGCGAGCGCTGGTGGCGGTCGGTGCACGACGGCACGATGTTCCAGGCTGCGGACTTCCGGACGCACGCCGACCCCGAGGTGCGCGGGGCCATCGACTTCGTCCTGCACGAGACAGCCACCGCCCACGCCCAGGATCTGACCACCTGGCTGGGCACGCTGGGCGACTGGCCGGAGGAGTGGCAGCGCGGCTGGGACATGAGCGACTTCAAGATCCGCCTCACTCCGGAACTCGCTCTGGAGCTGGCCGAAAAGGTCCACGAACTCGTGGAGAGCTACCGCGGCGTCGTCCCCGAAGGCACCGAGGGATCGGCCCTCGTCCAGACCCACCTGCACACCTTCCCGCGCCCCTCCGAATGACCCCACCGCACACCACAACGCCCCGCCACCCGAAGGGAACCCCGTTATGCACGCCGACGTCCACCACCTCCTGCACGTCACCCGAGCCGCCGAACTCCACCACACGGCAACGCCGTTCCGCCTCCCCCGCACCAGCCTGCGCACCCGGGTCGGCTGGGCCCTGGTCGAGGTGGGTCTGCGCCTGACGACCCGGAGCCGGGAGGCGACCGCGGCTCGCACCGCCGCCTTCCATCCGGTCTGACCACCGACTCGGGGGAGACAGCACCATGGGGAACCGCACCCCGCTCGCCGCCACGCTCGCGGCCAACTCCATCTCGACGGCGGGCACGTCACTGACGCTGATCGGCGTCCCCTGGTTCGTCCTGGAGACCACCGGCAGCGCGGGCCGGGCCGGAGTGGTCGCCTTCTGCGCCACCCTGCCGATCGTCGTCGCCGCGCTGATCGGCGGACCGGTCATCGACCGGATCGGCCGCCGCCGGGTCGCCATCGCCTCCGACGCCGTGTGCGCGTCGGCCATCGCCTCGATCCCGCTGCTGCACTTCGCCGACGTCCTCGACTTCTGGATGCTGTGCGCGCTGATGGCGGTCAACGGGTTCGCGCACACCCCGGGCAACACCGCGCGCTACGTCCTGATCCCGGATCTGGCCGAGCACGCCGGCACCACGCTCCCCCGGGCCGCCAGCCTCTTCGACGCGGTCTCGCGCGGGGCCCGGATGGTCGGCGCGGCGCTCGCCGGAGTCCTCATCGCCTTCGCCGGCGCGGAGACGGTCCTGCTGCTGGACGCGGCGACGTTCGCCCTGTCCGCCCTGCTGATCGCCGCAGGCGTACGGGGGATCCGCGCGGCCGAGCCGCGGAAGGCCGAGGCCCCGGTATCGCTGCGCACCTACGGCTCCGAACTCCGCGAGGGATACGCCCACGCGCTGGGAAACCGGCTGTTGTTGGCGATCGTGGTCATGGTGATGTTCATGAACGGCACCGACCAGGGCTGGTATGCCGTGCTGCTTCCGGTGCACGCCGAGAGCGAGCTGGGCGGTGCGACCTCCATCGGACTGCTCACCGCGCTGTTCGGGGCGGGCGGGCTGGTGGGGGCGCTGCTGTACGGGGCGGTGGGGCACCGGTTCCCCCGCCGGGCGGTGTTCACAGTGTGCGTGATCCTGTGCGGCGCGCCGAGGTTCCTGGTCGCCGCGGTGACCGGGACGACGCTCCCGCTCGCGGTGACGATGCTGCTCGGCGGGATCGCGGGCGGCGTGCTGAACCCGATCCTGACGACGGTGATCTACGAGCGCGTGCCGGACCGGCTGCGCAGCCGGGTGTCGGGGGCGCTGACGGCGGGGTGCGAGTTCGCGATGCCGCTGGGCGGGCTCGCGGCCGGGCTGCTGGTGGAGGGCGCCGGGGCGACGGGGGCGCTGCTGCTGATGGGCGGGGTCTACTTCCTGGCCACGCTGAGCCCGCTGGTTTTCCCGTCCTGGCGGACGCTGGACGACGGGCCGGTGACGGAGCCCGTACTGCCGGCGCCACCCGTGGCACAGTCGGTGCCGTCGGTGCAGGTCAGCAGCTCGGCACCGGCCCGCCCGTCTCCAGGGCCTTGAGCGAGCCGACCGCGTCCTTCAGCGTGGAGACGGGCACGATCCGCAGCCCGTCGGGCGCCTCGGCCTCCGCCTGAGCGCACTCGGCCTTCGGCACGAGGAAGACGCTCGCCCCGTCGCGGTGGGCGCCCTGGGCCTTCATCGACACCCCGCCGACCGCGCCGACCTTGCCGTCCGCGTCGATCGTCCCCGTACCGGCGATGGTGCGGCCGCCGGTGAGGTCGCCGCCGGAGCCGTTGCCGTCGAGCTTGTCGATGATGCCGAGGGAGAGGAAGAGGCCGGCGCTCGGGCCGCCGACGTCGCCGAGGTCCACCTCGACGCGCATCGACCCGGGCTCGCGGTCCAGGTAGTTCAGGGCGGCGTCGACGGCGACGTTCTGCGACTGCTTCATGTCGTCGAGGTTGTGCTTCTCGATCTCCTTCTCGGAGCCGCCGGTGGGGTAGACGGAGTCGCGCGGCATGACCGCCCGGTCGGTCCGGAACCAGCCGTCGATCACCTCGCCGACACGGACGTCCGCCTTCGGCCCGGTGGCGAGAATCGTCGTCATCCTCAGCTGCCCGTCGGTGGGCCGGGTCTCGGCGCCGGTGATGGTGATCACCGGCCGCCCGTCGTCCTCGCCGAGCACGTCCGCGGTCAGTCCGGGCCGGGCCAGGGTGAACGGCAGCGGTGCGAAGGCCGCCGTACCGAAGAGGGCGAGGACCGGCAGCGCGCAGAGGGCGAGGACGCGGGGGCGCGTGAGACGAGTGAGCACGCACCCAATCTAACCGCCGCCCTCCGGCCGGAACGCGCCAGGCGTGCGCCGCCCTCGGCGCCGCCCTCCACGACGTTTCGCCCGCACGCCGGCGACGCCTTTGACGCGTACCGGCCGGGGAGCGCCTGGGCGGGCGCGGGCGCTCCCGGCCGGTACGGGCCTACCGCAGCGCGTCGGCCACTTCCCGGGCGGCGTCGAGCACGCGGGGCCCGACCCGTTCCGGTACGGCGTCGGCGAGCATGACGACGCCGACGCTGCCCTCCACGCCCGAGACCCCGACCAGGGGCGCGGCCGCCCCGCTGGCCCCGGCCTCGAGTTCGCCGTGGGTGAGGGTGTATCCGGGGTGTCCGGCCTCCGTCGTCTGCCGGGCGGACAGGATGGCCCGGCCGGCCGCGCCCCGGTCCAGCGGGTGCCGGAAGCCGGCCCGGTAGGCGACGTGGTAGTCGGTCCAGGTGGGCTCGACGACGGCGACCGCGAGGGCGTCGCTGCCGTCGACGAGCGTGAGGTGGGCGGTGGCCCCTATGTCCTCGGCCAGGGAACGCAGCGCGGGCAGCGCGGCCTCCCGGACGAGCGGGTGCACCTGTCGGCCGAGCCGCAGCACACCGAGGCCGACGCGGGCGCGGCCGCCCAGATCACGGCGGACCAGTGCGTGCTGCTCCAGCGTGGCGAGCAAACGGTAGACGACGGTCCGGTTGACACCGAGCTTGTTGGACAACTCCGTGACGGTCAGGCCGTGATCGGTGTCGGCGAGCAGTTTGAGGACGCGCAGTCCTCGGTCGAGCGTCTGGGAGGTTTCCGCTGTCACGACGCCCTCTCCTCTTCGGGGTGAGCGACGACGGTCCTGCTCCGGCGGGGTTGCGACGCCGGTCCCAGCGGCGACGCACGGAGAGGCCGCCGGCCTGGCAAGGCACCGGCTGCGCTCCGCGGCGGCGTTGCCACGGGGCGTTCATATGGCGGGGACAGTAGCGAGCCAGTCCGCTCAGCGGAAGTCCTCGTCCAGAATCCGGTCTCCGGACACGGAGCCCCGGAACGGCGCACGCATAAGGGCCGGTCAGCGGGACGGCGTCCGGAAAGCGAACATCTACGCGCGTTCACGTGTCACGACACCGACAGGACCGCAGTGCACAGATGTGAACCAACGTTAACAGTGTGTGAACGGCCATCGTGAAAATTTCCCGCCCCCAACGGCCGGAACCGTCTCCACGGAAGCCGGGAGCGTCGCCGCCCTGCCCGGGAACGCCGTCGGCCCGTACGGAGGTTGATCCTCCGTACGGGCCGACGAAATCGGACGGCACCGGGGGTCACGTCATCCGGGTCGCCCACTCCTGGACCTTCACGATGCGCTGCTGGATCTGGTGGGCCGTGGCCTCGGCGCTCGGCGGGCCGCCGCAGACCCGGCGCAGCTCGGTGTGGATGACACCGTGGGGCTTGCCGCTCTGGTGGGTGTAGGCGGAGACCATCGTGTTGAGCTGCTTGCGCAGGCTCAGCAGCTGCTTGTGGGTGACCACGGGCCGGGCGTCGGCGGGCTTCTCCAGGAGGTCGGCCTCCTCGGCCGGCTTCTGGCGGCTGTGCGCGATCTGCCGGCTCTGCCGCTTCTGGAGGAGGAGCTGGACCTGGTCGGGTTCGAGGAGCCCGGGGATGCCGAGGTAGTCCTGCTCCTCTTCGGAGCCGGGGTGGGCCTGCATGCCGAACTCGGCGCCGTCGTACAGCACGCGGTCGAAGACGGCGTCGGACTCCAGCGCCTCGAAGGGCAGCTGCTCCTCGGTCTCCTCGTCCTCCAGCTTCTCCGCGTCGGCGAGGAGCTTGTCCTCCTCGGAGAACGGGTTCTCCTCGTCGCTGCCCTTCTTCGGCTTGTCGAGCACGTGGTCGCGCTCGACCTCCATCTCGTTGGCGAAGTCGAGGAGCATCGGGATCGTCGGCACGAAGACGGACGCGGTCTCGCCGCGCCTGCGGGAGCGCACGAAGCGGCCGACGGCCTGGGCGAAGAAGAGGGGGGTGGAGATGGTGGTCGCGTACACGCCGACGGCGAGGCGCGGCACGTCGACGCCTTCGGACACCATCCGCACCGCGACCATCCAGCGCGACTCGTCCGCGCTGAACTTGTCGATCTTCTTGGAGGCGGCCTTCTCGTCGGAGAGGACCACGGTCGGCGTCTCGCCGGTGACCTTCTTGAGGATCTTGGCGTAGGCGCGTGCCGACTCCTGGTCGGTCGCGATGACGAGGCCGCCCGCGTCGGGGATGCCCTTGCGGACCTCGGTGAGCCGCTTGTCGGCGGCGGAGAGCACGTTGGGGATCCACTCGCCGGTGGGCGCCAGCGCGGTGCGCCAGGCCTGCCCGATGGCGTCCTTGGTCATCGGCTCGCCGAGCCGGGCGGCGATCTCGTCGCCGGCCTTGGTGCGCCAGCGCATGTTGCCGCTGTAGCTGAGGAAGATGACCGGGCGGACGACGCCGTCGGCGAGCGCGTTGCCGTAGCCGTAGGTGTAGTCGGCGGAGGAGCGGCGGATGCCGTCGTTGCCCTCCTCGTACGCGACGAACGGGATCGGGTTGGTGTCCGACCGGAACGGCGTACCGGTCAGCGCGAGCCGCCGGGTCGCCGGGTCGAACGCCTCCTGGCAGGCCTCGCCCCAGGACTTCGAGTCACCGGCGTGGTGGATCTCGTCGAGGATCACGAGCGTCTTGCGCTGCTCGCAGCGGTTGCGGTGCAGCATCGGACGGACGCCGACACCGGCGTACGTCACGGCGACCCCGTGGTAGTCCTTGCTCAGCGGGCCGGCGCTGTAGTCGGGGTCGAGCTTGATCCCTATCCGCGCGGCCGCCTCCGCCCACTGCTTCTTGAGGTGCTCGGTCGGGGCGACGACGGTGATCTGTTGTACGACATGGTGGTGCAGCAGCCACGACGCGAGGGTCAGCGCGAACGTGGTCTTGCCCGCGCCGGGCGTCGCGACGGCGAGGAAGTCGCGCGGCTGCTCCTGGACGTACCTCTCCATGGCGCCCTGCTGCCAGGCTCGCAGCTTCCCGGCGGTGCCCCAGGGGGCGCGGCCGGGAAAGGCGGGTGAGAGGTGGTGGGAGGCGGTGGTAGTAGTCACGGTCTCCGGTTCGGGGCTCTCGGGTACGTGGGGCGCTGTCCGCACCGGACCCGGCCCTGATCGGCCCGGCCCGCGATACGACAACCGGGCCACCTTACCGGGGGCCCGGTGAAGATCTCGTACGAACGAGCCGTGGTGCGGTTCCGTTGAGACGCTCTTCACAGCGATGCCCGCGGGGCCGGTATCCGACCCGCGGGCGGGCTCCGAAGCCCGCCCGCACGCCGCTCACCCGGCGTGCTTCTCCCGCACGACGACCCGGGTCGCCACCCAGGCCCCCGCGAGTGCCACCCCCGCCATCGGCAGGAACACGGCGGCGAACGCACCCGGGTGCGAGCCGGCGGCTCCGGCCTCCACCGCCCCGTGCGCGGCCGCGCCCACCGCCCCGCCGCCGAGCGCGGCGAAGGCCGCGCCGCCTCCGGCCAGGAGCAGCACGTTGGAGAGCCCGTCGGAGATCTGGAGGGCGGCGGAGTTGGAGCCCGCCTCCTCCGGGGCCGACAGCTTCAGCAGCAGCACACTGGTGGAGGCGATCACCATGCCCATCCCGAAGCAGCCGAAGGCCCAGGCGACGGCGACGGTCCAGACCGGGACCCCCTCGATCAGCACGGAGGGCGCCACCGCGATCGAGGCGGCGACCAGGACCATGCCGCTGACCATCAGCCGCTCCCGGTGGGGCTCCATGCGGGGCCGGGACTGTACGAACGAACCGAGCGCCCAGGTCGCCCCGCCCACGGCCAGCGAGAGCCCGGCCATCGTCGGGGACAGCCCGCGCTGGGTGACCAGCATCAGCGGTACGAAGGACTCGGCGGCGACGAACGACCCGGCGGCGACCCCGCGCAGCAGGACCACCGAGGGCAGCCCGCGCCCCGCCCGTACGGTCCCGGTGGGCAGCAGTCCGCGTACGGCGGGCACCAGCAGGGCGACGCCGAGGGCGGCCGGCAGGAGGGCGAGCCAGGTGAGCTCCTGCCCCGCGTACTGGAGCAGCCCCGCCCCGGCCGATATCCCGAGGGCGAGCCGGATCCGGCGGCGGTCGTACGGTTCGTTGGCGGCGGCCGGGTCCGCGGGCCCGGAGGCCGTCCGCCGGATCGCCGGGAGGGCCAGGACGAGCGGGATCACGATGAGCGCCGGGATACCGACGAAGACCCAGCGCCAGCCGAGGTGCTCGGTCACCGTCCCGGAGGCCAGCGGCCCGACGACGGAGGGGATCACCCAGCTCGCGGCGAAGGCGGCCAGGATCGCGGGCCTGATGCGCTCGGGGTAGGCCCGCCCGATGACCACGTACAGGGCGACGATCACCAGCCCGCCGCCGAGTCCCTGGACCGCCCGGCCGGCGATGAAGATCCACATGCTGGTGGCCGCCCCGGAGAGCAGCAGGCCGACGCCGAACGCGGTGATCCCGGTGGCGAGCGGCTGGAGCGGCCCGCGCCGGTCGGCCCACTGCCCGGAGAGGACCATGGCGAACAGGCTGGTGGTGAAGTAGGCGGAGAAGGCGAACGCGTAGAGGGGGATCCCGTTCAGTTCACGCGCGGCGACCGGCATGGCCGTGCCGACCGCCGTGGCCTCGAACGCGATGAGGAACACCACGGAGACGATGCCGATGCTGAGCGCCCGGTAGGTGCGCCCGAGGACCCCTTCGACGGCTGCGAGGGGGATGTCGGACAGCGGGTCCGGGGAGTGATCGTCGGTCGCGGGCGGCGCGAGGTGTGCGGCGTCGGCGCCGTCACGCGGTTCGAGGGCGGTCATGGGCCCAGCGTAAGAGGCGTGGAGCGGTTTGAACCCTGTCCATGTGCGGCACCGCACTCGGCCCTTGGTCGTAGGTCCCGAGCCCCGGCAGCGGACCGGGTGTGAACGGCGTATGGCAGTCGCGTTGCGGGCCCGCCCGATGCCTTGAGGCGGCGGACGACGGCCCGTAGCGTCGTGGACGGCAAAGAAACACAGCAGAGGACAGCAGAGAAACGCAGCAGGAGAACAGCAGGAGAACAACGCCACACAGCACCCCACCCGACCGTGTGCCCGAGAGGCTCAGGGGCTCGACTGCAACTCGAGTTACACCGGTTCGAATCCGGTCACGGTCTCCATCGCGAAGTGGCCGTCCCCACGACAGGGGGCGGCCACTTCCGTGTCCGCACGCAGGGCGGCCGACGCCAGGACAACCGGCCGGTCGGTCAGCCGGTCTTCAGGGCCTTCATCGCATCGCGCGTGTCGCTGATCAGCTCAGCCCGATACGCGAGCATCTCCGGTTGGTCCGCCACATCGGGCAGACGGTCCCGTCCCTGGTCGATGTCCGGAGGAGACATCCAGGAGGACAGGGTGAGTGTCACGACGGCACCGCCGTCCACCACCTGCACGCGCATGGAGTCGTCCTCCATGATCAGCAGATACGCCAGGTCGCCGAGGTCCGGTACGCGCTCCACCCGCTCCACGCCCGAGCCGTCGATTTCCGTCAGCGTGCCGCTCGCCTCGAACCCGGGGCGCGGGTCGGTCTCCTTGTGCAGCTCGGCCGTGAGGGCCGCCTGATAACCGGTGGACCAGCCCGAGGCCTCCTCGCCGTCCGGCGCCGGAATCACCGGCGCCGTGAAGTCGACGGTGCAGCGAATGCGGTGGAGGGCGGGGTGCTCGATGCCGTCCAGCCCGGTCGACGGCTCGGACGCCGGCTCCCCCAGCGCCTCGGCGAGCGCCTTCAGCCGCACCGCCGCGCAGGAGCCGGACTCCACGCGGTAGCCGCGCGGGTCAGGCTTCCGGTCGCCGCCGATCCCGTAGCCGAAGACCGCCGTCGCCCACACCGCCGACGCCGTCAGCGCCCCGGCGACGGCCCACAGCACTCCCCGCCACCGCCGCCCGCCGCCGGCGGGCCCCCGCCCCGGATCGAACCCGCTCACCACGTCCGGGGGCCGCCCCGGCCCGGGCTCGCCCACCAGCTCCGGTTCAGTGATCACGTGCTGGCTCTCCCCTGGTCGGACAACGGCACGAACCTTCGGACGGGTCCGGTCCTTCGCGGCATTCTCCGGCTGACCGGGCCGGTCCGAAAGTGTCCAGGTGTCCCGCGTCCCCCGCCGCCCCGGGGAGCTTCCCGCTCCGGCGGGGACGCGAAGGGCCCCGCACGGAACCGGGAAGCCGAGGGTTCACGTGCGGGGGCCGCTCACAGGGCGTGGGCCGTCAGACGCCGACCAGGGTGTACGTACCCGTACCGTCCTGCCTGCCGCTGGAGTACTGGCGGATGAACTCCCCGTCCACGTACCGGTCGTGGCCCATCATCGACCCGGTGTACTTGTTCTGCACACCGATCTTCGAGCTGCCGGGTACGTCACGGTAGATGAAGAACCGCTGGAGGTCGTCCTCCGCGCAGGAGGCCGTCATCAGGACCGCCCGGTCGGTGGCCGCGTTCGGCGCGGCGATGGTCGCGCACCGGCCGTTGCCCCAGTTCCACAGGGTCGCCTCGATGACTCCGTTGGCCTCCGTCACGTTGCACAGCCGCCAGTGGTCCAGATGGGCACTGAAGATCGTCGAGGGCCGCAGGCGGACACCGTCGTCCGCCAGGAGCGGCGCGCCCCAGGACAGGGGCTTTCCGGGCACAGCGATCTTGTAGACCTGCGTCTGGCAGTCGAGAGCGGCCCGCGCACTGCGTCCGGTGGCCCCGGGCTGTTCGGCGGACATGCCGCTGGTGCGGGCCGGGGGCTGCGCGAGGCGGTCCTGGTCCTGTCCCTGGTCCTGCTTCTGCCTCTGCTTCTGCTTCTCCGTCGGTGCCACCGCACCCGCCGGGTGCTCGGCCTTCGCGGCGGGCGAGCCGCAGTCGAGGAGCCCCTGCGCCTTGGCCATGATGCTGCCCGCGGGCACCGCGTCCTGGCAGCTCACCGCGCCTTCCTCAAGGGTGGTGTAGGTGGTGAAGCTGCCACCGCCGGGACCCTCGGCCCACTTCAGCAACCAGCTTCCGTCGCTCTGCTGGGAGCGGTTGCAGTTGAGGCTTCCGTAGGTACCGGTGACCTTCTTCGTGCCCTTGTAGACGCCGTAGTAGCCGGGCTGGTTGAAGCTCCATGCAACCGTGTTCGACTCGCTGCTGGTGGAGGCGTAGTCAACCTTCACCTCCAGACCGAGGCTCGCTTTGGCCGCTTCGAGGGTCGCGACGGCGAAACTGCCCTCGACGCCGCCGGTGAGACCGACGGAGACCGTGATGACCGTCTCGGTGCTGGTGACGACGGTGTGGTTGCCGGTGGTGCCCTCGGTGACGTACCAGCCCTTGAAGTGGGTGATCGTCGGGGACACTTCGGTGTTCTTGACGTACGGGTGGCGGGTGCCGAGGTCGGCCGCGGTGCAGGCGCCGCCGAGCTGGGGTGCCGTCGTGGCGGTCGGTACCGCGGCGGCGGGTGAGGCAGCGGCCGGTGAGGCGGCGAGGCCCATGGCGGCGAGCGCTACGGCGACCGCGGGGGCGGTCACCGCCATGAATGATCTGCCGGTATGGCTTCTGGTTCCTATGGGACGCATAACTGTCTGTTTCCCCCTGGTCGTGTCTGTCCGGACCGGACAGAGGTGAATGTAGCGGCCACAGGGGGTGCCGGAGTGAGGCCCGAACTAGCCATGAATTGCCGGGGAAGGGCTTATTCCTCCCCGGTCGCAGACCGTTACCGAGGGGCGGACAGAGCTGCGGCGACCGCCGACCGAACGCGGCCGCACGCAGCTGCGCGTCACCGGGTCACACGGGGTCCAGTGACGGCCGGGCCTCCAGCCCGCCGTTGTTCTCGCAGCCCAGCTCCTTCGCCATGGCCAGCGAGATGGAGTGGGCGACCGTCGCGTAGGCGTCCTTCAGCTTCTCCGGGTCGCCTTCGGGTTCCTTGGGCGACCAGCGCTCCACGCCGATCCTGACCTGAGCCGGCGTGGAGCCGGGCAGTATCGCGGACCGGCAGGCGAACTGGACAACAGCGGAGTCCGAAGCCGTCAGGGTTCGCTCTCCCATCGGGAGCACCGTGAACTTCGGAGCAGGTTCACCCTCCGGCGGGCCGCCGGCCAGCTCCCAGGTGACCTCCAGCCGATCGCTCTGGACGGCGTTGATCGCGAACACCTGGCAGATGTCCCCGGCATCGGCGGCAGGGGAGGCGAACGCCTCACTCAACGACCTGGCGGCGCGTGCGACGGTGGATCCCTCGGCCGGCGCCGCGAACCGCGAGGACCCCGTGATCACCTTCAGCGCCTTGCCCGCCTCGGCCGAGACCGCTTCGCCGCCGCACAGTTCGATCGCCCCGGTGGACTGATCCTGCGTCGCGCCGGCCTTCCAGTCGCCCGAGCAACTGATCGCGCCTGCCGCCAGGGACACCGCGATGACCACGCCGACGAGGCCGCGGCTGGGCCTCCCCCGCCCGTTCACGCCGCCGCAGGCAGTGCGGCGGGAATGACAGGGGGCCTCACGCAATCCATCTCCTCCACGACCGACCGGGCGAATGCACTGAGCAGATCCCACCGGAGCTCCGTTCCCAGACTCTGCCCCATCACATCGAACTGAAGCGGCAGATCGGACGGCTGGGAGGCGATGGTGCCTGGTACGGCGCATGCCGCGAGCAACCGCATTTGGGCCGGGCCGGGTTCCGGTTGCACGTACACCGATTCGTTCGCCCTACGCCAGGTGCGGCTGTTCTCCGGGCTGTCCAGCATCTCCATGGTGAGAACGGCCGCCTCCACGTTCTTGGCACCGAGCAACGACTCGCGATGCCCGTCGACCGGCGCGCCTTACGCAGCATCGTCATCAGGAGTCGGACTCTGCCCGGCGGCCGAGCGGTGGGAGCTCTTGCAAACCCTGGTCCAGCTCTTCGGGGAGACCCGCGTCATTCTCACATTCCAACTTCTCGGCCACCGCCAACGCTGCGGAGTGCAGAACGGCGAGGTTGTTCATCAAGTTCTCCAGGGCGTCACCTCGGTCGTGGGCGTTGCTAAGCCCTCCGTAGATTCGCGCCGGACGGTTCTTCGAGCCGTCGAGCCGCGGACTGACACATTCGAAATAGATGCCCGCCGAGCGGGTGTTGGCCAGCGCCTCCTTACCCAACGAGAACCGTCGCTCCCCTTCAGTGCTCCCTGGGTAATTAACGTCATGCGGAGCGTATATGTGGAAGGCCAAGGCTGTGTCTTCCCGACTGCCGCTTCCCTTCGCGTCCAACTCGCAGAGCTCTCCCCCTGGCGCCCAATTACGACCGGAGGCGTACCCCTTCTCGATATTCTCGATCAGCCGGTCCATGCCACCGCCCGCTCGCCGTTCGAAGGATGGCGCGCCCGCCACGGCCTCCACCGTCTTCTCCAGGCCACCCGCGAAAACTCCCTCGCACACCTCCGCTGCTTTCACGTACGGCGACTGAGGCTCCGGATCCGATGCGCATGCGGTAGCGCAGAGAGCCGCGACGAGACCAGCGACCAGCGTCTTTCCGTTCCGGTTCACACTCATACCTTTCGCTGCTGCCCAGGGCAGCCTCAGCCCGTCTCCGGATCTGCACCCTGCTGATTCTCTCGGTCGTTTCCGACCCCGTAGCCCAGGAGCATCGCTTGCTTCAGGTCCTCTCGAAGAGAGGAATCACTTTCGGTCGCATGGAGTGCGAGGAAATCCTCCATCGGAGCCTCCGCCATGGCTTCACCGTACCGATAGATCCTGTCCCATTCCTCTCTGGTCCCCTCCTCCGCCTTCTCCTTGCTCCTTTCGACCGAGCCGTCCGAGAAATCCCCGACGACCTGACCGATGACCTGCTCAGCAGCACCGCTGGCCGTATCGGTCGCCAAGGGAATCAGTACGGCGGCAGCACCCACCGCAGCTGTCACCGGCAGAAACGCGACACCGGCGGCGACTCCCGCCGTCGCACCGAACTCGACCCAGCCCGCACGCTTGGCCACAGCCTTCTCGTAGTCCTCATGCGTCTTCATTCGATCCGCCTGGACCTGGTCAGCCCTGGACTGATCGAGCATGCCCTGCACCTCGGCACCGGCCCGAACGGTCGCACGTGCGGCACCCGAGTCGATTCCATCGGCACCCACGTGCGTCTCCAGAACGCTTCTGATGTACGCCTGCTCCGCCGTGGCGACAGTCGCGTAGGCGTCCGGATGCTGGCCGAGAGCGCTGAGGAAGTCGCGAGCGATGTACCGACCGTCCTCCCTGATATCACCGAAGGGGATGTGCCCCGGCTCTACCTCCCCCTTTTCATTCTCGGGCGGGGCGAAGGAGCTGTCCTGATTCCCCTTATCCAAAGCCCAGTTGATGTCGTCGATGTATCCCGCACCCATGATGCCCAAGCTGTCCGCCAAGCCCTCCTGGTGTTTGAGCAAGCCTGCGTCCGACCCGTACTTCTCCATGACCTTCTGCATGACCGCCGCGTTGTCGTCGTCCCGCTTCACGCTCGCGTCCGGTTCACCCGCCGGGTATCCCAGAGTTGCCGCTTCCAGCGCACGCCCCAACGCGTCCGGCATGTGCTGGCGAGTCGCGTCCGTCGCACCCGGACTGTCAGCGCCGGTGTCCGGGAACGACTTCCACTTCTCGTCCCCGAAGAAGTCAAGGTACGAATTCTCCTCCCCGTCATCGCCCTTGCCAAGAGGTTCCGAGTCCTTCTTATCGACCGTGCCATCGTCGTTGTACGCGGTCGGGCTGTCGGTAAAGAACTTCTTCGCGGCATCCGGGCTGTTCCCCAGAGCCTCAAGCATGGACGTGACTGGATCGAATCCGGACCCACTCTTCCCCGAAGGATTGAACGGGTTCCCCGCGTAAGCATTCGTCTGGTTGGTACCCGCGAAAGTGTTGGGGTTCTTCTGATGCAGCTGAGCGACATGCTCCGCAATAGGATTGAGGAACTTGGCATCATAGTTCCCGTACCGCATGATGCCACCCAGTAGCTGGTAGCCGTACACCCCGCCGTAGTCGTTCCTGGCCAGCGGGATGCGTTCGGTTCCGAGCTTGCGCAAGTCCGGCCCCCACTCCGCCGAGAACGCCTTGTCGTTCGAGGCTGTGGCGAGATTCAGACCGAGGTTACGCTGAAGCGCTTGGACGTCCGCCAGTCGCTCCTTGTCGACCTTTCCGTACTCGTGCGTGTCCGTGGAGAGCTGACCGAAGAAGGCCAGCGACTTCTCAGGGCCGAGGCTTTCGTAGAAGGCCTTCGCGAACTCCGCCGACCTGCCGTTTTCGCGCAGCAGTTCGTTCAGCGCCCGGAGTTCGGCGGGCGTGAGGTCCCGGCCCTTGGCTGCCAGGGCGACCGCGCGGGCCGCCTCTTCCTGGTCGAACTTCGCGTACTTCGGGGCACTGAAGTCCTTGCGGTCGGTGACGTTGGCCTCAAGGGAGTTCTTGAAGGTCACATCGGTGTCGTTGCAGTTGTCGACAATGAGGTCGATCCTGTTCTGCCATGACTCGACGTTCTTCTTCTCCTGCTGGAGGAGCTGGGTGAAGTCGGGCTCGTGCCGCGCCGCGTTGTTCTCGGACAACGGAGAACGCGCCGCGACCCTGCCCCTGCCGTCCACCCGGATTCCGGCCGCCGGCCCTTCGTGTTCCCGGATGTGGATGAGGTCGTCCCTGGCCTTCTTGAAGGCCGTATACCCCTCTTCGAGCAGTGCCTTCACGCCCTTGGCTTCGGTTGCGGCGTCCGTGAACTCCTTGGCGGTTTTGCCGACGAACGCCTTGGTGACCCCCGCGTTGAGGCCCTCCCAGTTCGCCTTGTATGCCTTCGCCTTCATTCCGTCGGAGGCCTGATCGGCGAGCTTTTCCAGATTTGCCGCCATCTCCGACCAGTCGTCGGCCGCGGCCTTCAGTTTCCCCAGCGGGGCTTCGATGATGTCCTCGTAACTCAGCATGTGCGTTCTCCCCCGAGCCCTACTTCAAGTATTCCGACAGCTTGGAAACCGCCGTCAGATCCCCGCCGATCTTCACGTCGTCCTTCGCGTGCTGCGCCTTGGTGTAATCGAGGTGATTCGAGATGTGCGCGCAGGAATCCAGCAGCGTCTTGAGATGGGTCTGCCAGCGGTCGTGCACCTTGAGCACCGCCGAACCGCTCGCGAAGTTGCCGTTGGTGAGCGCGACCGCCGCGTCGAAGGTGGCCGGACGGGCGTGGTCACCGTCCTTCGACAGCTTCGTCCTCAGCTCGTAGGCGTCCTTGCCTATAGCGCCGAGGTCATCCCGGCTCACCACCAGGTCGGGTGCACCGCCGCCACTCTCGGCCGGAGCGCCGTTGAGCTGCATGGTGCTTCGCTCTGCCGCTGCCGCGCGCAGTTCGGCCCATTCCTTCTCGAACGTCATGTATTCCCCCGGGACTTGCTGTGCGGACAGCCTTCGCTGCAACCGTACGGTCGCGGGCACAGGGCGGACGAGAGGGATCTGAGCCTTTCCCGGGCACAAATTCAGCGAAAGCCGTGGGGTGCGCGTAGGTCCGTCGTCGTCTTCTTCTTCGTCATAGCCGCGGCGTTTCTCGTCGTCGCCCTGATCGGCCCCTACCGCTTGTACCGGCGGGCCCGGCCGCAGCCGTCCGATGCCGCTCTCGCGGTGGGGCGGTTCGCCGCGTTCAGGGCCGCCCGGGGCTTTCCCTTCGGGGGCGTACGACCTCTCCGCCACCGTCGACGACGGCCCTGCTGAGCCGGGACCGCCGCCGCTGCCGACTGCGGGTCAGCCCTTGGGCGTCGCCACCGCCGCCTGCGGCCGGATGGGCAGGCGGTTCACCGGGCGGCCCGTCGCCGAGCGGACCGCCGAGGCGACCGCCGCCGGGGCGGTGACGACCGGGACGGCCGAGGCCGGCTTCGCGCCGAAGGGGGCCACCACGTCACGTTCCTCGATCAGTTTCACGATGCGGATGTCCGGGGCGTCCAGCGAGGTCGGGAGCGCGTAGCCGGTCAGGTCGGGGTGGCGGATCAGGCCGCGGGCGGTGCGGAGGTTCTCCGTGAGGGCGGCGCCGATGCCCTGGGTGATGCCCGCCTCGATGCGGATCGCCAGCTGGGCCGGGTTCAGGACGCGGCCGACGTCCTGGGCGACCGCCATCTCCACCACGCGGACGGAGCCGAGCTCGATGTCGACGTCGACCACCGCCCGTACCGCGCAGAACGCGAGGCCGACGAACGCGTCGCCCTGGCCGGACTCGTCCAGCGGTTCCGTGGGGTGGGGGCGGCACTGGGCGGTGGCCCAGAGTTCCTTGCCGTCCAGCTCCTCGGTGACCGTCGTGGACAGCACTCCGTCGTACGAGGTGATCTTGCCGTCGGCGATCTGGAGCAGCTCCGTGGACATGCCGAACTTGTGGGCCAGCGGCTGGAGGAGCTGGGTGCGGACCATCTTCGCCGCGCGCTCCACCGCCCCGCCCGACACCCAGGTGTGGCGGCCGTGCGTCGCCGGGCCCGCCGGGGGCTGGTCGGTGTCGACGGCGGCCACATGGACCTCTTCGATACCCAGGGTCTCCTGGACGATCTGGCGGGCCAGCGTGGTGAAGCCCTGGCCCGTCTCCACCGCCGCGCAGATCACCGTGGCCACACCGTCGTGGACCCGGACCGTGGCCGTGGAGACCTCGTCCGTGCCCTCGGCGCCGAGCATGTGGACCATGCCCAGGCCGTAGCCCACGCCCCGGCGCACCGCCCCGGGCTCCCCCGCGCCCTCGGGACCGCCCGGCAGCAGCCAGTCGTCCTCCGGGGCGTCCTTGGGGAGAGCGGGGAGGGGGTAGTCGCGGACGGCCTGGAGCAGTTCGGCCACGGGGGCCGGGCAGGTCACCGTCTGGCCCGTGGGCAGGATGTCGCCCGTGGAGAGGGTGTTGCGCAGGCGCAGCTCGGCCGGGTCGATGCCCAGCTTGGCGGCCAGCTTGTCCATCTGACCCTCGTACGCCGCGCAGACCTGCATCGCGCCCTCGCCGCGCACATGGCCCGAGGGCGGGTTGTTCGTCCGGACCGCCCAGCCCTCGATGAAGGCGTGCGGGACGACGTACGGGCCGCAGGCGAAGGCCACGGCGGCGGCCAGCGACTCCGAGGAGGCGTCGGCATACGCGCCCGCGTCCAGGAGGATCTGTGCCTCCACCTTGACCAGCCGGCCCTCCGCGTCCGCGTGGTGGCGGTAGCGCAGGAGCGTGGGGTGGCGGTGGGTGTGGCCGAGGAAGGACTCCTCGCGGCTCGCGGCCAGCTTCACCGGGCAGCCGGTGCGCAGCGCGAGCAGCCCCAGCGGGATCTGGAACCCCGGGTCCTCGCGGTCGCCGGTCGCGCCCGGCACCCCGGTCACGACGACCTTGACCCGGTCCGGTTCCAGGCCGAAGCAGGCGGCGATCAGGTCGCGGTCGGTGTGCGGGTCGGTGGAGGCGGTGTAGATCTCCACGCCGCCGTCCGGGCGGGGCACGGCGAGGCCGGCCTCCGCTCCGATCGGGGCCGGGTCCTGGCGGCCGATGCGGTACAGGCCCTCGACGACGACGTCGCCCGTCGCCTCCGCGTCGCCGTAGCGCAGCGGGATGTGCCGGATCAGGTTGCCGTCGGGGTGCAGGGGCTCGGCCGCGAACGCCTTCTCCGGGTCCGTGACCGGCTCCAGCACCTCGTACCGTACGGCGATGGCGGCGGCGGCCAGCCGCGCGGTGTCCGGGTGGTCGGCGGCGACCGCGGCGATCGCCTCGCCGTGGTGGCGGACCAGGTCGGAGGCGAAGACGGGGCGGTCCACGACGTGGCGGCCGTAGTTGCTGTCCCCCGGCACGTCCTCGTGCGTGACGACCGCCCGCACCCCGGGCATCTCCTCGGCCCCCGAGGTGTCGATGGACAGGATCCGCGCGTGCGGGTGCGGGGAGCGCAGCACCGCCGCCCACAGCAGGCCCTCGGCCCAGAGGTCCGCGGCGTACGGGAAGGTGCCCTCGGTCTTCGCACGGGCGTCGGCGGCCGGCAGCGAGGCGCCGAGGCCCAGCAGGGGCTGCGCCTCGTCGGGGCCGGAACCCGCGCCCGGTCCGCCGCCCATGGCGTCGATCCTGGGCAGGCTGGTGCTGGTCGCGTTGGCCGCGTCGCCGCTCACGCCGCCTCCTTGTCGTTCGCGTGGTGCTGCTGTCGTACGGCGGGGCCGCGGGCGTGCCTCACAGCGCCTCTCCCTCGTGCGGGTGGGGCCCCTGCTGCACGCCGCCGGCGCCGGGCTCGGCCTGGTGCGGGATGCGGGCCTCGTCCTGGGCCACCGTGGCCGCCTCGGCGCTCGCCTCGCGGGCCGCGACGACGTCAGCTACCGCGTCGAGCACGCCCCGGTAGCCGGAACAGCGGCAGAGGTTGCCACAGAGTGCCTGGCGGGTCTCCAGCTCGCTGGGGGCGTGGTTGCCCTCCAGCAGGTCGTGGACGGTCATCGCCATGCCGGGGATGCAGAAGCCGCACTGGACGGCTCCGCAGGCGGACAGGGCCCGCTGGACGTCGGACGGTTCGCCGTCGACGGCGAGGCCCTCGACCGTACGCACCTCGCTGCCCGCCGCCGTGGCCGCGGGGACCAGGCAGGAGGCGACCAGCCGGCCGTCGACCTGGACGTTGCAGGCGCCGCACTCACCCTGCGAGCAGCCGTCCTTGGCCCCGGCCAGACCGAGGCGCTCGCGGAGCACGTAGAGCAGGGACTCGCCGATCCAGGCGTCGGCGACCGGGCGGTCCACGCCGTTCACATGGAGCAGGTAGGACGCGGACGGGTGCTGACTCGGTGCGTCGAGGAGGACGGGGGCGGGGGCGCCTTCCGCTTCCGCTTCCGGAGTCGGGTCCGTTTCCGGGGCCGCGCCCGGTGCCACGTTCACGTCGGCCTCGGGAGCGGGTGCCGCGTCGGGTGCCGTCCCGGCTTCCTCGGCGGCGGGGTCGTCGATGTCGGCGGTGGTGGCGGGGGTGGCGGAGGTCTCCCCGCCCGCCGGCTGAGCTGTCTGTTCTGCCGGTTCGCCCGTCGCCGGTTCGTCCGTCGCCGGTTCGTCCGTCTCCGGTTCCGTTTCCGGGGTCTGCTCCGCCACGGGTACGGGGTCGGCCGCCGGTTCCGGTTCCGGTTCCGGTTCCGGGGTGGCCCAGGGAGCGGGCGCACCGCCGGGCAGCGTCGCCGGGCGCGTGCTGTCCGCGTACCACTGCGGCGTGTGCGCCGAGGCCAGGAACTCGCCCGATTCGTCCGGGAGATCCCCGTCTGCCACCGGGATCGTCCACTGGCCGGTATGGCCGGCGTGGTTGGTGTGGTCGGCGTGGTTGGTGTGGTCGGCGTGGTTGGTGTGGTCGGTATGACCGGTGTGGTCGGCAGGAACGTCGTGGCCTGCCCGGTCCGGGTGGTCGAAGTGCCCGGCCTCCGGAAGCGTCCCCGCCCCCGGGCCCGCGGTCGCCTCCGGAGCCGTCGACGCCTCCGGAACCGCCGCCGTCCCGAAGGCCTCGGTGAAGTTCCACTGGGCCGTGGAGTGCGACGTGTCCTGGTAGGGGCCCTGGTATCCGCCCTGCCCGCCCTGCTGGTTCGGGTCCGGCCAGTGGACCGCGCCGGGCTGCTGGGCGGCGGCCTCCTGGGCGCGCTGCTCGGCCTGTGCCTGCTGGGTCTGCGTCTGGAGCACCCAGCTGCCCGTCGCCGCCGGGTCCAGACCCGCGGCCGGGGTCAACGGCAGGATCATCGGCGGGACGTACCCCTGGCCGGGCGCGGCCAGCGGGATGTTCGCCAGGTCCTCCGGCGGGAGGTGGACGAACGCGGTGGCGTCGGCGTCGTACCCGTCGCCCTGCGGCGTCGGCTCCCAGCCGCCGTAGCGGGGGTCCGGGCCCTCGGAGTGGCCCTGCCGCCCCTGCTGGTCGGGGAATTCCTCATTGCTCACGACAGTGCCCTCCCCAGCGCGCGTCGGGCGAGCGCGGCGACGGTGCGCCGCAGGTGCAGTACGGCCGGGGACAGCGGCGGGGCCTCTGTTCCGTCGTCCGGTGGTGCGTGGTCCGGGATGCAGGCCGCGGCGACGTACTCGCCGAAGGCGGCCAGAGCGTCGGGGGCCAGGCCCCGCTCGCCGTCCCAGTCGATCAGCGAGGCGATCCAGCGTTCCGCCTCCAGCGGGCGCAGCGGCATCGGGGCGATGGCGCCGACCGCGCAGCGCACACCGCGGCGGGCCGGGTCCAGGACGATGGCGACCGAGGCGGTGGCGCGGCCCGGGCCGGTGCGGCCGGTGGCCTTCAGGAACACCTGCGGAGCGTGCAGCAGCGGTACGCGGACGAAGCCGATCAGCTCCGCGGGCTCCAGCAGTTCACGGCCGGCCAGCAGGTGGGAGACGGGGATCTCGCGGCGGGCGCCACCGGGGCCCGCGATGACCAGCTCGGCCTCCAGCGCGGCCAGCACCGGCAGGGCGTCGCCGGTGGGCGCGGAGGTGACGATGTTGCCGCCGAGCGTGCCGGCGTTGCGGATCTGCGGCGGTCCCGCGGCGCGGGCGGAGGCGGCGAGGGCCGGGATCAGGGCGGCGAAGTCGGGGCGCCCCATGCGGGCGTGGGTGAGTCCGGCGCCGAGGAGGGCGTGGCCGTCCTGGTAGTGCCAGCCGCGCAGCTCGCTGATCCGGCCGAGGCCGACCAGGCCCGAGGGGCGCAGAAGCCCCTTGTTGACGGCGGCCATCAGGTCCGTGCCGCCCGCGACCGGAACGGCCGCGGGCATGGCGCCGAGTGCCGCCACGGCCTCGTCCAACGAGGCCGGCAGCGTCACCGACTGCATCGTCTGCGGTGCGTGCGTGGTCAACCCAGCTGCCCCTTCCCGGTCTCCCGGCTGTCCCGCCTGTTCCGCCGTACGGTACGTGTTCACAGCCCGGACGTGGCAACTCTGGCACATCTTCCGATCGGACCGTCGCGAGGGTCCACGAAGGGTGGATCCGTCCCTGACCTGCTGGATGTTCCGGTTTCGCCCTTCTTCGGCAGGGAGGGTGAATTGCCACTCTTCAGCGAGGCTTGTACGACTTATGCGGTTCGCGGCCTCGCTCCGGCGCGTGCCGGCAGTGCTGTTGGCCCCGGACGCGCGCCGGCCGCGGCGGTCCCGGAGGACGGCCGCGGCCGGGCGGGGCGGTGCGGTGCGGGGGTCACACCACGGGCGGTACTCCGTCGAGCGGGCGGCCGAGGATGCCGGGGCGCTGCTGCCGGGGGTACGGGCCGCCCGGCGGGCGGTAGTCCACGCCGAGGGCGTCGAGCCGGGCGTAGTGGGCCGTCATCCGGGCGTCGAAGGCGGCGAAGTCCCGGTCGGCCGGGGCGGGCAGGGCGGACCAGGCGACCTCGGCGAAGGCGGCGAGGCGCGGGAAGACCTGGTAGTCGACGCGGGCCCGGTTCTGCATGACCTCGGTCCAGACGTTGGCCTGGGTGCCCAGGATGTGACGGGCCGCCTCCTCGCTCAGGCCCGGCGGGACGGGATCGAAGCGGTAGACGTCCTCCAGGCTCCGGACGTATCCGATGGGCATCGGCTCGTCGGGGCCGCCGTCCTGACGGTGGTCCAGATACACCTGCTGCTCGGGGCACATGACGACGTCGTGCCCGGCCTCGGCGGCCGCGATGCCGCCGCCGTAACCGCGCCAGGAGGAGACCGCGGCCCCTTCGGCGAGGCCTCCTTCGAGGATCTCGTCCCAGCCGATGAGGCGGCGGCCCCGCTCGGCGAGCCAGGCGTCGAAGTGCCGGATGAACCAGGACTGGAGCCCGTCCTCGTCCTGCACGCCGAGTTCGGCGATCCGGGCCTGGGCGAGCGGCGACTGCTTCCACTGGTCCTTGGGGCACTCGTCGCCGCCCATGTGGACGAAGGGCGAGGTCGCGGCGGGGAAGAGTTCCAGGACCTCCTCCAGGACGCCCTCGAAGAAGCGCAGGGTGTCGTCGGTGGGGGCGAGTACGTTCGGATTGACGCCCCAGGTGTCCCAGACGGAGAGGGCGGTGGTGTCGATGACGTCGGTGTTGCCCAGCTCGGGGTAGGCGCTGATGGCCGCCTGCGAGTGGCCCGGGATGTCGATCTCGGGGACGACCCGGATATGCCGCTCGGCGGCGTAGGCGACGATCTCGCGGATGTCGTCCTGGGTGTAGAAGCCGCCGTAGGGGGTCTCGTCCCACAGTTCGGAGGCCCGGTGGCCGTATTTGGTGCGCGAGCGCCAGGAGCCGACCTCGGTCAGGCGCGGGTAGCGCTTGATCTCGATGCGCCAGCCCTGGTCGTCGGTGAGGTGGAAGTGGAAGACGTTCAGCTTGTGGGCGGCCAGCAGGTCCAGGTAGCGCAGGACGTCGTCCTTGGGCAGGAAGTGCCGCGAGACGTCGAGCATCATGCCGCGCCAGCCGAAGCGGGGTTCGTCCTCGACGACGACCGCCGGGACCTCCCAGGCGCGGTCCGCGGCGAGGGGCGCCCTCCGGAAGGCGTCCGGGCCGAGGAGCTGACGGAGGGTCTGCGCGCCTCGGAAGACGCCCGCCGCACTGCCGCCCGTGAGGCGTACGGCATCGGTCTCGACGGCGAGGCGATAGGCCTCGGGGGCCAGTTCCCCGTCGAGGGCGAGCACGATGCCGCGGTCGCCCGTGCCCTCCGCGAGCGACAGTCCGGTGGCCGCGCCGAGCGTGGTGCGCAGCCAGCGGGCGACGTCCTCCGTGCCCGGTGCGGCGGTCAGCGGGGTCTCCGGGCCCAGCGGGTACGGCCGCCCGGAAGGGGCCGTCGTCAGGGTGCGCGGAGCCGGGATCAGACCGAGAGCCGCGGTGTCCACGGTGTCCGTGTTCTCGGGTGTCATGACATCAGTCCTTTACCGCTCCGCCCAGTCCGGAGACGAGGCGTCGCTGTACGAGTACGAAGAAGACCAGTACGGGAATGGTCATCACCGTCGAGGCTGCCATGATCCCTCCCCAGTCGTTCTCGTCCGGTTTGAAGAAGACCAGCAGCGCCATGGGCAGCGTCGACTGGGAGGTGTCGCTGATGATGAACGACTTCGCGAACAGGAAGTCGTTCCAGGTGGTGATGGAGGAGAAGACACTGGTCGCCACGAGGCCCGGGAAGACCAGCGGGAAGAGGATCTGCCACAGGAAGCGGGTGCGGCTGGCCCCGTCGATGTAGGCGGCCTCCTCCAGGGCTTCGGGGACGGCCTTGACGAAGCCGCGCAGCATCCAGATGGCGAACGGCAGCGAGAAGGCGAGGTGCGGCAGGATCAGCGAGCCGAGCGTGTTCAGCTGGCCGAAGTCCCGCATCAGGAAGAACAGCGGGATGGTCAGCGCCTCGACCGGCACCATCTGCGCGACCAGGAACATGATCAGCAGCGTGGTGCGGAACTTGAAGCGGAAGCGGGTCACCGCGGTGGCGGCGAGGAAGGCGATCAGCGCGGAGAGGATGACGACCGTGCCCGCCACCAGCAGGCTGTTCAGGAAGTAGCGCCCGAAGTCCTGCTGTTCGAAGACCCGGCGGAACGAGTCGAGCGAAGGGGCGAGCGTCCAGGGGCGAGCGTCGGTGGACTGGATCTCCCCGGCCGGTTTGAAGGCGGAGAGCACCATCCAGTAGAGGGGGAAGGCGACCGCGACGGCGATCAGCAGGGCGGCGGCCTCCGCGGCCAGCCTGCCGGGCCGTTTGACGCGCAGCATCTGGGCGATGCCGCCGCCGCGCGTGCCGCCGCGCACGGGACGGTCGGGTACGGGGCGGTCGGGTACGGCAGGTCCGGGTACGGCAGGTCCGGGGACGGCAGGTTCGGGGACGGCACGGTCGGTGGTCGCGCTCACAGTTCTTCTCCCTGGCGCCTCACCAGGCGCAGATAGACCAGCGTGACGGCCAGCAGGATCACCAGCATCACGACGCCGATCGCGGATCCGAGGCTGTACTGCGAGGACGCGAACGCCTTCTGGTACGCGTACACGTTGAGCACCAGGTTCTGGCCGGCGATGCCACCGCCGTTGGTCATGACGTAGATCTGCGTGAAGACCTTGAAGTCCCAGATGATCGACTGGATGGTGACGACGATCAGGATGGGCTTGAGCATCGGCGCCATGATGGTGCGCCAGATCCGCCACTGGGACGCACCGTCCAGCGAGGCGGCCTCCAACACCTCGGTCGGGATGGCCCGGATGCCCGCGTACACGGTGACCATCACGAACGGGAACGAGCACCACAGGACTTCGAGGAGCACCAGGGCGAAGGCGCTGTAGCGCCCGTACGTCCAGGAGAAGTCGCCGAGGCCCAGCACCTTGTTGACCGGTCCGAAGTCGGGGTCGAAGAGGAAGACCCAGACGGTGGAGCCGGTGATCGCGGGGGTGGCCCAGGCGCCGAGCGCGGCCATCATCAGCGCGAGCCGGGGCAGGGCGCGGATGCGGGTGAGCATGACGGCCAGGGCGCAGCCGACGAACAGGGTGGACACCACGCAGGCCGCGGCGAAGACCACGGTGGCGAGGAGGACCTGCCAGAACTGGCTGTCGTTGAAGAGGGTGGCGTAGTTGCCGAAGCCCTGGAAGGTGGTGGGTTCGCCGCCGCTGACCTGGGCCTGGGTGTACTCCAGGAACGAGATCAGGCCGAGCTGGTAGATCGGGTAGACCAGCAGCCCGGCGAGCAGGACGAGCGCCGGCAGGAGGTAGAGCCACGGGGTCCAGCCGGAGCGGTTCGCGGGCGAGACGGACCGGCCGCGCCGGGGCGGGCGGGCGGCCGGGGAGCCGCCGCCCTTCCCGGCCGCGGGCGGCGCCTTGAGCGAGGTGGTGTGCGTGGTCATCGTCAGCCCGCGTCGGTGAAGGCGGCGTCCATCTTCTTCGCCGCGTCGTCCGAGGCCCGGGCCACGTCCTTACGGCCGGAGACGATCTCCTGGAACATCGTCGGCAGGATCAGCGAGGCGTCGATCTGGCCCCAGGCGGGCGAGGCGGGGACGAACTTGGCCCCCGCGCCCAGGGTCTGGACGAACGGGGCGACGAAGGGCTCCTTCTTCGCGGCGTTGTCCAGGACGTCGGAGTAGGTGGGCAGGAAGCCCATCGCGTCGAACATCGCGGCCTGGGTCTTCTTGCCGCTGAGCGACTTCATCAGGTCGACGGCGAGGGTGCGGTGCGAACTGCTCTTGAGGATGCCGAGGTTGTTGCCTCCCGCGAAGGCGGGGGCGATGGAGTTCTCGGCGACGCCGGGCAGCGGGACGACGGCGTACTTGCCCTTGACCGCACCGGCCTCGACGGCCGCGTGGCTGAAGTCGCCGCCGATGGCCATGGCGGCCTTGCCGGAGGCGAAGGCGGTCACGGTGGCATTGCCGCCCATGGAGGCGCACTTGGCGGCCGGGCAGTTGTCGTCGCCGAAGAGGGAGGTGTAGGCCTCGATGCCCTTGCGGGACTTCTCGCTGTTGATGCCCGACTTGTACGTCCCGCCGCTCTCGCCCGCGAGTTCGCCGCCGTTGGCCCAGATGAAGGGCATCGCGCCGTAGGTGTACGCGCCGCCGACCGCGAGACCGTAGAGGTCGGGCTTCGCCTTGCGGATCTTCTTCGCGGTGGAGATCAGTTCGGCCTGCGACTTGGGAGCCTCGATGCCGAGGTCCTCGAAGACGTCGGTGCGGTAGTAGAGGGCCCGGACGCCGACGAAGAAGGGCGCGCCGTAGACCTTGCCGCCGACGGTGACGGACTGCTTGGCGATCGGGTCGGTGTCCTTGGCCTCGTCCCAGGCGCCGAACTCCTCGGTGATGTCCGCGAGTCCGCCGTCCTTGACGTATCCGGCGGTGTCGGAGTTGCCGTACTCGATGAGGTCCGGGGCGCTCTTGGGGTCGTTGAAAGCGGCCTTGATCCGCTGCGCGCGGGTGTCGACCGGTATGTACTCGACCTCGACCTTCGCGCCCTCGTGGGCCTTCTCGAACTCGGCGACGGCCGTGTCGACGACCTTCTCCTTGGGCTTGTTGCCGACCTCCTGGAAGAGCCAGACACGGAGCGTGCCGCTCTTCTCGTCACCCTTCGCACTGGTGTCGGAGGTCTGCGGCGCGCAGGCGGTGGCGGTGAGGCCGGCCAGCACAAGCGCCGCAGCCGGGGCGGCAATTCGGGCAGAAAGCTTCATCCGGAACCCCTACCGGTCATGCGTTGCATCATGTGCAACGTGCGTTTCGTTCTGCACAACTGGCAGGAGAGTAGATCCGCGTTCCGGCGACGACAAGTGGTCTCGACCACTCTGTGACCAGCGGATGCAGCCCGTGCAACGCGACCACCCGGTCACCCGGGGTGACCGGGCATGCGGAAGGCCCCCGGGGCGCGCGGTGTCGCACGCCCCGGGGGCCTGACAGCAAGCGAGGTCCGGACCTACTTCTTGTCCTTGCCGCCGCCCTTGCCCTTGTCCTTGTCGCCGCCGGCGCCCATGGACTCGTAGATCTCCTTGCACATGGGGCAGACCGGGTACTTCTTGGGGTCGCGCCCCGGCACCCAGACCTTCCCGCACAGCGCGACCACGGGAGTGCCCTCCAGGGCACTCGCCATGATCTTGTCCTTCTGGACGTAATGGGCGTAGCGCTCGTGGTCGCCGTCGCCCCTCGACACCTGCGGCGTCGGCTCGACGAGGGTCCCCGTACCTGCCCCGCGATCGGGCTCAAGAGTGCTCATAACCGCCAAGGGTACTGAAAGAGACGGCCTCCGGTTGAGGGAAGGGCCACCCTCGGTCGGGCGAAGGTTCGTCCCCCAGGTGAACGACGGGGCGCCCCTCGGCCGAGCGACGGTTCGTCGCTCAGTTGAGCGAAGGGTCGTCCGGATACGTGGCGATCATCGCCAGCTCGCTGCGCTGGCGGCGGAGCACCGCGCGCCAGAGCCGTTCCGGGCGCGGGGAGGAGACGTCGCCGGGCTCCGACTCGACCACGTACCACCTGCCCTCGTTCAGCTCGCCCTCCAGCTGACCGGGGCCCCAGCCCGCGTATCCGGCGAAGATCCGCAGCGAACCGAGGGCGGGGCCCAGCAGCTCGGGCGGGGTCTCCAGGTCGACCAGGCCGATCGCCCCGTGCACCCGCCGCCAGCCGAGCGGTCCCTCGTCGCCGGGGATCACCGCCACGCCGAGCGCGGAGTCGAGCGAGACCGGGCCGCCCTGGAAGACGACGTCCGGCTCGCCGGTCAGACCGGCCCAGGACGCGAGGATGTCGCCGACGCCGACCGGGGTCGGGCGGTTGAGGACCACGCCGAGGGAGCCCTCCTCGTCGTGGTCGAGGAGCAGCACCACCGCCCGGTCGAAATTCGGGTCCGTGAGGGCGGGTGCGGCCACGAGCAGCCGCCCTGTGAGCGAGGACACCTCCGTCATGGCAGGAATGATCCCGCATCTTCACCCTTCACGGGGGCCGAGTGGCCGTGATGCCGCCCTCAGGAGAGCGAGCGCAGCTCAGGGCGCACGGAGGCATGGGGAGCGCACCGTCGGGCGGGCGCGCGGTGGGCCATCCGGACGGTAACCCTCCGCAAGATCGGATGCGCGGAGGGTGCTGTGGCGGATTCATGACGTTCGTACACCCCCCTTCGCCTTACGGAAGGGGGGTAGGAGGCCATTACCCTTTTCGTTGGCCCCCTGCCCGACCACTCCGGAACGCGAGATACATGACCGGCACAGACGATGTCCTGCTTGTCCACGGCGGAACCCCGCTGGAGGGCGAGATCCGCGTCCGAGGCGCCAAGAACCTGGTGCCGAAGGCCATGGTCGCCGCGCTGCTCGGCAGCGGGCCCAGCCGCCTCCGCAATGTTCCCGACATCCGTGACGTACGGGTGGTCCGGGGGCTCCTCCAGCTCCACGGCGTGACCGTCCGGCCCGGCGACGAGCCGGGCGAACTGATCCTCGACCCCTCGCACGTCGAGTCGGCGAACGTCGCCGACATCGATGCCCACGCGGGCTCGTCGCGCATCCCGATCCTGTTCTGCGGCCCGTTGCTGCACCGCCTCGGCCACGCCTTCATCCCGGGCCTGGGCGGCTGCGACATCGGCGGCCGGCCGATCGACTTCCACTTCGAGGTGCTGCGCCAGTTCGGCGCGACCATCGAGAAGCGGGCTGACGGCCAGTACCTGGAGGCCCCGCAGCGGCTGCGCGGCACCAAGATCCGGCTGCCGTACCCGTCGGTGGGCTCCACCGAGCAGGTGCTGCTCACCGCCGTCCTCGCCGAGGGCGTCACCGAGCTGTCCAACGCGGCCGTCGAGCCGGAGATCGAGGACCTCATCTGCGTACTGCAGAAGATGGGCGCGATCATCTCCGTGGACACCGACCGGACCATCCGGATCACCGGTGTCGACAAGCTCGACGGATACACCCACCGGGCGATCCCGGACCGCCTGGAGGCGGCTTCCTGGGCGTCGGCGGCGCTGGCGACCGAAGGCAACATCTATGTGCGCGGCGCCCAGCAGCGCTCGATGATGACCTTCCTGAACACCTTCCGCCGGGTCGGCGGGGCCTTCGAGATCGACGACGAGGGCATCCGGTTCTGGCACCCGGGCGGCGCGCTGAACGCCATCGCGCTGGAGACGGACGTGCACCCCGGCTTCCAGACGGACTGGCAGCAGCCCCTGGTCGTCGCGCTGACGCAGGCCGCGGGTCTGTCGATCGTCCACGAGACGGTGTACGAGTCGCGGCTCGGCTTCACCTCCGCGCTCAACCAGATGGGCGCGCACATCCAGCTGTACCGCGAGTGCCTCGGCGGTTCGGACTGCCGCTTCGGACAGCGCAACTTCCTGCACTCGGCGGTCGTCTCCGGACCGACGAAGCTCCAGGGCGCCGACCTGGTCATCCCGGACCTCCGGGGCGGCTTCTCGTACCTGATCGCGGCGCTGGCGGCGCAGGGCACCTCCCGGGTGCACGGCATCGACCTGATCAACCGCGGTTATGAGAACTTCATGGAGAAGCTGGAGAAGCTCGGCGCGAAGGTCGAACTGCCGGGCGGTTCGCTCGTCTGACCGTCCCCGTGCGCCGTGAAGGCCGCACAGTGCTGCCGCACACAGCACTGCGCACACCGCGCGGTTCCCGCGTGAGCGGCCCGCCGCCCCGGTTCCGGACTCGGAGCCGGGGCGGCGTGCTGTCGGGCGTCAGAAAGGCACCTGAAGGCCTTGTGGGCGGGCATGACGGGCATAGCGACCCGGGGTGGTGCCGACGATCCGCCTGAAGTGCCGGGTGAGGTGGGACTGGTCGTGGAAGCCGACGGCGGCTCACGCCTCGCCGGGCGGCATCCCGTCGAGCAGCAGCCGCCGGGCCCGGTCGACGCGGCGGGACGTCACGTACTGGTGCGGCGCGTTGGCGTAGGCCGCGCTGAAGGCCCGTACGAGATGGGCGGGGTGCGCGTGGACCAGCCGGGCGGCCTCGGCCAGGGTGACGCCCTCGCACAGCCGTTCGTCGAGGAGCTCGCGCAGATCCCGTGCCACGCCCCGGCCGGGCGCCCGGCCCGCCGGGAGGTCCCCGGGGCGCAGGTGCCCCCGCAGCCGCTCGCCGATGAACGCCAGGCGGCTCTCCGCCTCGAACGCGTCGCCCGGGTCGGCGAGGGCGGTGTGCAGCCGGCCGACCCGGGTGCGCAGCAGCGGGTCGGCCAGGGCCGGTGTGTCCACGGCGGGCCCGACGAGGCCCGCGTCGAGCTGTGTCATGTCCAGATAGAGCACCCGCTTGCGGAAGCCGTCGGCGGTCGCGGGAGAGCCGTTGTGCGGGACCCCCGGCGGCAGCAGACTCACCGTGCCGTCCGGAGTGCCGCGCTCGTGGCGGTCCAGGTCGTAACGGACGGCGCCGTCGTCGACGATCAGGAGCGTCCAGGCGTCGTGGACGTGCATGGGGTAGGCGTGCCCGGTGAAGCGGGCGTGGAAGACCTCCACGACACCGGCGACGGCCGGACGCCAGGCCGCGACGTCATGAATCCCCTGCCGTGGCACCACGCTAAGAACGTACAAGACCCCGCCCGGGCCCACCGGTCAGTCTCGATCCATGAGAACCACGACGACGCCATCCCTCACGACCGCGGCGGCCCCGGCGGCCGGCGGGGCCCCTGTCCGCTTCGACACGAAGGTCGCGGTACTGCTCCGTGACGACCTGGAGTCCTGGCAGCGCCTGAACGTGACCGCCTTTCTGGTCAGCGGCCTGGGGACGGCGGTGCCCGAAGTGATCGGCGAGCCCTACGAGGACGCCGACTCCACCGCGTACCTGCCGATGCTCCGGCAGCCCGTACTGGTCTTCGAGGGGGCGAAGGAGACCCTGACCGCCGCGCACGCCAGGGCGCTGTCCCGGTCGCTGGCGACGGCCGTGTTCACCGCTGACCTGTTCGGCACGGGGAACGACCGGGACAACCGGGGGGCCGTACGGGCGGTGGGGCGTGACGCGCTCGATCTGGTGGGTCTCGCCGTGTACGGGCCGCGCAACGCCGTGGTCAAGGTCCTCAAGGGCGCGCGGATGCATCCCTGAGCCCTCCGCGCCCCCGGGAGCCCCCGCGATGCCCCGGGCACGGTACGGGGGCTCCTGCGGGGCGCATGTGCCTCCGGCATGCGCGAGGGCGGCCGCTCCCGGTCGGGAGCGGCCGCCCTCTGTTACGCCGTTGAGGGTTACTTGCCCTTGGCGGCTTCCTTGAGCTTCGAGCCCGCGGAGACCTTCACGCTGTAGCCGGCGGGGATGTTGATCGGGTCGCCGGTCTGCGGGTTGCGAGCGGTGCGAGCGGCACGGTGGGTGCGCTCGAAGGTCAGGAAGCCGGGGATGGTGACCTTCTCGTCGCCCTTGGCGACAATCTCACCGACGGTCTCGGCGAGCGCGGCCAGCACGGCGTCGGCGTCCTTGCGAGTCACCTCGGCGCGGTCGGCCAGGGCGGCCACCAGCTCACTGCGGTTCATGTTGTTACTCCCGTGTTCTTCTTGCCTGTGAGGCGTGAGATCGAAGCCGATGCTGCCAGGGCCCTCTGACAGTCCCCGGACCCGGGTCTGATGTCAGACCCTCTCGCCCGATTACGCATCCTGCCCCCACCAGCGGCGGGAAAGCCAATCCGGAACCCTTCGGGGTCAATGAGAAGCGCCACGGTTTGCTCGTGGTGACGCTCCGTCGACTTGGCCGAGCGGTCCGCAGCGGATGCCGGGCCCCGCAGGGCCCACTGCCCGCCCACCCTAAAGGGGCGTTTGGGGCGCCGCGACCCGCGACGCGCCGTACGGCACGGGCGGGTGCGGCCCGGGGTGTCCTGCGGCTGCCCCGTGAGGGACCCCCGAAACGGTGGGGTCAGACCGATGTGGAGGGGGCTGCTCCGGTGCCCGCGGCGGCCTTCGCGGCGGCCCGGACGGCTCCGGCGACCGCGCCCGCCACCTTGTCGTTGAAGACCGAGGGGATGATGTAGTTCGCGTTGACCTCGTCCTCGGCGACCACGTCGGCGAGCGCGCCGGCCGCGGCGAGCATCATCTCCGTGTTGACGGTGCGGGACTGAGCGTCCAGCAGGCCGCGGAAAACACCCGGGAAGACCAGCACGTTGTTGATCTGGTTGGGGAAGTCCGAGCGGCCGGTGGCGACGACCGCCGCCGTCCGACGGGCGATCGCGGGATCGACCTCGGGGTCCGGGTTCGCGAGCGCGAACACGATCGCACCGTCCGCCATCGCGGCGACGTCCTCGCCGTTCAGCACGTTCGGGGCGGAGACGCCGATGAAGACGTCGGCGCCGACGACGGCCTCCTTGAGGGTGCCGGTGACGCCCTCCGGGTTGGTGTTGTCGGCGATCCAGCGCAGCGGGGAGTCGGGGTCGGCCGCGACCAGGTCCTCGCGTCCGGCGTGCACCACACCATGGATGTCGGCGACGACGGCGTGCTTGACGCCGGCGGCGATGAGCAGCTTCAGGATGGCCGTACCGGCCGCTCCGGCACCGGACATGACGACCCGTACGTCCCCGATGTTCTTGCCCACCACGCGCAGGGCGTTGGTGAGGGCGGCCAGCACGACGATCGCGGTGCCGTGCTGGTCGTCGTGGAAGACGGGGATGTCGAGGGCCTCGCGCAGCCGGGCCTCGATCTCGAAGCAGCGCGGCGCGGAGATGTCCTCCAGGTTGATGCCCGCGAAGCCGGGGGCGATGGCCTTGACGATCGCGACGATCTCGTCGGTGTCCTGGGTGTCCAGGCAGATCGGCCAGGCGTCGATGCCCGCGAAGCGCTTGAAGAGGGCCGCCTTGCCCTCCATGACGGGCAGTGAGGCCATCGGGCCGATGTTGCCGAGGCCGAGCACCGCGGAGCCGTCCGTCACAACTGCGACGGAGTTGCGCTTGATGGTGAGGCGGCGCGCGTCCTCGGGGTTCTCGGCGATCGCCATGCAGACCCGGGCGACGCCGGGGGTGTAGATCATCGACAGGTCGTCACGGTTGCGGATGGGGTGCTTGGACGCCATCTCGATCTTGCCGCCGAGGTGCATGAGGAACGTACGGTCGGAGACCTTGCCCAGCGTGACACCCTCGATGCCGCGCAGACCTTCGACGATCTCGTCCGCGTGCGAGGTGGAGGTGGCGGCGATGGTGACGTCGATCCGCAGCATCTCGTGGCCCGAGGCGGTGACGTCGAGGCCGGTGACCGAGCCACCGGAGGACTCCACGGCCGTGGTGAGCTGAGAGACCGCGGTGCCGCTCGCGGGCACCTCCAGCCGGACCGTCATCGAGTACGAGACGCTGGGCGCCGTTGCCATGGCCGAGTCCTTCGCTTTCCTTAGCTTCATTGCCGCATGTCCGGAACCCTCGCCCCGGAGACGCTTCCCGATCGTCGCACCTACTGGCTGGTAGCCGGTAATGACTGCCGCCTTTCGGAAAGTAGTTTCCACCATACGAGAAACTACCCGTTCGGCGGAACCCCCAACGTGGCGCGAACCGGCCGGGCGGCCCATGAAGCACGGAACAGAGCCCGTGAAACGGGAGCAGAGCCCGTGAAAACAAGAACAGACCCGCGCCACCAGCAGGTGACGCGGGTCTGTCTTCTTCGTCCAGGTGGCACCGACCCGCCATGCTCGCCTCGCGGCAAGTGGTCGCTCGAAGCGACGAAGGTTGGGCCCGGGGGCTTGGATCGAGCCGGTGCCAGTACCAAGGTAACAAAGACCCCCGAGAAGTGATTCCCGCGCGCCGGGTTGACTCGCCGAGCCCTTTCGGCGTCAGTCCCTCAGCAGGTCCGGCACCCCGTCCTCGTCCGGCATGTCCCGCTCTCCCGAGACCACCGTGAGCTGCTGCGTCGCCCGGGTCAGCGCCACGTACAGCACCCGCAGGCCGGCCGGGGACTCGTCCGCGATCTCCGCGGGCGAGACGACCACCGTGGCGTCGTACTCCAGCCCCTTGGCCTCCAGGCTGCCCAGCGCCACCACCCGCTCCCCCAGTTCCGCGAGCCACTCGCGGGCCTGGGCGCGCCGGTTCATCGCGACGACCACGCCGACCGTGCCGTCCACCTCCGCGAGCAGCCGGGCGGCCTCCTCGCGGACCGTGGCGGCCAGGTCCCCTTCGCGCACCGGCTCGAAGCGGGGCACCACCCCGGTCGAGCGGACCGCGGCCGGGGACTCCATCCCGGGCATCGCCAGCGCCAGCACCTTCGCGGCCAGCTCCGCGATCTCCGCGGGGTTGCGGTAGTTGACGGTGAGGGTGAAGCGGCGGCGGGGCCGGGAGCCGAGCGCCTCGTCCCGGGCCGCGCCCGCCTCGTCCGGGTCGGACCAGGAGGACTGGGCCGGGTCGCCGACGATCGTCCAGGTGGCGTGCCGGCCCCGGCGGCCGACCATGCGCCACTGCATCGGTGTGAGGTCCTGCGCCTCGTCGACGATGACGTGGGCGTACTCGGTGCGCTCCGCCGCGAGCCGCTCGGCCCGCTCCCACTGGGTCTCCTCGCGCTGCGGCATCAGCTCCTCCAGACCGGTGAGCTGGTCCAGCGGGTCCGCCTCGCGCTTGCGCCGGGGCTTGTTCGGGGTGCCCAGCAGCGCCTGGAGCTCGTCCAGGAGCGCCACGTCGTGGACCGAGAGCGGCCCGTTGCCGTCCGCGTCGAGCCGCTTCAGCGACCGGGCCAGGCGACGCACCTCGCCCTGGTTGAGGATGCGCCGGGACCAGCGCCCCAGGCGCCGTTCGTCGGCCATCGCGGCCAGCACCCGGCGCGGCGTCAGTTCGGGCCACCAGGCGTCGAGGAACTCCAGGAACGGGGTCTCGGTGGAGACGTCCTCGTCGAACGACGAGCGCAGTTCCGCCACCAGCTGGGGGTCGGTGTACCGGCCGCGTCCGGAGGACTTGCTCCACAGGGCGTCCAGCAGCAGCTTGCGGGCGCGCGGGCGCAGCAGGTTGACCGGGGCCGTGCCGCCCAGCGCGTTGTGGCGGATGCGCTGGAGCTCGTCGGCCTCCAGCTCGACCCGGGCCCCGAAGGCGACGACGCGCAGCCGGTTCGGGGTCGCCGCAGCCGCGCCCTGCTCGGGCTCCTCGCCGAAGGAGAGCTGGCCCGCCTCCTCACGTGGCGCCGCGGGCCGGCCCTGCTCCAGCGCGCCCCGGGCGGCCTTGCGCAGCACGTGGAGCATCCGGGAGGAGCCCTTGATCCGGGCCACCGCCGGCTCGTCGTAGGTCGTCGCGCCCTGGAGGCCCGCCGCGTCGTCGGAGAGCGAGCCGACCGCGCGGATCGCGACCTGGCCCTCCTCGCCGAGCGAGGGCAGCACCCCTTCGGTGTACGCGACCAGGAGCGGGGTGGGCGAGACGACCAGGATGCCGCCCGCGTACCGCCGTCGGTCCTGGTAGAGCAGGTACGCCGCCCGGTGCAGGGCGACCGCGGTCTTGCCGGTGCCGGGGCCGCCGGTGACCTCGGTGACGGAGGCGGCGGGGGCCCGGATGACCAGGTCCTGTTCGGCCTGGATGGAGGCGACGATGTCCCGCATGGTGTGGCTGCGGGCCTGGCCGAGCGCCGCCATCAGCGCGCCGTCCCCGATCACCGGCAGCTTCTCGCCGTCCAGGTACGCGGTCAGCTCCGGACGCATCAGGTCGTCCTCGACCCCGAGGACCTTGCGGCCCTTGGAGCGGATGACCCGGCGGCGTACGACGCGGCCCGGCTCCTTCGGGGTGGAGCGGTAGAACGGGGCGGCGGCCGGGGCCCGCCAGTCGATCACCAGCGGCGCGTAGTCGGAGTCCAGGACCCCGATCCGGCCGATGTGGAGCGTCTCCGCGATATCGGCGGTGGCGTCCTCCCGTACGGTGTCGTCGGCCGGCTCGACGGAGGTGTACGCGCCGTCCGGGCCGCGCTCCCCGTCCTTGCCGAGCAGCAGGTCGATCCGTCCGAAGAGGAAGTCCTCGAACTCGCTGTTCAGCCGGTTGAGGTGGATCCCCGCCCGGAACACCTGGGCGTCCCGCTCCGCGAGCGCGCCGGGGGTACCGACCTGGCCGCGCTTGACGGCGTCGTCCATAAGAAATTCCGCCTCGTGGATCTTCTCTTCGAGGCGGTGATAAACACGGTCGAGATGCTCCTGCTCGACACCGATTTCCCGGTCCCGCAGCGATTCGACAGCGGCATCCTGCGCGGCCACCGAGGCCCCCTTCTGACGTGCACTGGGCAGCCGTCAACCCTATAGCGAAGGGGGGCCCGAGCGCACCTGCCGACCGGGGGGCGATCGCGCGTCGTGCCGAACGGGGTGTGACGGGACGTGACGGGGCGTGCCGGGGCGGGGCGGGTGCGGGGCCCGGTTCACTCCCCGCCGGGCGGAGTCTCCTTCGCCGGACCCCGTCCGTCGGCCGCCCCCATGGTCCGGCGCCGGTGCCGGGCGACCCGTTCGCGGTTGCCGCAGACCTCGCCGGAGCACCAGCGCCGCCGCCCGCCGCGCGAGGTGTCCAGGTAGAGCCGGTGGCAGGCCTCGCCCTGGCAGCGGCGCAGGGCCGCCCGCGCGACCGGGTCGGTGAGCAGGTCCACCG
>NZ_NTGZ01000250.1 GCF_002551245.1 Streptomyces sp. rh34
GTCCTCGCGCTCGCCGCCACCGCGGTCGGCGCCCCCGCCCTGCTGGCCACCGCCGTGGTCGCCGTGGCGACCGCGGTCTCCGGGACCCTGATGGGATACACCGGCCTGGACACGGCGGCCGCGGTGGCGCTGGTGGCGACGGTCGTCGCGCTCGCCGCCGGGGCCGTGGCACCCTTCGCCTTCAAGCTGGCCGGCATGCGGATGCCCGCGCTGCCGTCCACCGCCGGACAGCTCCAGGAAGGCATCGACCCGTACGCGGGCGACGAGGTCGCCGAGCGCACCGAACTCGCCGGGCGCTGGGTCACCGCGCTCTTCGCCGCCACCGGCACCATCGCCGCGGCAGCCCTGACGGTCCTCGCCCAGCACCCGGACCTCCCGGAGACGCTCACCGCGCTCGCGCTGACCCTGCTGCTGCTCCTGCACTCCCGGGGTCTGATCCACATCGGCCAGCGCCTCACCCTGGCGGTGCCCGGCATCTGGGGGCTGCTGCTGCTCGCCCGGGCCTGGGCGGTGGACAGCGACGGGGACGGACGCGTGGTGGTCTTCGGGGTGCTGCTCGCCGCGGCGGCCGTCCTCGTGACCGCCTCCTGGACAGTGCCCGGTCGACGGGTGCTGCCGTACTGGGGCCGGGCGGCGGAACTGGCGCACACCGGCCTGGCCGTGGCGCTGCTCCCGCTCACGCTGTGGGTGGCGGGCCTCTTCGGCTGGCTGCGCGGCCTGTTCGGCTGAGCCACCCCGTACGCCGGTCCACCAGAAACGAGTTGAGGAGAGGCTGTGCAGTCCAAGCGCGACCAGGTCCAGGCCCACGGCTTCATGATGGGCAGGCTCAGCTCGGGCCTGCTGACGGCCGACCCGGACGCCCCGGAGAGCCCACTGGGCCGCACCACCCGGGGCGTCGTCTTCGGCCTGCTGGTGACCGTCCTGATCGGAGCGGGCGCCACCGTCTACGGGCTGCTGCGGCCCGGCGGGAACGACACCTGGCGCAAGGGCGAGCACCTGGTGGTCAACCGCGAGACCGGCGCCCGCTACCTGTGGACCGGCACCGACGGCGTACTGCACCCGGTGCGCAACTACGCCTCGGCGCGGCTGATCGGCGGGTCCGACCTCAAGGCCGTGGACGTCTCCACCGCCTCGCTGCGGGACGTCCCCGTGGGAGCCCCGGCCGGCATCCCCGGCGCCCCGGACACCCTGCCCGGCCCGGGCGGGCTCGACGCCGGCGCCTGGCACATGTGCGTCACCGGACCGGACGGTGCCCTGCCCAGCACCTCCGGCGCCGTCGCGGCCGCAGGCGTGGACCGGCCCGGGGCCACCACCGTGGTCGTCGGGGCGCCGCTGAAATCCCGGGGTGTCGGCGCCGACCGCGGGGTTCTCGTGGAGGGACCGGACCGCACCCAGTACCTGGTGTGGCGGGGCAGCCGGCTCCCGCTGGACCCCGACTCCGACGCCCGCAACGCCCTCGGTTACGGCTCCGAGCGGGCCATGCCGGTCTCGGCGGCGTTCCTCGACGCCCTCGCTCCCGGCCCGGCCCTGAAGCCGCCGGAGGTGCCGGGGCGCGGAGGCGAGGGACCCGTGCTCGGCGGCGAACCGAGCCGGATCGGCCAGCTCTTCGAGATCAGCGTGCCCGGCGGCGGCAGTACGTACCACCTGCTGCGGAAGGACGGCCTGGTGCCGCTTTCCCGGCTGGAGGCCGCCCTGATGCTGGGCGACCCGGCCACCCAGAAGGACGCCTACCAGGGGCGCTCGCCCGAGGCCCGGGCGGTCGGCGCGGACGCGCTGCGTACGCACCGGGCCAAGGAGAAGGCCCCCGCCGGCTCCGCGACCGCGGAGTTGCCTCGAACGCCGCCCGTCCCGCGGTCCGCGCCGCGCGGCACCGCCCTCTGCGCACAGGTGGACGGCGGCAACGGCGGCGCCCGGATCGGGTCGGTGCTGGTCCCGCTGACCGGGCTCGCCCCCGTCGCGGTGTCGCAGGGAACCGCTCAGCCGCTGGTCGAGGCCTGCGCCCGGACGGACGCCACGGTGGTACGCCCCGGGCACGGCGCGCTGGTCAGGGCCCTGCACGCGAGCGGCGCCGCACACTCCGGAACCACCTACCTGGTCGCGGACAACGGCGTGAAGTACCGGGTCCCGGCCAAGGGTTCCCTGGAGGCACTCGGGTACGGGGAGGGGGACATCGGATCGGTCCCCGCACCTCTGCTCGCCGCTCTGCCGACCGGAGCGGACCTCGATCCGGCCGCCGCCTCCGGCGCCGCGGAGCCCAGGTTCACCGCCCCGAAGTGCGGCGCTTCCGGTAAGACCGGAGCAGTCGACTTCCAGCCATGATCCAGGCAAACACCCCATACGGTGCCGAAGAAAGAGAAAAGGGCGGAGAAGTGGAACGTCGTACCTGACCTGGCATCGTCCGAGGGGCTATTCGGCGTGGGCGGCGCGCTCGGGGAAACCTCAGAAAAAGCTCAGAAAATCGACTGCCCGTTCCTCCGGGGGATCCTGCGAAAAGGGGCGCACAGTGCCGGAAACGGACCGTCTCGATGACCGTTCGGATTCTCCGGCCGCCCGTTTCCCGTCCGCATCGACGGGCCCCGGGGCCCGTCGGGCAGGCCGCGTTCATTTCGTGGAAACCTTCGGACAACTCCGTTGGGGTGTAAGGATTCTGACGCGCGGAACTATGCTCAAATCTTCCCCGCACGCGTTGCGCCGGACACGGAGTTCTCTTTAGCCTCAGCGGGCAACGGTGCGATGGGAAGTCACTCAACGAAGGGAGCGCGACATGGCGGACAGTGGCCAGAGGCGGGCGGACTATGCCAAGGGCTTGGGGGGTGTCTCCTCTCTGGAGTCGGCCCGGGCCGCGGTGGAGAAGATCCAGAACAACGTCGCCGAGATCGCCGCGCGTTCAGGCGTCGGCGGTGACGAGGGTCAGGCCCTGCTGAAGCTGTTCCGCAGCTGGAACGGCGAGGCGCAGAAGGTCGTCGTGCAGATCAGCAAGATGGTCGACGCGCTCCAGGAGAACGTGACGTCGGCCGACCGGCTGGCGAAGGAGAACCAGGACCTGACCGAGGTGCTCAACAGCAAGACCAGCCAGGGCGTCTTCGAGGCGCTGCGCTGACCCGTCCCCGGCGGCACCGGCCCCTTTCGCGGAGGCCGGAACCTGTGAGCATCCCCGGGCCCAGGGGCCCGGCCACCCGAGAGGAGATGTCATGGCCGACGGCATCATCGATGTGCAGTACTCCACGGTCCGCAACGCGATCGAGGAGCTGAAGCAGCAGACCCAGCAGATCATCACCACCCTCAACAACCTGGAGGACGAGCTCAAGCCGCTCGTGACCTCGTGGGAGGGTGACGACCAGCAGATGTACCGCGGTGTCCAGGCCGAGTGGGACCAGGCGACCAAGAACATGGCCCTGCTCCTCGGCGACAGCGGCGAGCTGGTCCAGAGCATCCACGACAACCACTCCCGCGACGAGCGCAGGAGCGCCGACAACTGGGGCGGTGTGCGCGCCCGATAGTCCCCGCCGGGGTTCGCCTGCGGTACGGAGGTGAACCCCGGCGCCCGCGTGTGCTCCCCGCTCCGCCCCGTTTCCCGTGACCCTGTCCCGCTCCAACCGCAGGAGGACGCCTCATGGCCGGCGAGAAGGCCGACGTCAAGCACTTTGACCTCAAGCAGATGGAGAACTTCCGGGACTTGGAGGTCGAACCGGTCCGCCGCAGCGCGAAGGTCCACCAGGAGGACACCAGCGCGGAAGGCGTCCGCCCGCTGGGCGACCTGGTCGCCGGGTACACGACGGCGGAGAACTCCAAGAAGGATCAGCAGATCCTGCGCATCGGCAAGATGGGCCGGGGCGAGGACGGCGACCTGGTCTCGGGCAAGACGATGCTCACGGCCATCACTACGGCGGCCACCGGGATCGACAAGCTCCTCCTCGACCAGGTGGCCCTCTTCAAGGAGCTGAAGGAAGCCCTCACCGAGACCATCGAGGAGGCGAACAAGACCAAGGAGAAGAACATCGACGCGATCGACGCGCAGACGCTGCTCCAGTCCTTCGACGAGGTGGACGCGTTCACCGTCGGTGGCACGGGCGACGACGAGGAAACCTCCTGACCTCGACCAGGACCAGGATCATCAGGACCAGCGCCGAAGGGGCCATCAGTGGCTGAGGTCGAGAACACGGACCCGGACTCCCGCGAGAACCTCGACAATCTCAAGGGGTACGAGGCGGAGACGGAGGACGCCTGGGCGGTCCTGGTCCGCCACATCACCGGCTACCCCGTGCCGGACCGCAAGACCATCTTCGAGAAGCTCACCTCGACCAGCGGGGGCCCGCTGTTCCGGATGGACATCCGCGAACGCGACCTGAAGTCCGTTGTCGCCGAGTCCGGCTTCCTCGTGAACGAGGGCCAGGACTACGACATCTTCTTCCTGGACAAGAACAAGAAGTCCTCCCTGATGCAGGCCCGGATCGTCTTCGAGGGCCGAGTCAAGTCGGACAACGAGCTCCATTTCGCGAGCACGTCGGCCGAGGACGTCGACGACGTCAGTGTCCGTGAGGGCAACGACTTCAAGGACTACAACAAGCAGGAAATGAGCACGATTCCGCTCGCCCAGTACATGAACGGGCCCCGGGCCGCGCTGATGGCCCTGCGCGACGGCAGCACCGAGGGCGTCAAGTTCGCGGAACAGCCGGTGGACGACGCCAACGCGGTCGTGCTCAAGTCCTTCCACTCCACCGGCGAGTCCTTCGACCGCGCCGCACAGTTCTTCAAGAACAAGGCGGTGATCCTCAAGGACTGGGAGGACCGCTTCGCCCGGGAGGACGCGAGCTGGAAGGGCGAGGCGGCCGACGTCTTCCGTAACCTGCTGAAGAAGATCCGTGAGAACTACGACGGCTACGTGGAGACGTTCGGCGCCACCACGAACGCCGACGGCGTGACCGGTGAGGGTGGCACCGTCCACTCCCGGGCGCTGGCCATCGGCAGCGAGAGCCTCCAGACAGTCGCCACGACCCTGCTGGAGAAATGGCTGGAGTGGGCGAAGTCCGATTACTACGACCCGCTGCGGGTGCTGCGCTATCTGCTGGACGATCTAGCCCTTTGGGTGAACGAGCACAACATCGGGAAGAGCGGGATCGAGGCCTATACGCACACCGGCTACCAAGGGGCCGGCTACACCACGGTCACCCACTCGCCGCGGGACGGCTTCCTCCAGGCGCACCCGGACTACGGTGACCTGAGCGACATCGCCAACTGGAAGAAGGTCGGCGAGAAGGCCGTCGAGCTGTGGAACCAGGGTGTCGACGAGAAGCTGGTCAGGCCTGCCATCGAGCAGACGTCATGGTTGAACAACCGCTTCCTCGATCTCACCAAGGACTTCACGGAGAACGTCCCGAAGCCCAAGACCACCAGCACGGCGGGCGAGGACTACGCCGAGGACAAACTCGACGACCCGGGTGGCAACGGCGGTCCGGACATCGACGAGTGGCTCGACAAGCTCAACGACAGCAACAACGACTTCCTCGATGACCTGAACAAGAACAACAACGACATCCTCGACGACCTCAACGACAAGAACAACGACGTCCTGGATGACCTGAACAACAGCAACAAAGACATCCTGGACGATCTGAACAAGAACAACAACGACATCCTGGACGATCTGAACAAGAACAACAACGACATCCTGGACGATCTGAACAACAACAGCAAAACCGTTCTGGACGACCTCGGGAACATCAACAACACGGCGCTCGACAACCTCAACGACCTCGGCAACGCCAACAACGACGTGCTGGACAGCCTGGGCAATCTCGGCAACGCCAACAACGAGGCGCTGAACAGTCTCGGAAACCTCGGAAACGTCGGAAACCTCGGAAACGTCGGAAACCTGGACTCGACCCTGCCCGACGGCAGCTCGTCGAACGGCGGCCCGCCGGGCGGGCAGTCCTTCCCGCCCGTCATTCCCCCGCTCACCCAAAGCCTCGGCAACCTCGGCCCCTTGAACGGCAGCCAGGACGGGGCGGGGAACAACCCGAACGGGGCCTTCACCCGGAGCCTGGGCAATCTCCCCGGCAATGGCGGCCTGAACACGCCGACCGGAGGCAACACGCGTCTGCGGGACGGCGCGATCACCACGGACTTCCCGAACGGCGGCAAGAGTTCGTTCGACCCGGGGACCGGGGACCTCACCACTGTCTCACCGGACGGCTCCACCGTCACGCGCAACCTCGGCGGCGGCGCGAAGATCACCAACCCCGACGGCTCGGTCACGGCGCTCGATCGCGACGGCAACCTGACGACCACCTACCCGGACGGCACCAAGCAGGTCATCGACCCCAGGACCGGGCAGGCCGTCACCACGAACCCGGACGGCAGCAGCACCACGACCGATCTGGGCAGCCTGGAGGGTCTGAACAACCTGGACAACTCGGCCGGCGGGTTGGGTGGTCTGGGCGGGTTGGGTGATGTCGGTGGTCTCGACGGGGTGCGGGATGGGCTGGAGACGCCGACCGGTGGGCGTACGTCGCTGGGTCTTGACGGTGATCTGAACAGCGTGTTCCCGGACGGGAGCCGGAGTTCGTTCGATCCGGAGACCGGGCAGTTGACGGTGACGGATCCGGATGGTTCGACCAGGGCTGTGGATTTGACGCACGGTGCCGAGGTGACGAATCCGGACGGGTCGAAGACGGTTCTGGACAATGGTCAGTTGAAGACGACGTTCCCGGACGGCAGTACGCAGGTCGTGGATCCGGACACGGGTCGTACGACCGTCACGGATCCGGACGGCACCACCCGGACGGTGGACCTGGGCGGACTCAACTCCGACCTGAACCGCGGCCCCGGCGAGCGCCTGGACCTCAGCGGCATGGGCGGGTGGAACGGCGGTGGCAGCAGTGGCGGCTCCGGGGGAGGGCCCAGTACGGTCTCCCGCGACGTGCCCTTCTCCGACCTCGGCCTCGGCAGTGGCGACAACCTCGGCGCCACCGCTCTCAACGGTGGCCTGTCGTCGAACGGCGGGCTGAACGGCGGCCCGCTCGGGGAGGGTTCAGGTGTCGCGGCCAACCCCGGCCAGACCCCCGGCTCCCCGGGCACCCCCGGCATGCCCGGCTCGCCCGGAATGCCGATGGGCGGCGCGGGCATGGGGGCCGGTGGAGGGGAGAAGGGCAACGGCGAACGGGTGCGCGCGGTGCTGGTCGACGCGGCGGAGGAGAGCGAGCGCCGCAAGCGCCGGCGCCGGGGGGCCTGGAATCGCCAGGAGGGCGAGGACACCTTCCTCGCGCCCGCCTCCCGGGTCTCGACCACCAGCAACGGCGGTGACACCAAGGGTGAGAATGAGCCGGACGCCGTCCGCAGGACCACCAGTTCCTCCGCTTATCTGGAGGAGGACGAGGACGTGTGGGGCACCGAGGAGGGCGGCAGTCCCGCGGTGATCGGACGTTGACCGCGAAGGAGTCGAGGTGCCCGGCGGGCGGGAGACGTATTCCACAGCGATCGCGTACCGTACCGGCTTCCCCTGCGGGGAGGCCATCAGCAGAATCGTCAGGAGTCGATCAAGGTGCGCGGTCCGGCCGGGCGGTGCTCCCTGATCAGCGAGAACCGAGAAGGGAACATGGGCGTGCCGGAACCTCTGGAGAAGCGCCTGGAGACGGCGATGGCCGAGCTCCAGTCGGCGCAGGAAGCCATCGCGCGCACCGAACGCGAGCTGCGTCAGGCCTCGTTCGCACGCGTCTCCTCCGACCGTGCGGTGCGCGCGACCGTGGGCCCGCAGGGGGAGCTGACCAGCCTGGAGTTCCTGGAGAACAAGTACCGCGACATGTCACCCCAGGAGCTGGCGGCGAGCGTGCTGGAGGCCGCGAGTGAGGCCCGGGTGGTGATGAACCGGCACGTGATGAAGGCGATGATGCCGTTCACCGAACCCAGCAGCGCGGTTCCGGAACTGCCGGGCTTCGAGCTGGACTGGGCGCGGATCTTCGGGCCCGAGGTGCTGGAGAGGGACGAGGAGGGCCGGCCGCGGCCGGACGGTGCGAAGTCCGCCTGGCGGGACGCGCTCGACGAGGACGGTGAGGACTGAGATGGGCGGGCACTACTACTTCGACCCCAACCGGGTGGAGTCGCTGACCGGACAGCAGGACCAGATCGCGGACCTCGCCATGTCCATCCTGACGGACTTCCGGGACGGGGTGTACGAAACGGCGGGCTGGGTCGGCACGGCGGCCGGTACGGACGAGATGAGCCAGAAGGCCACCGAGCGGGACCGGGAGGAGACGCAGATGGTCACGGCGACCATGACCGGCTTCCGGGACGCGCTCAGTGCCAGCACCGCGGCGATGAAGGATCAGATCTACCTGGTGCGCAAGACCCGGGACACCAACCTGGAGGGCCTCCACCAGTACGGCAGCCAGGCCGAGGCCAACGGTGTGTTCGGCGACGGCACGGGCGGGCATGGCCGCCGCTGATCTCCGTCTCGAAGGCCGCTACCGGGGAACCGGGGGAGCGGCGGCTTCGGGCTGCCCGTACGGCACCGGAGGCGGCCGCCGTTGAGCATCATGCCCACGCCGGAGATCAACGCGATGATCTTCGCGCTGACCGGGGAGTTCCTCACCACGATCGACGAGGATCTCGCGGACCAGAGCCAGTACAACTTCACCGGCATGGCCCGCAAGATCGAGCAGCTGTCCGCGCTGATCGAGAAGTCCGTGCACGACATCGCGCAGGAGATGCCGGACGAGCTGTCGAGTTCCTACAAGCAGGCGATGGGCGCGCTCATCGACGACCAGGGCAAGAACTACCTGCTGGAGTTCACCAAGCAGCTCGACGGGATCGGTGCGGGCCGCCGCAAGACCGGCATGGACGTCATGGAGTCCAAGTGGCAGGTCATCGCCGAGATCGTCCGTCTGCTCATCGAGATCGCGATCTACCTCGCGCTGTCCTTCTTCACCGGAGGGGCCTCCGCCAGCCAGATCCTGATGGCCAAGCTGCGCAGCCGGTTCGTGCTGCTCACCCTCTTCAGCCACCTGCTCAAGCGGCTGCACCTGATGCCGACCCTGAGCGAGGCGCTGGCCGAGGCGTTCACCACCTTCGCCGTCCGCCTGGCGATGATGAACTTCGCCCCCGACGGGCGCCGCCCGGACGGCATCGACTGGGGCGACATCGGGAAGGCCGCCGCGTTCGGCGCGGCGGCGGGGTTCTTCACCAGTGTCTTCGAGAACTGGGCGAAGAACATCGTGAACAGCTACGACACCAACTTCCTGAAGGACGGGCCTCCCTTCAAGGACAAGCCGGGCCCCGGCCCCGACCTGAAGCTCGACACCCCGGATCCCAAGCCGAAGCCCGGCCCGGACGCCCCGACTCCGGAGCCCAAGCCGGAGCCGAAACCCGACCCCACGCCGGAACCGAAGCCCCGGCCCGAACCGGAGCCGCTGCCGAAACCCGGCCCCGAGCCGAGGCCGAACCCGAAGCCGAACCCGAAGCCGGACCCCGAGCCGGTGCCGGGCCCCGGCGGCGGCCCGGAGGACCGCCCCCGCCCCGACGTGAACACCGGCCCGCCCGCCTTCCTCCGCGACCGTCCGTTCAGCTTCCGCTACGACCCGGCCGTCTGGCGCTCCAACCCCGACCTGTGGCGCAACTACCGCCTGCTGGAGAACAACGCCGACCGGCCCGGAGCGCTCGCCGGGCACTACGGACTCAAGGGCGTGCTCGACTTCGCCGCGGCCGGCGGCGGTGAGTCGGTCGCCGAGATCCTGATCAAGGGTGCGTTCGAGGGAGACTTCTCCTCCAGCTGGACCACGTTCGTCGGTGCCGGCGTCAGCAGCAAGGTCGAGGGCGGACTGGCCGACATCGCCGTCAACACCGGCAACGAGCTCCGCACCGCGATCGAGAACCTGCGCAACCAGCCGCCCACCGTCTCGGGCGGCCCGGGTTCCGACGCCCCCGCGCGGACCGGCGGCGACGACGGTTCCGGCCGCACCGGCGGCCCTCCGCGTACGGAGTCCTCGGACGGCGGCAGCTCCGGGCCCGGATCGCCCCGGCCTGCCGGGCTGGACGACTTCGCCGCCGATCCTTCTCCCCGCCCCGACCTGGCGGACAGCCCGCCGCCGTACACGCTGGAGGGCCCGCCGGCGTACGTCCCGGTGGACCCGCCCTTGTACACACCGGGCCCGTTGCCGGTGACCGCCGCGGAGAACGCCCTGTGGCAGCAGGTCCACCAGGGGCCCGCCGAGGTGCGCGACCAGGCGCTGCGCGACCTCGCGGCCCTGCGCGGCGAGCAGCCCCCCGGACCTGCCGAGATCGGCGTACGCGAGGGTCTGCACGGCAACCTGTCGCAGTTCCCCGAAGTACGGGTGGTGGCCGCCGGGAACGGGCCCGCCGTCCGGATCGACGCCGACGAGGTGCGCAGGGCGCTGGAGAGCTTCGGCGCGCCGGTGACCGTGGACACGTCGATCGTGGGGGAGGGGGTGGCAACACCGTTGCCGTCGCCGGGGACCGGTACGCCGACGGGGCCGGACACGGTCTTCGGGGGGAGCGCCTCGCCGGGCCCGGACCGGGCCGACGCCGGCGGATCCCACGGAGAAGTGCCGAACACCGGGGAGGTCAACGGCGCCGGGGCGCGCGAGGTGGGCGGTGGCAGCCCGGCCGTCGTCGACGGTCCCGGCCCCGGAGCCGGTCCCGGCACGACTCCGCTGACCGTCATCGTCTCGGAGGCGCCGCAGTCCCTGGCCGAAGGCTCCCCGGAGGCGGCCGCACTGCTGGACGACGCGGGGGCCGACCGCGCCGTGCTGCTCGGCCCGCCGACCGGCTCCGACGCGACGGGGCCGGCGGAGCGCGGTGCCGTCGAGCTGACCCGGGAAGGCCCCGGCGGGCCGGTACAGGTC
>NZ_NTGZ01000251.1 GCF_002551245.1 Streptomyces sp. rh34
GCCGGGGGGCCGGCCGGGGGAGGGGTGGGCAGGGGGTGCTCGGTCGTGGACATGGTTACTCCGCGGGGCGTCGAGTGGTGCTGTCAGGTGCTTTCCTGTGGGTGGACTCCGCCCCCGCCCCGAATTCATCGGTACAGGACTAGGCTCGGAGAGCTGCGACGAGGCAAGGGAGCAGCTGAGCAGTTACGCAGATCGGTTCGGGCGGCGGGAGAGCACGCAATGACGACGGCGCCGGGGCGCAGAAGCAGTACGTTCACCAGGCTGCTGCGGCACGGATTCACCGACCCGTCCGCCGCGGACCAGCTCCTCAACCTGGACGCGCTGGCCTCCGTACGGTCCGACCCCGTCCTCCTGGAGGCGCTCGGGGCCACCGCCGACCCGGATCTGGCCCTGCGCGGCCTGGTGCGGATCGCCGAGGCCGAGACGGAGAGCGAGCGGCAGGTGCTGCTCGACACCCTGATCACCGCCAAACCCCTGCGCGACCGGCTTCTCGGGGTCCTCGGCGCCTCGGAGGCGCTCGGGGACCACCTGGCCCGGCACCCGCGCGACTGGCAGGCACTCGTCACATACGAGGCGGTCGACCTGAACCCCGGGGTCGCCGAGTTCGAGCGCGGGCTCGCCGGCGCCGTCGACCCGGACTCGCTGCGGGTCGCCTACCGCAGGTGTCTGCTCACCCTCGCCGCCCGGGACGTGTGCGGGACCACCGACCTCGCGCAGACCGCCGCCGAACTGGCCGACCTCGCCACCGCCACCCTGCGCGCCGCTCTCGCCATCGCCCGTACGGCCGCGCCCGAGGACGCGGCCCGGTGCCGGCTCGCCGTCGTCGCGATGGGCAAGTGCGGCGGGCGGGAGCTGAACTACGTCTCCGACGTCGACGTGATCTTCGTCGGGGAGGCGCGCGACGGGGTCGACGAGACCAAGGCCATGCAGGCCGCCACCCGGCTGGCCGCCCACATGATGAGGATCTGCTCCGAGACCACCGTCGAGGGAACCATCTGGGAGGTCGACGCCAACCTCCGCCCCGAGGGCCGCAACGGGCCGCTGGTGCGCACCCTCAGCTCCCACCTCGCCTACTACCAGCGCTGGGCCAAGACCTGGGAGTTCCAGGCCCTGCTCAAGGCCCGCGCGGTGGCCGGCGATCCCGAGCTGGGCGCGGAATACGTCGAGGCGGTGTCGCCGCTCGTCTGGGGGGCCGCCGACCGGGAGAACTTCGTCCCCGACGTGCAGAAGATGCGCCGCCGTGTCGTTGACAACATCCCCGCCGACCGGATCGAGCGGGAGCTGAAGCTCGGGCCCGGCGGACTGCGGGACGTCGAGTTCGCGGTGCAGCTCCTCCAGTTGGTGCACGGACGCAGCGACGCCTCCCTGCACAGCGGCTCCACCCTGGAGGCACTGCGGGCGCTCGCCGAGGGCGGGTACGTGGGGCGCGCGGACGCCGCCCAGCTCGACGAGGCGTACCGATTCCTGCGCTCCATGGAACACCGCATCCAGCTCTACCGGCTGCGCCGCACCCACCTGGTCCCCGAGGACGAGGCGGACCTGCGGCGGCTCGGCCGGTCGCTCGGGATGCGCACCGACCCGGTGGCGGAGCTGAACAAGGCCTGGAAGCGGCACGCGTCCGTCGTACGGCGGCTGCACGAGAAGATCTTCTACCGGCCGCTGCTGGACGCCGTCGCCCAGCTGGCCCCCGCCGAGTCCCGGCTCAGCGCGAAGGCCGCCGCGATCCGCCTGGAGGCCCTCGGGTACGCCGACCCGGCCGCCGCCCTGCGGCACCTGGAGGCCCTCTCCTCCGGGGTGTCCCGCAAGGCCGCCATCCAGCGCACCCTGCTGCCGGTGCTGCTCGGCTGGTTCGCGGACTCCGCCGACCCGGACGCCGGGCTCCTCGGCTTCCGCAAGGTGTCCGACGCGCTCGGCAAGACCCCGTGGTACCTGCGGCTCCTGCGCGACGAGGGCGCCGCCGCGGAGAACCTCGCCCGGGTCCTCTCCGCGGGCCGCCTCGCCCCGGACCTGCTGATGCGGGCCCCGGAGGCGGTGGCGATCCTCGGCGCCCCGGAGGGGCTCACGCCCCGCACCCGGGCCCACCTGGAGCAGGAGATTCTGGCCGCGGTGGGGCGTGCCGGGGACGCGGAGTCGGCTGTCGCGGTGGTGCGCGGGGTGCGCCGCCGCGAGCTGTTCCGCACGACGGCCGCCGACCTCATCGACTCGTACGGCACCGAGGACAACCCCGCCGAGCAGGATCACGGGGCCCTCGTGGACCGTGTCGGCTCGGCCGTCAGCGACCTCAACGCCGCCACCGTCGCGGGCGCGCTGCGGGCCGCCGTCCGCGCGCAGTGGGGCGACACCCTGCCGACCCGGTTCGCCGTCATCGGCATGGGCCGCTTCGGCGGACACGAGCTGAGTTACGGCTCCGACGCCGACGTCCTCTTCGTCCACCGGCCGCGCGAGGGAGTGAGCGACGAGGAGGCGGCCCGGGCCGCCAACACGGTCATCGGAGAAATGCGGCGGCTGCTGCAGCTGCCGACCGCCGATCCGCCGCTGCTGATCGACGCCGACCTGCGCCCGGAGGGCAAGAGCGGGCCGCTGGTCCGCACGCTGAAGTCGTACGAGGCCTACTACCGGCGCTGGTCGCTGGCCTGGGAGAGCCAGGCGTTGCTGCGGGCCGAACCGGTGGCGGGCGACGAGGAGCTGGGGCGCGACTTCATCGAGCTGGTCGATCCGCTGAGGTATCCGATGGAGGGGCTCGGCGAGGACGCCGTACGGGAGATCCGGCGGCTCAAGGCGCGGATGGAGTCCGAGCGGATGCCGCGCGGCGCCGACCCCACGCTCCACACGAAGCTGGGGCGGGGCGGGCTGAGCGACGTCGAGTGGACCGTGCAGCTGATGCAGATGCAGCACGGGTGGGTGGAGCCCGGGCTGCGCACGACGCGTACGCGCGAGGCGCTGGCCGCCGCGTGTGCGGCGGAGCTGATTCCGGCGGAGGACGCGCAGACGCTGGACGAGGCGTGGGTCCTGGCGACGCGGGTCCGTAACGCGGTGATGCTGGTCCGGGGGCGGCCGGGTGACACCTTTCCGTCCGACCCGCGCGAGGTGGCGGCGGTCGGGCGGTACCTGGGGTACGAGCCGGGGCATGTCGGGGACATGTTGGACGACTACCGGCGGATCACGCGGCGGGCGCGGGCGGTGGTGGAGGAGCGGTTCTACGGGGCGGCGCCCTAGAGACGTGCTCCCGGGGCCCGGCCCCGAGGCCCCTCGGGGCTCCGCCCCGGACCCCGCTCCTCAAACGCCGGAGGGGCTGGAAAGGACGTCCTCAAGCGCCGGGTGGGGCGTGGAGGGGCCGGAGGCCGCGGGGTGGGGCGTTGAGGGGCCGGAGGCCGCCTACACCCTCCGCGCGCCCGCCGTCTGCGGCGCGGGCTCCGGTTCCGGCTCCGAAGCCGGGCGTGGCAGCCGGGCGGTGCGCAGGCCGGTCAGCCGTCCCCGCCCGTCCGGCACCCACTTCGGCAGCCGGTGCGGAAGCGAGCCGTACCAGACGTGGGAGACCGCGTAGCCGAACGCGAGGCAGGCCATGCCGCCCACCGCGTCCAGCCAGAAGTGGTTGGCGGTGGCCACGATGACGACCAGGGTGAGCGTCGGATAGAGCAGGCCCAGGATGCGGGCCCAGGGCGCCGAGGCCAGGGCGAAGATCGTCAGGCCGCACCAGAGCGACCAGCCGATGTGCATCGACGGCATCGCCGCGTACTGGTTCGACATGTTCTTGAAGTCGCCCGACGCCATCGAGCCCCACGTCTCGTGCAGGAGCACGGTGTCGATGAAGTTCGCGCCGTTCATCAGACGGGGTGGCGCCAGCGGGTAGAGGTAGTAGCCGAGCAGAGCCACGGCCGTCGTCGCGAAGAGCACCAGCCGTGTCGCCGCGTAACGGCCCGGGTGGCGGCGGAACAGCCAGACGAGGACGCCGATGGTCACGACGAAATGCAGCGTCGCGTAGTAGTAGTTCATCGACACGATCAGCCATGTCACGGAATTGACCGCGTGATTGACCGTTTCCTCGAAGGCGAGGCCCAGGGACTTCTCCGCCGACCAGATCCAGTCCGCGTTGCGAAGCGCCTGAGCCTTCTGCTCCGGGACGGCGTTGCGCACGAGCGAATACAGCCAGTAACTGACCGCGATGAGCAGGATCTCGAACCAGATGCGGGGACGGCGGGGTGCCCGCAGGGAGCGGAGCCGGGCCAGCCGGCCGGACTTCCCGGAAGCCGGGGGAAGGGTGGACGCGGGGGTGACCTCGGGCGCCGCCTGGGCCGCGATGGGTGAAGGATCGGCCGTCGACCGGCCTTCGTGCGCTGTCACCTGTGTTTCACCCATAGGCAGAGAGTCTTCCATAGAGATTCCCCTGCCCCCGATCATCCTACGGTCGGGTTCCGGTCGCACATTGTGCGTCTCAAGAACGAGGAGCCGACCCTGAGCCGCCTGCGGGGCCCGACGCCGTCGAGCCGCGAACCACCAGCTCAGGCATGAAGACGAACTCGCTGTGCGGTGCCGGGGTTCCGCCGATCTCCTCCAGGAGCGTGCGGACGGCGGCCTGGCCCATCGCCGTCACCGGCTGCCGGACCGTCGTCAGCGGCGGGTCCGTGAACGCTATGAGCGGCGAGTCGTCGTAGCCCACGACCGAGAGGTCGCGCGGCACGTCCTTCGACAGCCGGCGGGCTGCCCGGATCGCCCCGAGCGCCATCATGTCGCTCGCGCACACGACCGCCGTGCAGCCGCGCTCCATCAGGGCGGAGGCGGCGGCCTGGCCGCCCTCCAAGGTGTACAGAGAGTGCTGGATCAACTCCTCCACCTCGTCCGGGGCGAGGCCCAGCTGCTCCCGCATCGTCGCGTGGAAGCCCTCGATCTTGCGGAGCACCGGCACGAAGCGCTTGGGGCCGACGGCGAGGCCGATGCGGGTGTGCCCCAGTGCCACCAGGTGGGTCACCGCGAGGCGCATCGCCGCCCGGTCGTCCGGTGAGATGAACGGCGCCTGCACCTTGGCGGAGAAGCCGTTCACCAGGACGAAGGGGACGCCCTGGCCGCGCAGTTGCTCGTAGCGCTGCATGTCGGCCGAGGTGTCCGCGTGCAGCCCGGAGACGAAGATGATGCCGGAGACGCCCCGGTCCACCAGCATTTCGGTCAGTTCGTCCTCGGTGGAGCCGCCGGGTGTCTGGGTCGCCAGCACCGGGGTGTAGCCCTGCCGGGTCAGCGCCTGGCCGATGACCTGCGCCAGTGCCGGGAAGATCGGGTTCTCCAGCTCCGGGGTGATCAGGCCGACCAGTCCCGCGCTGCGCCTGCGCAGCCGCACCGGGCGTTCGTACCCCAGGACGTCGAGCGCCGCGAGGACGGATTCGCGGGTGGTCGCCGCGACTCCGGGCTTGCCGTTCAGGACCCGGCTGACCGTTGCTTCGCTGACCCCCGCCTGAGTTGCGATATCGGCAAGCCGTGCGGTCATGGGATGGGACTGTACCGGGCCCGTGTCGGATTGCCCATGTGCGCGGGGTGGTGCGAGGGAGGGGGCCGGAGCACTTTCCGGCAACGCCTTGCAAGGACTTGCGGCCCCGGGGCGCGGGCTGCGGTCGGATCGTCGCACTGCGGGCAGACCGTGTCCCGCCTGCTCCTGCCAGCGATGAGGGACTGTAGTCAAGGGGCTTGACGGCAACCTTGAGGACACGCGAATGTAACGATCACCAAGGCTTGCAGAAATCTTCCGCAAGGTCTTTCGGTCGTCTTTCATCCTTGTTACGTTCACGTCGACCCGGCGCCGCGACGGAGCGGTACGGCAGTTGAAGGAGTTCAGATGCGACGTGGCATAACGGCCACCGCCCTGGTCGCGGCCCTGGCGCTCGCGGCGACCGCCTGCGGCAGCGACGACGAGTCCGGCGGCGGCACGAGCTCGGGCGAGCTCTCCGGCACGGTGACCTGGTGGGACACCTCCAGCGTCGGCAGCGAGGACAAGGTCTTCAAGAAGCTGGCCGAGGGCTTCGAGAAGAAGCACCCGAAGGTCGACGTCAAGTACGTCAACGTGCCCTTCGGCGAGGCGCAGAACAAGTTCAAGAACGCCGCCCAGGCCGGCGACGGCGCCCCCGACGTGATCCGCTCCGAGGTCGCCTGGACGCCGGACTTCGCCAACCTCGGCTACCTGGCCCCGCTGGACGGCACCGCCGCCCTGAAGAACCAGGACGACTTCCTCAAGCAGGCCGTCGCCTCGACGAAGTACGACGGCAAGACCTACGCCGTCCCGCAGGTCATCGACTCCATGGGCGTCTTCTACAACAAGAAGATGTTCAAGGAGGCCGGCGTCGACGTGCCCGCCAACCTGGACGACCTCAAGACCGTCGCCAAGAAGATCAAGGACAAGACCGGCAAGACCGGCCTCTACCTGCGCGGCGACGACCCGTACTACTTCCTCTCCTTCCTGTACGGCGAGGGCGGCGACATGGTCGACGCCTCCTCCAAGACCGTCACCGTGGACAAGCCCGAGGGCGTCAAGGCGTTCAAGGCGGTCAAGGCCCTGGTCGACGACGGCACCGCGAAGACGGACGCCTCGGACGGCTGGGAGAACATGATGCAGGCGTTCAAGAACGGCGACGTCGCGATGATGATCAACGGCCCCTGGGCCGTCGCCGACACCCTGACCGGCAAGGAATTCACGGACAAGGACAACCTGGGCGTCGCCCCGGTCCCGGCCGGCTCCGTCGCCCAGGGCGCCCCGCAGGGCGGCCACAACCTCGCCGTCTACGCGGGCTCCAAGAACCTCGACGCCTCCTACGCCTTCGTCGAGTACATGACGTCCGTGGACAGCCAGGCCACCGCCGCCGGCGAGCTGAACCTGCTGCCCACCCGCACCTCCGCGTACGCCAAGCAGGAGGCCGTGGACAGCGAGATCGTCGGCTTCTTCAAGCCGGTCGTCGAGACCGCCGTCGAGCGCCCCTGGATCCCCGAGGGCGGCAGCCTCTTCGAGCCGCTGCGCGTCGAGTACACCAAGGTCCTCACCGGCCAGACCACGCCGGAGAAGGCCGCCAAGGCCACCGGAGACTCCTACCGCAAGCTCCTTGAGGGCTGGAAGTAACAGGAAGGTTGGCCGACTGATGGCTGTCCACACCAGCCAGTCGGTGGTGAAGGCCGCGGGCGGACACGTCGCCCGCGGCCGGAGCCGCGGCACTGGCACCCCACCACCGAAGCCCGGCCGTCTCCGGCGGGCCCTGTCGGTCCACTGGTACGCCTGGGCCATGGTCGCCCCGGTCGTCATCGTGATCGGCGTGATCATCGGCTACCCGCTGGTCCGCGGGATCTTCCTCTCGATGACGGACGCCGACGAGCGCAACGTCGCACGCTCCATCGGAGTCAACGAGATCCCCGCCACCTACGAGTTCGTCGGCGCGGACAACTACATCGACGCGCTGACCGGCTCGCAGTTCGTCGGGACGCTCGGCTGGACGCTGGTGTGGACCGTCTCCTGCGTGAGCGTCACGTTCGTCCTCGGCATGGCCCTGGCGAACATGCTCAACCGCCGCATCGCCGGGCGCTCCGCCTACCGCATGGCCCTCATCCTGCCCTGGGCCATCCCCGGCTTCGTCTCCGTCTTCGCCTGGCGCTTCCTCTACAACGAGGAGCGCGGTCTGCTCAACAAGGTCCTCGGCGGTGCCGGCATCGACGCCGTCCCGTGGCTGAACGACCCGACCTGGGCCAAGTTCGCGGTCATCGCCGTCAACGTCTGGCTCGGCATCCCGTTCATGATGGTCGCCCTCCTCGGCGGGCTCCAGTCCATCCCCTCCGAGCAGTACGAGGCGGCCGAGATGGACGGCGCCACCGCCTGGCAGCGCTTCCGCCACATCACGCTGCCCGGACTGCGCCCGGTCTCCACCACGGTGGTCCTGCTCTCCACCATCTGGACCTTCAACATGTTCCCGGTGATCTTCCTGCTGACCCGCGGCGGACCGGGCGAGGCGACCCAGATCCTGGTGACCCAGGCGTACAAGTTCTCCTTCGAGATCAGCCCGCGCGACTACGCGCAGTCCTCCACGTGGGGCGTGCTGATCCTCGTCATCCTGATGCTCTTCGCCGTGGTCTACCGGCGAGTCCTGCGCTCCCAGGGAGACAACTGGTGACCACCGTGACCGACACCCCGGCCCGGCACGCCGTGCCCAAGGTCCGACTGCGCGGCGAACGCTCCCCGCTCGCCTCCGTCGCCCTGCACCTCACTCTGATCATCGCCTCGGTGATCGCGGTCTTCCCGGTGCTGTGGGTCCTGCTGACCTCGCTGAAGCCCGCCAAGTACGCGACCACCATGGACTTCTTCCGCGAGACGACGTTCGTCAACTACACGAACCTGATCCGCGACACGGAGTTCCTCAACTGGTTCGCCAACTCCGTGATCATCTCCGCGCTCTCCACCGTGATCGGCGTCTTCGTCGCCGCCACCACCGGATACGCGGTGAGCCGCTTCCGCTTCCCCGGCAAGCGCGGGCTGATGTGGACACTGCTGATCACCCAGATGTTCCCGGTCGCCGTCCTCATCGTGCCGATCTACAACATCATGTCGACCCTGGGGCTGCTCAATCAGCCCACCGGGCTCGTCATCACCTACCTCACCATCTCGGTGCCGTTCTGCGCCTGGATGATGAAGGGCTTCTTCGACACCATCCCGCGCGAGATCGACGAGTCGGGCGAGGTCGACGGCCTCACCCCGTTCGGCACCTTCTTCCGGCTCATCCTGCCGCTGGCCAAGCCGGGCCTCGCGGTCACCGCGTTCTACTCCTTCATCACGGCCTGGGGCGAAGTGGCGTACGCCTCCGCCTTCCTGGTCGGCGACGAGAACCTCACGCTGGCCGGCGGACTCCAGAAGTTCGTCAACCAGTACGGAGCCCAGTGGGGCCCCATGACGGCGGCCTCCGTGCTCATCGCCATCCCGGCCGCCCTGGTGTTCCTCTTCGCCCAGAAGCACCTGGTCACCGGCATGTCCGCCGGAGCCGTCAAGGGCTGACCCCCCCTGGCCATCCGCACCAGCACCCGCACGCACCACCGCACCCGTCACGGCGGCGCCGGAACCCCCGACCCGGTCACCGGCGCCGCTTCCCACCCAGACACCCCAGGGACGACATGACCCAGCACCTCGCTGCCCCCTCCACCGGCACGTCCGACGACGCCCCGGGCCACCGCACCGGCTGGTGGCAGGACGCGGTGATCTACCAGGTCTATCCGCGGAGCTTCGCCGACGGCAACGGCGACGGCATGGGCGACCTCGCCGGCGTCACCGCCCGCCTGCCCCACCTGAAGGATCTGGGCGTCGACGCGGTCTGGCTCAGCCCCTTCTACGCCTCCCCGCAGGCCGACGCGGGCTACGACGTCTCCGACTACCGGGCCATCGACCCGATGTTCGGCAACCTGCTGGACGCCGACGCGCTGATCCGCGAGGCCCACGGCCTGGGCCTGCGCATCATCGTCGACCTGGTCCCCAACCACTCCTCCGACCAGCACGAGTGGTTCAAGCGCGCCCTGGCCGAGGGCCCCGGCTCCGCCCTGCGCGAGCGCTACCACTTCCGCCCCGGAAAGGGCGCCGACGGCGAACTCCCGCCCAACGACTGGGACTCCATCTTCGGCGGCCCCGCCTGGACCCGTACGGTGAACCCGGACGGCACCCCCGGCGACTGGTACCTCCACCTCTTCGCCCCGGAGCAGCCCGACTTCAACTGGGAGCACCCGGCCGTCGCCGACGAGTTCCGCTCCATCCTGCGCTTCTGGCTGGACATGGGCGTCGACGGCTTCCGGGTCGACGTCGCCCAGGGCCTCGTCAAGGCCGAGGGGCTGCCCGACATCGGCTCCCACGAGCAGCTCAAGCTGCTCGGCAACGACGTCATGCCGTTCTTCGACCAGGAAGGCGTGCACGCGATCTACCGCAGCTGGCGCACCATCCTCGACGAGTACCCGGATGCAATGGGGCCCGAAGGGCCTTCGACAGAAGGGCGGCAGCGGGTGACGGGCGGGCGGATCGCCGTCGCCGAGGCCTGGACCCCGACCGTCGAGCGCACCGCCAACTACGTGCGCCCCGACGAGATGCACCAGGCGTTCAACTTCCAGTACCTGTCCACCGCCTGGGACGCCGCCGAACTGCGCGAGGTCATCGACTCCTCGCTCGCCGCCATGCGCCCGGTCGGCGCGCCCACCACCTGGGTGCTCTCCAACCACGACGTCACCCGGCACACCACCCGCTTCGCCAACCCGCCGGGCCTCGGCACCCAGATCCGGACCCCCGGCGACCGCGAGCTGGGCCTGCGCCGGGCCCGCGCCGCCACCCTCCTGATGCTCGCCCTGCCCGGCTCCGCCTACGTCTACCAGGGCGAGGAGCTCGGCCTGCCCGACGTCACGGACCTGCCCGACGAGGTCCGCCAGGACCCCTCGTTCTTCCGCGCCGAGGGCCAGGACGGCTTCCGCGACGGCTGCCGCGTCCCGATCCCGTGGACCCGCGAGGGCAGTAGTCACGGCTTCGGCGACGGCGGCAGCTGGCTTCCGCAGCCCGCCGGCTGGGGCGAGCTGTCCGTCGAGGCGCAGACCGGCGTGGAGGGCTCCACCCTGGAGCTGTACCGCGCCGCCATCGCCGCCCGCAGGGAGCACCCGGGCCTCGGCGCGGGCACGGACGTCGAGTGGCTGGACAGCCCCGAAGGCGTCCTCGTCTTCTCCCGCCCCGGCTTCGTCTGCACCGTCAACACCACCGGCGCCCCCGTCAAGATCGCCACCCGCGGCCGGGTCCTGCTCGCCAGCTCCCCGGTCACCGCGGACGGCGCCGAGACCGAGCTGCCCGCCGACACCACGGTGTGGTGGACGGTGTGACACTG